>NZ_WTKY01000007.1:48500-176053 GCF_011378815.1 Pseudoalteromonas sp. 31A1 | reverse complement strand
AAAAATATCGCACTTATTTCAAGTACGCTTAGGCTGGTTCCTGGTGCCATGGTTTAAATCTCAATATTTATTTAATGATGCCTTGCTCAAAATAAGCAAAGCAGAAGGGTTATTATTTTTTATACGGTTATCTCGCATTATATTCGCGTAGCCTAAACAAGCATACCCAAAATATTAATTATAAATACACACCCTACTCTATTAACGTATTTAAGGTATTAACTTACGCGTTAAATAAAACAAAAAAACCCATGTTAGGAATTAACCTAACATGGGCTTTTTTACTCTCGCTATTTTATAACATGCTTTTGGTAAGCACTTTATAAAAGCGTTTCTAAAGTACTTATAAAGAAAGCTCTTCTTTAGCGCGAGTTAAGTTGTGCGATACCATTGTACTTGTAGACATTTGGTTTGCTTCGTATAAATCAGCAAGGCCAGCAGTGTCGTTGTTCGCTTTTAAACGTGCAACACCACGGTTGCTTAATGCAAACGATGTAAGTTGGCGTACTTTAAATTTAGGGCCATCTGTGTCTTTTAAAAGTGCAATTGCTTTAGTACAAATTGCTTCAGCCTCAGCGTAATTTTTTGACTTAACATTCAGTGCACAGCTATTAAATGATTGCTCAAGTGGCTGTGGCGCTGTTGCAGTTTCAATAACCATTAATTTGTAATCACTTTGCTCAGCCATTGCAGCAGCTGAACATGTAAGTAGTGAGCTAAGAGCGATAGTTTTGATAAGAGTAAGTTTCATGGTCGTAGTCCTGTTGGTTAAGCCGTGCTTGTTGCCGACAACTGAACTTTAGAGAATTACCACAAAAACGACAAACGATTAAAACAAACCTAATAAGTGAATAAATCTAACCTATAGACTTTAGTCTAATGCCAAACTACTCAAATTAAAGTTTAGTCCTTGTTCTTATCATACTAAGACCGATTAGATTTTATATTAATCAATATCTCTGTCAGCATTTCTTCTGATTCATTAATAAACCTCATAGTTTTAAAATTATTCGCTGTAATGTTATCTGTATTACCTGTTAAAGCTTTATTGGCATCATCTAATAATGCTTTACAGGAATGCTCAAATGAAGTTTTATTTTTAGGGGTGTAATTTAAATATTGCTCTGAGAAAATTTTTCTATAAATAAGCACTTGTCTAAATTTTTTTCCATCATTAGGCAGTTTAGAGAGGAGCACGTTCGCATAATTGAAAAGCTTATATGATTCACTTGGATCGTGACTATTCAGTGACTGGTTCAGAAATAACCTAGCTTGTTGCGTATCAATATCATCTGTATGAAAATCTACCTTTTTAGTCTTAGCTTGTTCATACGCAGTAGTAAGATAATCTTGTGCTTTTTGAAAGTCATTATATGCTAAGCGACACATTGCATATTGAACCCAATAGTGCGGACTACTTAGTAACCACTTACATTTAATCTTTAGTTGTTCATAATAACGATTTAGATACTTTTTTTTCTGTGGTAGTATTTTTTCTACAAAATGAAATCTCAATAATGATTTTTTTACTTCATGTAATTCAGGTGTATTATCTCTATGCTTATCTAACCTCTCAACTATATCTAGCAACATTTCTAACACATAGGAATCTGAAAAAGTTGTATTCAAAAGAGATAAAGCTAATATACTTGATTTACATTTAACTGTATTTTTTGCGTATGTAAATATCGAATTAAATTCATTAGACTTTCTAAGTCTTGAATTTAGTATTTCATTATCTGCAATAATTTCAGATATTAAACTAGTTGTAGGTACTACGTTTACGATTTCACATAAACAAATCGAAAATACAGTTTTCTTAAATGCTTCATCTAAGTAGAGAGCATCGGTTTGAGTTGTTATTTTCTTTTTTATATTCGGGCTATTCAATAGGCCTAGAAGTAGTAATGATATTTGAGAGTTATATCTGTTTTTAATCTCTCTCTTTTTATTGCTCAAACTTTTAATTGAAAATTCGTTCCAAGCTGCTAGGTTATCAATTATATTTATTGCTTCTATAATTTCACTATCAGAGAGAAGATCAATATTGATTTCAAGGAAATCAATATTGCAGATTTCTTGAAACTTTAATAGTAAGTTTGTTCGATCACTTACAATCCACCGTACCTTTCTATGATGAGTATTATTAAGATACTCAATTAGCTCCGGATAATTGTAAATACCATCAACTATAATCACAAGATCTGAGCCTACATTTGATATCTTATCGATGTCATTTAAATAATTAGCTTCGTTATTATTTAAAAAATATGTCTGAAACCCCCCAAGTGTAAGATTAAATGCTAATTCTTCCAAAAATACTGATTTACCATTTCCTAAGTCACTATGAATAAATAAATTTTTATTTGATTTAATAAATTCAATGCAGTCACTAATATTATTTCTTCTTATTGAAAATGGTATTATATCTTCATTAACAAACGAACTTTGAATCACATCCGTTTCATAATTCCCATAAAGTAGAAAATTTTCACTATCTGTATCTCTAACTTCTGAAAAGCTATCTACAATCTCGTAATGCGTCAGGCTCTCTGTATATGTATCACTTGAAGTGTTCAGGCTAACTCCTTCCATGAGTTCAGCAAACTTTTCACCACCAATAGGAACTATATGCCCGAATTTGCGTAACGCAAAAGTTTCTTTGAAATCGGCTCCCTCTTTTACAATAAAATAAGTTTTTTCAATAAAGTTAGGGTTACTAAATAGTATTTTTTTAATATCAATGTCATACATCGAGTAACCTATAAAAACTATTGCGCTAGATGTCTCTAGATCTCTTTTAAAATGATAATACCATTTTGAAGATACAAAAGAATCGGAGGATAAATAAGATGAATCCGATAGTTTAATTCTAGATAAAAGGTCTACTTCAGTTGCACCTTCAACCCGACCATTTAAATGCAAGCATACATTTGGTATCTTTAAATACTCAGATGGTTCTTTAGTAACATCAATAGATTCAATTCTTTTGTTCTTTTTCAAACTAGCTAATTCAATAGAGTTATCATAATTCGTAGTATAGAAACGCTTCCATGGCAGATTACAAATAGTCTCATGGTATTTCGAAACTTCCTTTAAGGTATAATTATCTTTCAATAGCTCTAGTATCTTGGCATGCTCAAAGTATTCAAGAGCTATTTCAGATGCATACATCAAATCTTCAGATTCATCTATTCCAATTAAACTCGTAAGTTTTCTCGCAAGATCTTTTGACATTGGAGGAGAAGCACCCTCAATGTTCTTAGTCCCAAAAGAAAAACCTGCGCCAGTAAATAAAATAGCGTTACCTGAAGATATTCTTAGTCTCAACGAATCAAAATCGATTTCTTCATTTTTAGTTTGAGTTATATCAAAGTTTTTTAGCATTTTATAATTATCCTTACAAAAAAGTGTGCACAAAAAATCCTTTTTATTGGCCTGTATTTGTACATCGCATACGATACATCAATCCTACATTTTAATTTTTTTAAAGTATATGAGTAGTGCAAAAAGCATATAGCATGAATCCAATATTTTCCGATTTAAGCTTTTAAAGGAAAACTGTCATATTTTGCTTAATCAAAACAAACCTCGTGAATATCATTTATCACCCAAACCTATAAACTCCCTCGCCCATATGCCATAATCTAAATAATTCATTATTTTAGTAACTTGGCGCGTATTTAGGCGTTTTAAAGTTAACTACTCAGGGTTTTCAGCATGGCATATCAAGAGCAAAATCAAGCAACAATCTATTGGCACGACTACGAGACGTGGGGGGCAAGCCCTCAAAAGGATAAGCCAAGCCAATTTGCGGGTATTCGTACCGATCTTGATTTAAATATTATTGGCGAGCCACTTATTGAATATTGTAAGCCGCAAGCGGATTACTTGCCTCACCCTGAGGCCTGTTTAATTACGGGTATTACACCACAAGTGGCGATGAAAAAAGGCTTAGTTGAAGCTGAGTTTATAGCAAAAATTCATGCCGAATTTAGCGTACCAAACACCTGTGTTGCCGGTTACAACAGTATTCGGTTTGATGACGAAGTAAGTCGTTATAGCTTTTACCGTAACTTTTACGACCCATACGAGCGTGAATACAAAAATAACAATAGCCGCTGGGATATTATTGATTTAGTACGTGCTTGTTACGCGCTGCGCCCTGAAGGGATTGAATGGCCGTTGAAAGAAGATGGCAGCCCAAGCTTTAAGCTAGAGCATTTAACCGTAGCTAATGGTATTGAACACGCCGCAGCGCACGATGCGCTAAGCGATGTAACCGCCACTATTGCACTGGCTAAGCTAATAAAAGAAAAGCAACCAAAGCTATATAACTTCTTTTTTGGGCTGCGTGGCAAAAAAGCCCTTGCTGAATTGGTTGATGTATTTAACATGACGCCGCTGGTGCATACCACGTCGCGCATACCTGCAACACAAGGCTGTACAAGCTGGGTTGCACCAATAAGCTTTCATCCGGTAAATAAAAACGCGGTTATTTGTTTTGATTTAACTCAAAACCCGCAAGTACTCATTGATTTAAACGTAGAAGAGTTACGCAAACGTTTATACACCAAACGTGTAGATTTAGCCGAGGGCGATTTACCTGTTGGTTTAAAGCTGGTGCATTTAAACAAGTGCCCTATTTTAGCCCCAGCTAAAACATTATTGCCTGAAAACGCCGCGCGCCTTGGGATTGATCGCGAGCAATGCTTAGCTAACTTAGCTATTTTAAAAGCCAATACCGACCTTCGCGATAAAGTAACCGAAGTGTTTAACGAGCAAGGCGATTACAGCGCAACCACTAACGTTGACTACTTACTTTACGATGGGTTTACAAGCCATGCTGATAAAGCTAAATTTGCGATTATTCGTGATGCAAAACCAGATGAATTGGCTGGGTTGAATTTAGACTTTGAAGATAAAAAGTTTAATACGTTGTTGTTTAGATACCGCGCTCGTAATTGGCCTGAAACGCTAAACCAGCAAGAGCTTGATCAATGGCGTCAGTATTGCCAAAACAAGTTAATGCACGGGGAAGATCAACCGTCGATTAATGCGCAAGATTTTATGATCACCCTTGAAAACCTAGCGCATGAACATGACGACAGCGAAAAAAACCTGACCATTTTAAAGGCGCTGTATAATTACGCTCAAAGCATGTAGTTTGCCTTTAGATTGTTTGTATAACGCATTAAAAACGCGACGCTTTAGCAATAAAGTGTCGCGTTTTTGTTTATAAATATTTGTACCACTACACGCAAAGTAAAATCTATTTCACAAAGAGAAGCGAATGAGGAGCAAATGAGAAAATATAAAGACCAACAACAATCTTTTTTATCTATCACTGCCTCTAAAAGCGCAGCGCCTCATAACCTCTTTGTGAATAAGTCACTTTACGGGCTTTGCCCGTCACGCAAGCAAGCTTCGCGTCTACAAAGTAAAACTGATATCTACACTTTGACGTAGACGTTGAGCTTGCTCACGTGAAAAGCACAGCTTTAAATTGCTTAAATAAAACACTATTCACAAAGAGAAGCGAATGAGAAGACGTAAAAACAATAATTTTTTAGATCTATTACTTCTTCTAAAAGCGCAGCGCCTCATAACCTCTTTGTGAATAAATCACTTTACGGGCTTTGCCCGTCACGCAAGCAAGCTTCGCGTCTCCAAAAACAATCATAAATCTACACTTTGGGGTAAACGTAGAGCTTGCTCACGTGAAAAGCACAGCTTTTAATTACTCAAATAAAACTCTATTCACAAAGAGAAGCGAATGAGGAGTAAATGAGAAGACATAAAAAAATAATTTTTTATGTCTATTACTGCCTCTAAAAGCGCAGCGCCTCATAACCTCATTGTGAATAAGTCACTTTACGGGCTTTGCCCGTCACGCAAGCAAGCTTCGCGTCTACAAGTAAAACTCATATCTACACTTTGGCGGTAGACGTCGAGCTTGCTCACGTGAAAAGCGCAGCTTTTAATTGCTTAAATAAAACTCTATTCACAAAGAGAAGCGAATGAGGAGTAAATGAGAAGACATAAAAACAACAACCGCTTTAGACTTATTACTGCCTCTAAAAGCGCAGCGCCTCTAAACCTCTTTGTGAATAAATTACTTTACGGGCTTTGCCCGTCACGCAAGCAAGCTTCGCGTCTACAGCGTTACTTTTTATGCAGCGCTTCAATGCGTGCTAGTAAACTTGAGGTGTCGTATCTGCCGCCGCCGAGTGCTTGTACATCGGCGTAGTATTGATCGACCGTTGCGGTCATTGGTAAAGTAGCGCCGTTGTTTTTAGCTTCATCGAGTGCAATGCCTAAATCTTTACGCATCCAATCTACGGCAAAACCAAACTCGTATTCCCCTGCCCACATTGTTTTGTAGCGGTTTTCCATTTGCCACGAACCGGCTGCGCCTTTAGAAATGGTCTCTATGACTTTTTCGCCATCAAGCCCAGCTTGCTTGGCAAAATGTAAGCCTTCGGCTAACCCTTGCACTGCGCCAGCAATACAAATTTGATTAACCATTTTACAAAGTTGTCCCGAGCCAACGCCACCTAACAGTTGGCTAAAACGACTAAACGCCGCCATAACTGGCTGCACTTTAGCAAATACGGCTTCACTACCACCCGCCATTACCGTTAATACGCCGTTTTCGGCGCCAGCTTGTCCGCCCGATACAGGCGCATCTATAAAGTCGATATTTTGCAGAACCGCTTTAGCAGCCACTTCGCGGGCTACTTCGGCAGAGGTTGTGGTGTGATCAACCAAAATAGTGTGTGGCAACATGCCTGCTAACACGCCATCGTCGCCATAGACTACTGAGCGTAAATCGTCATCGTTACCAACACACATAAATACGATGTCGGCATTGTTGGCAGCTTCGCGCGGGGTTGGTGCAAAGCTTCCTGAATGTTCTGCAGTCCACGTTTGTGCTTTAGCTTGAGTACGGTTATAAACGCATACGCTGTGCCCTGCTTTTGCTAAATGCCCCGCCATTGGGTAACCCATTACGCCTAAACCTATAAATGCGACTTTCATTGACATAAAAATGACCTATTTAACTGATAACTTAGAAACTAGACCTCGATTATGTCAACCGGTCGATAAAAAAGCGAATGAAAGTCTTTATAAAATTTCCTTAGCGGGAAAGGTAAGTAGGTAACCTATGGACAGTATTTATCAATTTAATGCACCACTTTTTAACAGCGAAAATTTTTCTCTTAGCCAATTACAGGGCAAAACCGTCCTTATTGTTAATACAGCGAGTAAGTGTAATTTTTCGGTGCAATTAAATGCGCTCGAAAAGCTCTATCAGCAATACAAAAGCAATGGTTTTACTGTACTTGCGTTTCCCTGTAACCAGTTTGGCCAAAATGAGCCGCTTGATAATTTAGCCATTAAAGACTTTTACCAAGATCAATTTAATACCTCGTTTGAGGTATTTGGTAAGGTAATGGTAAATGGGCCAGAAACACATCCGTTGTTTAATTATTTAAAGTCGCATACGCGGGGTATTTCGCAAAATCGTGCAATTAAGTGGAATTTCACTAAGTTTTTAATTAACTCACAAGGGCAACTTGTTGCACGTTATGCACCGCGCACTAAGCCCGAAACACTTAAACAAGTAATCGAAAGTAACTTACTGCAAGCCGTAAAGTTAAGCGCAGCTAAAGATGGTAAAAAGGTATCTTCAAAAATACCTTTGTTTACCTCAAGTAAGGCTCCGCTTAAGGCTTAATTTAAATCAATAAAATGCGCACTACTAAAGCACAGGTTTATAAAGTAGTTTATTGTATTAGTAATAAATAATACTCCTTAAGCGTCGAGGCTATTACCATGAACATTGCTTTTTTTAGTACTCAAAAGTACGAACTGCCTTTTTTTGAACAAAGTACACGCGATCAGCGTGATATAAAAATAACGTATTTTGAACAAGCCTTGAGCGAACAAACCGCTATTTTAGCAAATGGGTTTGATGCCATATGCGTATTTGTTAACGACACCGTAAACGCCGCTGTTATTGAGCAACTGGCAAGCCAAGGCATAAACACTATTTTGCTGCGTTGTGCAGGGTTTAATAACGTTGACTTACCTGCAGCAAAAGCACATAAATTAAAGGTATTACGCGTCCCTGCTTACAGCCCAGAAGCCGTAGCTGAGCACTGTATAGCGCTTATGCTAACGCTTAGTCGTAAAACGCATAAAGCATATAACCGCGTACGCGAAGACAACTTTGATTTAAACGGTTTATTAGGCTTCAACTTACACAATAAAACCGTGGGTATTGTAGGTTGCGGTAAAATTGGCCTTGCGCTGTGCAACATTTTAAATGGCTTTGGTGCTAAAGTATTAGTGTGCGACCCATACGCACAACCTGGCAATTATACTATTACCGATATAAACACCTTGCTTAGCCAAAGCGATGTGATTTCTTTGCATTGCCCACTTACCGAGCAAACTCATCATTTAATAAATGACGAGGCGTTTAGCAAAATGAAAACCGGCGTTATGCTTATTAATACCTCACGAGGCGCACTGCTTGATAGTAACGCGTGTATTAGCGCGCTTAAAACTAAAAAACTAGGCTACTTGGGGCTCGACGTATACGAGCAAGAGTCGGAGCTATTTTTTAAAAATCATAGCGACGAAATAAACCAAGACGATATATTTTCGCGCTTAGTGAGCTTTAAAAATGTTTTAGTAACGGGGCATCAGGGCTTTTTTACCCAAGAAGCACTTACCGAAATAGCAAACACAACCCTACTTAACGCGCTGGAAGTAAATGAAGGTAAATCTTTAACTAATGAGGTTTTATAAAGACCTAGGCTTTACCTAAACAACACGCACAAAAAAGCGAAGTGCGTTTTAAACTCACTTCGCTTTTTTAAGCTGTTTTTTTAGCTTAGTTATAATTAACCAAAGGCAACGTTTGCAAATACCAAGGTCATTAATATTGGGCAAACAAAACGAATATACTGAGCAAACCAGTAATGTAAGCCGGTTGTTGCTTGATGTAATTTGTTACCACGTTTCCACATCCAGCCTACAGTAATAAAGTAAAACAAGCCCATAAGCGGTAATTGGTATTGGGTAAATAGCATAATAACTAAGCCAAATAACCAATCAAAATTTAATATAATGGCGCTTGCACACACAAGTACAACGGCGCTCACTGCCCATGTTGCTTTGGTGCGGCTAACGTTATGGTTTTCGACTAAAAACGCTACCGGAATTTCGGTGGTCGATATAGTTGACGTAACCGATGCGATAGACATTAATACAAAAAACAATAAACCAACTAATAAGCCAATTTCGCCCATGGTGCTAAATAGTGCAGGTAAAATAGCAAAAATAAGTTGGCCTTCGCCAATCAGTTTACCACCACTAAATACCTCGACACCGTTGTGCTGCGCCACATAAATAGCAGGAATAATAAGTAACCCTGCTAAAAACGCAACGCTGGTATCAAGTAAGGCTACACCTGCGGTGAGCTTAGGTAAATTAGCATCGGGCTGTAAATACGAGCCGTAAATCATCATACAACCTACACCTAACGAGAGCGAAAAGAACGCTTGCCCCATTGCGGCAATAATTAAATTAGGGTCGAGTATTTGGCTAAAATCAGGAACTAAATACGCGGCAAAGCCTTCGCTTGCGCCATCAAGTGTTGCAATGTAGGCAATTAAACCAACAAGCAGCACAAGTAACAGTGGCATTAAACGGCGCGACCAGGTTTCGATTCCCGATTTAACCCCTTTTAAAATAATACTGGCAGTTAAAATAAGCATAAGCGGCGTAAATACAAAATTACGCAGCACTGAGTCGCTATGTAAAAACTCGCTTGCGCCTGTAAAACCAAAAAAGGTGGTTATGGGTTCAATAGCGTACGAGAGCATCCACCCTGCCACTATTGAATAAAAACTTAGCATAACAACTGCGCCCGCAAGGCCTATGTAACCGGCTGCTGCACCTACTTTACGGTTAGTGTTTTGCCATGCATCGCCCAATGCTTTTACAGGATTAGCTTGTGCTTTGTGACCTAAATAAAGTTCGGTATACAGCGCAGGAAGCGCAAGTAAAAATATAACAATAAAGTAAACCAGTAAAAAAGCACCGCCGCCATGGTTGGCCGCTTGCGTAGGAAAACCCCAAATATTACCCAAACCCACTGCTGCGCCAGCAGCGGCTAAAACAAAACCGAGTCGGCTTTGAAACCCATCACGCACTTGTGCCATACATCTACAAATCTGTTATTATTTTGATTGTTGTGAATTAAACCATATTTCATGCCAGCTGAGTAATAAAATTGTACCCAGCCTTTATTAGTGGCGTTAACCGCTCACAATATCAGCGACTTCTTTTGCTTTAGGGCTTTTATGACTGAACACTATTTTAAAAACGCCTTGAGTATTACTTCAACTCAATTGGCAAATTTGTCTTTAGCGAGTAACAGTATTTTATTATTTAATGCTAAAACACTTGATCTTAGTGACTTTAATTTACCCGATTGCTTAAGCCCATTTGAGTTAACCATTATAAACCGCCGCAAAAGCCCGCCAGCTAAGCAAGAGTATTTAGCGACGCGGTTATTGTTAAAACACCTTATTAAAGTAACGCAGCCGCAACATGCGCACGTAGCCCTTAATAAAATGAGTACCGAATTTGACGAGGCAAGCTCAAAGCTGCAAATACATTTAAATGGTAATATTATTAACACCTGTATTTCGCATTCGCATGGTTTGGTTGGGGTCGCGCTAAATTTTGATAAAAGTGAGTTTGGGTTTGATATTGAAAAAGTAAGCCTAAAGCGCCCGTTTGAAAAGCTCGCTAAGCATTTTTATCATAATGATGAAATTACACTTATCACTGAGCCTACTAATACCCAAGCCCAAGCAGATACATTTTTTAGAATTTGGACATTAAAAGAGTCACTTGCTAAAGCCACCAGCCGCCCTATTGCAAAATTACTTAGCCCCAATGTGTTTGACGAATTACATAGTGCAAAGCTGAGTGCTTGCAGTAATAGCATTACTGTAGCTGATAGCAGTGACAGCAATGTTTGTTTTGATGTAAGTGTGGTGCATAAAAAAAGCATCGACTGGCGATGCTTTTTATTAACTGATTTTATTAAGTGATTTTATTAAGTGATTTTGTTAAGTGACTTTATTAGGTAACTTTAATAAATCGCTTTCCTGAATAACCGCTATTTAAGCAGCAAAATCGTTTTCTAATAAACGGCTATGAATAGACTGTACTACGTTATCTGACTCAGTTTGCTCTACTAAAAAGCACAGGTTGTGCTTACTAGCACCGTGACAAATTAGTCGAATGTTAAAGTCTTTTAGTACACTCATTAAGTTCATTTCGTGTTGGCGTAATTGAATCTCAGAGCCAATAAGTGCCACCAATGTTAGGTTGTTTTCTACCGACACATGGCAAAACTCTGCAAGCTTATCGAGGCATTCTTGATCAAGCTCTGGGCGCGATGCGTTTTGCGCGTTATCAAGGGTTATAGCTACGCTGATTTCTGATGTGGTTACCAAATCTACCGATATATTGTATTCACTTAATAGTGTAAATACGCGTGCTAAAAAGCCGCTTGCTAGGAGCATTTCGGGGCTTTTAAGCGTAAGCAATATTTGGTTTTTACGTTGCGTTACTGCGCGTATACCTGGTTGCTGCGATTTTTCGCGCTCAATCCATGTACCACCACGCTCTGGCTCTCGGCTAGAACCAACAAACACGTTAATGTGGCTCCGGCTTGCAGGTAATATAGTTGCTGGGTGCAATACTTTTGCGCCAAAGGTCGCCATTTCAGCGGCTTCGTCAAAACTTAAACGTGCAATTGGCGTCGCTTTTGCGCACAAACGCGGGTCGGTGCTAAAAATACCCACTACGTCGGTCCAAATATGCACGCTTTTAGCGTTAATTGCTTCAGCTAAAAGTGCAGCGCTGTAATCTGAACCACCACGTCCAAGCGTTGTTGTTTGACCGTATTCGTCACTGCCAATAAAGCCCTGAGTCACAATTACTTGAGCGTCTAATAACGGGATTAAATGTTCTTTAGCGGCTTGCGCTGTGGCTGCAACATTAGGCGTTGCTTTACCAAATTGGCTGTCGGTTTTAAGCACCTTGCGCACATCAAAGCGATCGGCGTTTAAACCTTGTAAACGCAACACCTGAGCAAATAAATAAGACGACAAACGCTCACCAAAGCTAAGTAGCTCGTCGTGTTGCTGATCGGTTGTTAGTGACTCTTGAGCCAATGTTTGAAATGCTTTTAGGGTTTCGTTAAAGCCAACCGCTAAATCGGCATCTAGCGATAACTCATCTAAAATAATGTGTTGAATAGCAAGCACGCCGTTTATATGCTCTTGGCGCTCACTTGAGGTAATACTTGGTTTGCACAGTGCAACTAAGTGGTTAGTTACGCCGGCACTAGCGCTCACGGCAACAATACGTACGCTTTTATCTGCAACAATAATTTCGCTACAGCGACTCATCGCTTCAAAGTTGGCAACACTTGTTCCGCCAAATTTGGCAACGATGTAATCTGATTTTGCGCTTAACTCTGTTTGAGGCACTGTTTGTGGCGCTGATTGGGTAGTCATTTAGTCTCCTTTCGCGATATCCAAATCGCAATAAAACAAGAAGAACTTGGCAAAGGAATGCTTGAAGATAAGTCCACTGCCAGAAGCTCTCCACCTATATTGGTGACAGTTTTGAGGATTCAGCCCCATAAACCGAAAAACAATGACGACGTACCATTATTTTCCTCGGCGAGTACTTCCCTCCTTAATGATCATCGGCATTCGTCGCCTAACATTAAGTACCTAAGTATCGCACCTCTTCTGAATGCTTTATTAACCAGTGGCTAATAAAACAAAACCCCACTAAGTAGCGGGGCTTTGAAAGTTATCGTTTAGACGTCTAGCTGTCAAGCATTTAATAATTTATGCATCAAATAAAACTGCCCATGTAATACGAGCCTGCATAACCTACGGTGTAGCAAATTAATAAATGCAGCGATAAACGCAAGTAGCTCATAAAGGTAAGCGCTTTAACTTTGCTCATGGCAATAATGCCCGCAGCCGACCCAATGATAAGCATTGAACCGCCCACGCCCGTTGCATACGTAAACGACAACCAGTGTTGTTGGCTCATTACTATATCGGCTTTTAATAAAGCAGCAGTAAGCGGTACGTTATCGACCCCTGCTGATAATATGCCCATTAAGTAGTTTGCGTACTCGGGTGCCATTACCGTATATAGGTCGGTAAATTTACTCAACATACCAATTTCTTTAAGTGCGCCTACAAGTAAAAGTACACCTACAAAAAACAATAATGTGTCGTATTCTATATCGCGAACAAAGTCGATTATGTCTTTGTTAATGTCTTTTTTGCGCATTAAAAATTGCGCGACTAAAAACATCACTGATAAGCCAAACAAAAAGGTGAGTAAAGGCGGTACGCTGTAAACTACACTCAGCATAAGTGTGCTCACTACGGTAGATAAAAATATAACAGCAATGGTAATGTCGGTTTTTTCGATGCGGGTTTTACCTGCACCAGCAAACTCAACACGCCCTTTCATACCGATAGATAGTAACGCGGCTAGCAACATAACGCTTGCAAGAGCTGGCGCTATAAGTAGTAATAAATGAGCAATGGTTACTTTGCCGTCTAAAAATATCATCAGTGTGGTTACGTCACCTGTTATTAGCGATACCCCACCTGAGTTAACCCCAAACACAATAAGCGTGGCGTATTTAATGAGCTTTTTAGGTTCAAGTTTTAACGACATAACAACCGCGAGCGATATAAGCGTAGCTGTTACGTTGTCTGAAATCGACGAAAACAAAAATGCAAAACCACCCACCAAAAACATGAGCTTTTTTTCGCTAATACTTTTTGGCATAACACGGTGCACAATATTTTCTATAAACCCCTTTGAATTTAAATACGCTACAAAGGTCATCGCAGCCATTAAAAATAGCCATAACGAGGCGATTTCTAAAATATTTTCATTTAAAAGGTGTTGAATCGTATCGGGGCTTTGCCCGTGTAGAGGGTATATAAAAAGAAGAATCCAGCAAAGCGTACCAAAAAACAGCGTGGTTTTAGCTTTATTAACATGGATTATATCTTCTATAACGATCAGTAAAAATGCAATCGCTATCAGGGTTAGAATAATCGAGGAAACCATGGTAGTTAAACAACCTTTGATATAGTTTTAAAGAACACACAAATAACATTCCATTTCATGTGCCTATTTTCGGCGCGAATTTTAGCACTGCCTCTATGCAAAAACTATTATTAAATGGTCTTAAAAACGAATACTATATACAGACAAGGTTAATTAAAAATACGTAATAATGAGTCTTCTAAAAGAACTCAATAATAAAATACTAGGATGTTGTAACCTCTTATGATCCCAGCTAAAAAGCTACTAAACACCATAACTGAACATTGGGGTGTACTAGAGCTATTATTTAAACGTTTTAAAATGGCTGACTTTAGCCTGAAAGACGTACAAAACGCCATTAAACAAAAACAGCCTACTTGGTCAAACGAGCGTATTTATAAAGAAACAAATCGTTTGTTAAACCAAGATATTTTAATTCCACTGGCTAAATCATCGCAGCTTGAAATAAATCGTGCTATTGCCGACTTTGCTACGTTTTTACTGCAAGAAGAACATTTAGGCTTAGCGCAAGAAATTAGCGTATTAGTCGACGACCTTGCACGTTTAGGTAATCGCCTAGATAACGCTGGCGAAATAGAAGACTTTGACGATTTACGCCGCTATAGCCGTATTATGGATGATCGGGTGCGTAAAATAATGAAGCTCTATGCGCACAACGAAAACGCCATTTTAAATATTGTTGAACAAGCTAAATCTAATAATGCGGTGCAATCGCTGCAAAAGCGTTATAAAGCGGTAATAGAAGCCTTTGACGAATACATAGAGCCAATGCTTGAAATGGTTGATATTCGTGGTGAGTTTCATGCATGTTTTACCCTCATTGAAGAGCAAATAAGTAAACAAATACTGCACATTGAGCGCTCAGGTAAAGCCTACAACGACAAACGCATGCTGGAGCAATTACGTACACGCATATTAGAAATGCATTTAGTGGGCCGAGAAAGCTTACGTAAAAGTGCCGATATGCTTATGCCGCTGCGCGAAGAGTTACGCCGTAATAACTTAATTACTCGCCAAGCAGCCAAAGTACTTGGGCTTGTGCGTAAAAATGGCGTAGACAACATGCTAAGTGCTGTGCAGCCACATTTTGTAAGCGACGCACAGCGATATTCGCTTGGTCAGCAACGCCATATTGTGGCTTACATGGCAAGCTTGGTTGAATTTGAACACGAAGAATACCAATTGCCTGACCAGCAAGACGTGCCTGCATTTGTTACGCCTAATATTCCTGACTACAACGATGTTAAAACCAGCTTTGCTAAGCGCTTTAATAAAAAACGCAAAAAACCGCAGCCCTTGCTGCAATTTTTAGACGAAAGCTACCCAAATCTCGATGCCGACGAAATGCTATTTTTGTATCAAAAATTAGTCAGCGACAGCGATATTAAAATAATTCAAAGCGATGAAAAAGCCCGCGTAAAAATTGCCGGTCAGCACTTTTCTTTATATCCATTTAATTCAGAGCCTCAGCCAGATTCAAAGGCAGGTAAATAAACCATGACACACATAAACTTAGACGAGCTAACCCATCTACAAACCATTAATAAAAAATTAGTAGCGGGTTATCACATTTGCGAGCAAGACAACGTAATGTGGCAAGAGCTTGACCAACACATAGAAGACTACACCGCCCTATTTACAGCCCTAGGTAACGATTTAAAACGCGACAGCCGTGGATTTTATTATTTTGGTAGCGACGAAAGCACACCAAATATGGGCAAGATATCTCGCGCTATCGCGCTCACTATTTACATTTTAATTGAACACTACGCCAATACGGGTAAAGACCCAATGCGCGCATTGTTTGACGACGTAAACGATTTAGAACTTATGCAAACGCTGGTGCAAATTAACAAACATTTGTTTGATCAGCTTGAGATATTTTCGGGATCGGACCTGCGTAAAGACGTATACCTGCGCATGGTGCGCTTAGGTTTAGCCCGTGAAGTAGAAGGCGGCTTTATGCTACAAGCGCCAATTCACCGCTACATAGATGCACTCATGGAAGTAAACGAAGAAACCTATATTACAGAGGACGAGGAATGAAAAATCTATACGGACTAAGTAAACTCGCCCTACTTAACACCGCAGGCTATGCAAAATGTGTGATCCCGCTTGATAAAAGCAGCTCTATTTGCGCGCCAAATAACACAGGTAAAAGCTCGGTTATTAACGCCCTGCAGTTTCCACTTATTAACGATTTACGCTTAACAGAATGGGACGGACACGATTTAGATGAAACCCGAAAGTTTTATTTTTCATCCGATCAGTCGTACATTTTACTAGAAGCTAACTTGCCTCATGGCTCGGTAGTAATAGGCGTTGCGGGACTTGGTAAAATTGCCGGTTACGCGCATCAGTACTTTTGTTATCAAGGAAAGCTTGATTTAGAGCAGTACACGCAAGGTAAAACTATTATTAAATTTACCAAGCTGTTCAACCATTTAAAATCGCTTAATTACAATCCTATTGAGCTTAAAGCACAAGAGCTCAACGCGCTATTGACTGGCGGCGCAACGCCTTTTGACGGCGACATAAACCTAAAAATGATCCCGCTTAATAATGTGCAAGACTCTTCTATTTATAAAGAAATATTTAGACGTATTCTTAACTTACACAAATTAGGCGCAAGCGACGTAAAACGCTTTATGCTACGCGTGTTTGAACGCCATATGTCGAACTCTAAGGTCGACTTTTATGAAGTATGGCGCCGCTCGTTTGATAAAGTAAATCGCTCAAAACGCGAACTAAAAGCCCTTGAGTCAATGCAAGAGCCAATAGCCGCGCTTGAATCAATGCTTGAAAACCAAACCGTGCTTAAAGGTAAATTAGCGGCGTATGCACCTAAAATTGACCAAGCACTGATTGATTTTGATACCTATCAAGAGTCGCAACTTAATGAGCTGGGTATAGCGCTTGAAGATATAGAGCACGAAAAACACGAGTTTGAGCAAAAGCAAAGCCTATACGTACAGCAATCGCGCGACATAGAGCGCAGACAAACACAAATTGAGCAGTGGTTTTTAGATTACGATGCGCTTAAAAGCGAATTTGAACTGGTAAATAAAGCCACCCTTAAAACCAGCCTGACTCAGTTAAAGCAAGATTACGAGTCGCTTTCGCACTCTATAACCAGCGCACAAGGGCAAAGCCTACACACGCTTGACTACCGCATTAGCGAAACACAAAAACAAATTAAGAGCTTAAAGCTGCAACTTAAAAACCTTGAGTTTAATTTGTTTACCCGTATGCGCGAAGATCTCTCGTTAAAAGAAGTAGAAGAAATATCGCGGATTTTAAACCCTGATATTCTCTCATTTGCGACCACCACTAATGGCGATATAACCATTGATGACGAAGATGCGTTTGGTGAATTTTTATCGCTACTTAGCGAAAACGTTAAAGGCGGTGTACTAACTCTGCCAGGTGCGAGCATTAAGCTTAAAAAGCTCTCGCCTGTGCAAATGCAAAGCGGCGAAAACAAAGAGCAATTAACCGCTCAGCTCAGTGCACTTGAGCATTCACTTAAAGAGTTTAAGCAACAGCGCGATGTTGCAGCAAACGTTGCCGACAAGCAAAAAGAAAAAGACGCGCTATACGATGAGCTTATGAGCGCAGAGAGCGCCCTAAAACGCTTAGAACAGTTTGATATAATGCAGCAGTCGGTTGAAGCGCAAGCCATGCTAAAAGAGCAGTTATTAGCTGAGCGCGAACAAGTTGACGACTACCTGCAAGATATTCAAAAAAATAGTGGCTCAATTGCCGATCGCCGCTCGTTAATTAAATCGAAACAAGAGCAAATTAATCGCCAAACTGAGCGCTTACGCCAAGTTAAGAGCGAGCGAATTGATCACACGCTTGATTTATACAGCGGTAAAGTAACTCCATACATGATTGATATTACAGTCGACTTTGATAACTTAAGCGATCTTGTTCATCATTTTAATAAAGACTGCCAAGAGCTGCGTAATTTTGACATAAACGTGCGCAACACCTATTTGCATGTATATAACGCGGGTATTACTAAATTCGACAACGAAAACGACGAATATACTAAGTACCAAAAGCTAATAAGCGCCTTTCATAATATTGATAACGAACGCGATGCGGTTGAACGCCAAGCACGCGTTGCGCTTACCGAAGTGGCTGCGACCATTAAAGGCTTGCGAGAAGATTTAGACCGACTTCGCCGCGAAATGAACAGCTTTAATAAAGGCATAAGCCAGCACCGTATTTCAAATCTGCAAGCGTTTAAAATTAACGTCATACCGCGCAAAATGCTGGTTGATAGTATAGATACCATTATCAGCACGTCGCATCAGTTTGAGCAAGGTGACACACTTGATTTACTGAGCCAAGAACCGTACAGCGAAAGTGCGGTAAACGAAGCGAAAGATCACTTAATTAAACTCGCCTCAGATAAAGCGGGTTTAACGCTTACCGATTTATTTGATATTCGATTTGAAGTGGTTAACCGCGCAGGTGAAACAGAACACTTTGAAAAAATAGATTCGGCGGGTTCAAACGGCACACGTATTACGATTAAGTTATTGTGTGGCATGTTGTTTATTCGTTACTTATTGAGTGACCAGGAACAAAACCTATACCGTATACCTATTTACATAGATGAAGCGGCCGACATTGACCCACAAAATCAAAAAGCAATTATAGAAACCGCACTAAGCTTTGGTTTTGTGCCTATATTTGCCTCAGTTAAGCCACAAATAAGTTGTGACTACATTGTGCCTATTCGTTCAGTAAAAGACGGTGCACAAAACTGGGTAGATGAAAAAGATTGGATTGAAGTTGAACACAATTAATTGGCCGTTAAGGCAAACCAACTAAACTAAAATATAGGACGTTTAAATAATACACATTTAAACTATGTGTGTTATTTTAAATTAATGCATTTTATTGGAGCAAACGTAATGAAAAATATACTTATTGTTGCAGCGCTAGCACTTCTTACAGCCTGTACACAAACCCCAGATTGGGATTACGATAAATCAGCTAACTTTAGTAATTTTAAAACATTTGCTTGGGTAGAAAACGCCAGCCTAACTAAAGACACAAATAACTATCAAATTAATGGCCTGATGGAAAAGCGTGTTCGCACTGCCGTTAACGCAGAGCTGAGCCAAACATTAGGTATGAGCTTAGTTGATGCAGCGCAAGCTGATGTACTTGTTAACTATCATGCATCGGTAGACAAAGAGCTTGAAGTAGACAACTTCAATATAAACTACCGCCCGCATTGGGGTTATTGGGGTACTGGTTTTCAACGCGATACAACTGCGCGTGAATACGAAGTGGGTACACTGATTATTGATATTGTAGATCGTGAATCTAACCAGCTAGTATGGCGCGGCGCAAAAGAAGGTCGATTAAAGAAAAATCAATCGCCAGAAAAGCGTGAAGCATCAATTAATAAAACAGTCAGCGAAATATTAAGTAACTTCCCGCCACAAAAGCAGCAGTAAGTTAAAATTAGCTACAAGTAAGTTTTAAAAGAGCTCACAGTACGTGAGCTTTTTTGTGGGTGTGTATTTTTGGAACTTTTAAAATAAAGTAATTACGAGCTACGCCCGTCACGTCAGCAAGCTGCACGTCTACAAAATAAACACCGGATTAAACTTTACCTGTAGGCGCTAAGCTTGCTTGCGCGAGAAGCGATAGCTTCTAATTATTTATCTTTGTGCGCTTACCCTACTCTAAGTTACGATTTATACTTATGCAGTAACTCAAGCGGTATATGGCAATAGTCATCAGGATGATTAGTTAACCGGTCTTGATGCTCAGGATCGCTTGGCACGTAGTTAGTTAGCAGCTCTACCCCTACCACAATTTTATCGGCATCACTTCGCTGGCTTATATAATTGCTAGCAACCTTTAAATGATCTTGGCTTTTGCTATAAATGGCAGTGCGATATTTAGGGCCTACGTCATCCCCTTGTTTGTTAACGCTATACGGATCAATAATCTCAAAAAAGAAGCCAAACAGCTCGTTTAAGCTAACCGATTTTGTACTAAATATTACTTTTACACACTCAGCATAACCGTCGTATTCGCCTTGTGTATTATCATTTGTTCCATTAGCCCGCCCTGCTTCAGTACTTATTACACCAGGTAAGTGCTTTAAAAACTCTTGCACACCCCACAGGCAGCCACCTGCAAAGTAAATAGTATCTTGCTGTTTTATATTCATAATAAATGTGACCAAATTTGTTAGATGCATTAACTTTGCAAATGATTATCAAATGCAGTTTTTAATGAATTAATGTACAATCGCGCCAAAATCGCAGTTGTTTAATTGAATTATTTTATCACGCCTTAAAAGTGTGTTCTGAATTTAATTGTTACCGTAATTGCATATAAAAAATGAGACACACAACATGAAATGGTCACCGCACTTTATACTCCCTGCACTGCTATGCAGCGCGAGCAGTTTTGCCTACGGCGAAGCTATAACTGATAAAACTGAAGCATCACCGGCAATCGAGAAAATAACGGTTGAGGCATCGCCCACTGCAAACACATTACCTGTAGGTACATTTGACTCTCCAGTATCTAATTTAGAGTATGACCCACGTGTTGATTTACAATCACGTAATATGGCTGAAGCGCAAGCCGATGTAACTATACGCGGTGGTATTTTTGAAAATACCGGCTTTAGAGTTGGTAGTGCTACTTTACTTGACCCACAGTCTGGGCATTACTTTGCTGAAATTCCTATTGCACCGCAAATGCTTACCGGCCCTTATATTTTAACAGGCGCAGACAATGCACTTAATGGTGCTAATAGCTCTGTAGGCACTGTATCGTTTGGCTGGAAACCAATTAGCACGGGCGGCAGTGTATCGGTAGGTACTGGCACAAACGATTTTAACTTACAAAGCTTACATGCAGGTGTAAGTATGCCCCTTGAAGGCGCAAAGGATTGGAAGCTTGGTTTTGAAGGCGAGATTTCTCACTCACAAAGCGATGGCACTATTGATAACGGCGATCACGACTTTACGCGTGCATCGGGTCGCGTTCAATTAGCTGGCGCTGATTCTCAAACCGATTTGTTTTTTGGCTCACAAGATAAGTTTTTTGGCTGGCCAAATTTGTACACACCATTTGGCGTTAACGAAACAGAAGAGCTAGAAACCCGCTTATTAATGCTAAACCATAAGCAAAATTATGCGCAGGATAGTAACTTTGAAGTATCGGCTTATTACCGCACACACGACGATCATTATATTTACTCTCGCGAAAATCCAAGCGCTTTTGAAGCGTTCCACAAAAGTGAAGTTAAGTCGTTAGCGCTATCGGGGCATCATGCTCAAAGCGATGTATTTGCTGTAAATTATTCAGCACAGTTTATTGACGACTCAATTGAATCTACCACGCTTGAAAACAACTTTACCTCTCGTAAGTATTATAAATTAAGCGTATTGCCTGAATACAAAATGGCGCTTGAGGATAATAAACAACTTACATTTCGTTTAGGTGCTGCGTTTGACGATACAAATAGAGACGACTCTGAACTGTCACTTATTGGTGATATAACGCTTAATACACAAAACAGCAAAGGTTTTGAGCGCACGTTTTATTTATCGTACGCAGAGGCAAGCCAAGTGGCAGGCTATACCGCCATTGGCGGAAGTGATTCAGGCGGGTTATTTAGAAGTAATTACACCCTTGAGCGCGAAACGACTAAAAGCCTAGAGCTGGGTTTATTAGTTGATGAGCAAACTTGGCAACTTAATTCGGCTATTTTTTATCGCAAAGATGACAACTTAACCGATTGGACGTTTAATTTTGATTCAAGCTCTGCGCGCTTTGCAAACCCTGTAGATATAAATACGACGGGCATTGAGTTCTTAGCAACTAAACACTTTGAAACCACCGAAATTGTAGCGAGTTACACCTACCTTCATAAATCAGAAAACTACGGTGCGGCAGATATTGACGCTAGTTTTTACGCATTAAACTTCCCTGATCACCGCCTAACACTCGGCGCAGTGTGGAATCCTACTGATATATTGCAGTTTAGAATAGATAACGAGTGGCGCAAACAGCACGAAAATGCGCTACGCGGTAGTGACGACGATGCTTTATTTACTCATTTAACGTTAAAAATTAC
This sequence comes from Pseudoalteromonas sp. 31A1, assembly GCF_011378815.1. Classification (NCBI taxonomy): domain Bacteria; kingdom Pseudomonadati; phylum Pseudomonadota; class Gammaproteobacteria; order Alteromonadales; family Pseudoalteromonadaceae; genus Pseudoalteromonas; species Pseudoalteromonas sp. 31A1. The sequence goes on along the minus strand of NZ_WTKY01000007.1, from coordinate 153,714 downwards.
ACCACCTATGGTGAAAAACTTATTTATTACGTTAGCAGCAGATAATTTATGGGGTGAATCGTTTGAAGAGATACCTGGTACACCAGGGCGAGGTGAGCAATATACGTTAAGCGCAACGTATAGTTGGTAGAATTGAGCTATCACATTCAAAGACCTGTTTATTTAAAACAGGTCTTTGAATAAATATTTAGCAAAGAATAAACGACATACTAAATATTAAGAGCTTTGATTACTCAGCTTATATTGAACCAGAACGACATTGTCTTTTTCTTAGTTCATTATCAATTTGTAAAGGGCGACTAAGCTCATCTGTAAGAACCTGCGAAACAACCGTACCGGTTTCAACTTCTTGTATCCAGATTGATATTTTATCCCCTTCCCTTTTTCTATTTAGCATGTAGCTTTTATCAGAATCTAAATTAACGTTAAAATTAACAAAAGCTTCTTTTTGACTATTTAAAACATCAGGGTTTGAAACACTCGCCTTTACCCATAAATCATGCTCACCACTGATATACTGCTTTGGTTCAGCCCATTGTGTAGGTTTTTTGTTAAAGCACATCAAGTGGACATATTCTAGATCTACTCCCTGCTCTCTTTTAAAGTTTTCGAGTCTAAAATGGTCTTCTTTAATATCGGTTTTAATGGGTAAGTTTGAACAACCTAATAAAGTCACACCTAATGTAAATGCTGTAATTAAATTTTTCATTTTTCTTTCCTTTTAAAAATTAAGATTGAACGAAATCACCTATAAATGAGATTTATAAAAAGTATCTTACAATTTCCTATATTAGCAACAAAATTAAATATGTCTAATATTTCGCCATTAAATAAATTAACGACTGCTTTTAATAACCTTGTGAAGATTTTTATTAATAATATATTGTAAATAGATGTGTATTAAAAACGAGGATTAAGTTAGCTCTTCAAGCTCTGTAATAAGTGCTAAAGCTTGTGCATTTGTTGACCCGCACACATCAAGCGTGGCGCTAAAATCACTGCATACTTTAGGTCGGCTTGAATCACCAAATAACTTACATAAATTACGTTCGTCCAGCTGAATACAGCGCTCTCCGGCCTTTTTACCATTTGGCATACCTGGAATAGGCGAACTAATACTTGGCGCGATACAACATGCGCCGCAGCCTAGCCTGCAACTCATCGATTCGGTTTTCATAATATCCTCTGAATAAAACACACTTACTTTAATCCCTTTTTAGGAACGTAATTAGCCGCATGTTGAGTTGTAATGTACATATGTAATGCTTTGTTACATCTTAAAACGCCTTGTAAACACTTTATTGCGTATTATTGCTCTGTCACCACCAATTATGAAGGAATGCCTTGTGGCTACTACAAAACAAATAATACTCCCAATTGCTGTTTTAGCAGGCGGTATTGCTTTAGCTTTCGCCTTTATGGCAATGAAAAAACCACCCGAAGAAAAGCCAGAGCAAGATTTACGCCCTTTAGTTGCAACACAAAGCATACTTTTAGATTCTATAACGCTCGATGTTAAATCGTACGGCATTGTTAAACCAAAGGACCGTACCGAGCTGATAGCACAAGTTAGTGGGCAAGTTATTTCAGTATCAGATCAATTTGTTGAAGGCGCGTTTGTAAAGCAAGGCGATATTTTAGCACGAATTGATGCAAATGATTACGAGGCAGACTTTATTGAAGCGCAAGCAGGTTTAGCACAAGCAAGCTCAGCACTTGAAATAGAACGCGCACAAGCACATGTAGCAAAAGCTGAATGGGAGCGTATTAAATCGGACTCAAGCGAAGCTATTGCCTCAGAACTTTATTTACGTAAACCACAACTGGCCGAAAAACTAGCGCGTTACCGCTCTGCTCAAGCAAGTGTTAAACGTGCTAGCCGCAATCTTGAACGTACTTATATTAAAGCCCCATACGATGCCATTATTAATGAACGCACAATTAGCTTGGGTTCAGTAGTAAACCCAGGTAATAGTTTTGGTGCATTGAGTGCAACCTCAGTTGCAGAGGTACGTTTACCCGTTGCCGACCAAGAACTACAATATTTAAAAAATGGCGGCTTAGGCTCAAATGTTACATTTAACGCAGAATACGCGGGTAAGCAAACAATGTGGCAAGCCAAAGTAATTCGCACCGAAGGTGTGGTTGATCAAACAAGCCGTATGAGCTACTTGGTAGCACAACTTGCAATACCTTATGGCGATAAAACACGCCCACTTCGTTTTGGGTCATACATTAACGCTACAATTGAAGGTCGCCCGCTTGATAACGCGATTATTGTTGCGCACCATTTAGTTAAAGATAATAAAATTGTAATTTTAAATGACGATTTAACATTGTCGTTTAAAACCCTCAATATTATACGCGAACAAAACGGCATGATTATAGCCAGCCAAGGGTTAAAAAATGGCGAGCAAATTGTTACCTCAGCACTTGAGTATCCTACTGAAGGTATGGCAGTAAAAGTTGAAGATATTGTGCCAAATAAAACTGATGTAACTCAACTTGCGCTGAAAGAGGAATAATCATGAGCACTCGTGAAACAGGGTTAATAGCATGGTTTGCCCGAAATCCCGTTGCTGCCAACCTACTAATGATATTTATATTAGTGGGCGGTATTTTAATGGCGATGACCATTCGCAAACAAATGTTCCCACAGTTTGAAAGTAACTGGATAAGCGTACAAGCAGTTTACCCAGGAGCTGCCCCGCAAGAGGTTGAAGAAGGAATAACCATAAAAGTTGAGGAAAACCTCGAAGGTATTGAAGGTATTAAACGCCTAATTACTTACTCTAACCGTGGTTTTTCACAAGCGTGGATTGAAATAGAAGAACAATACAATCCACAAGAAGTACTTGATGAAATTAAAGTACAAGTTGATTCAATAAATACCTTTCCTGCTGGAATGGAACGCCCTGTTGTTCGCCGTGATAAGTTTGAGCAAGAAGTAATGATACTCGCGCTTTATGGGGACATGAGTAACTACCAGTTAAAAGAGCTTGGCAACGATATAAAAGATGAACTGCAAGCGCTGCCTCACGTTAACCTTGTTAATTTTAACGGCGGCTTAGAGTACGAAATTGGCATAGAAGTTAGCCCCGATAAACTGCGCGAATATGGCTTAACATTTAGAGATATTGCAGGCGCGGTGCAAAACTTTTCGGCCAATATGTCGGCGGGACAAATACGATCTGAAAACGGTTATATTTCGATGCGTGTTGAAAAACAAGCCTACCGTGGCTTTGAGTTTGAAAAACTCCCCCTTATTACCCTTGCTGATGGCGCACAAATTTATTTAGGCGATGTAGCAACCATTAACGATGGCTTTGAAGAAGGCCTGCAGTATTCAAAATATAATGGTAAAAACTCATTATCGTTTGAAGTTAATGCATCAAAAGATCAAGATATTACCGATGTAGCAAAAGTTCTTAAAAGCTACATGGCCGCTAAAGAGCCACTTTTACCTGCAGGCGTTAAGCTATCTCCTATTGTTGATTTAACTTACTACCTTGAAGGTCGACTCGATATGATGGTCGATAACATGATTTGGGGTGGCTTGTTAGTAATGATAGTGCTGGCACTATTTTTACCACTACGCTTGGCATTTTGGGTAATGATGGGTTTACCGGTGTCTTTTCTAGGTGCCTTTTTGTTTATGCCCATTGGCTTTTTAGATGTAACAATTAACCTAGCCTCACTTTTTGCCTTTATACTTGTGCTCGGGATTGTTGTTGATGACGCCATAGTTGTTGGCGAATCAGCCAGTGCCGAAATAGAAAAATACGGTCATACACTTGATAACGTAGTACGCGGTGTTAAACGTGTTGCGATGCCAGCAACCTTTGGTGTACTAACTACCATTGCTGCATTTTTACCACAAACACTCGCAACCGGCCCTGGTGCTGCTTTTTCTAAGGCCATTGGTGGCGTTATTATTTTATGTTTGATTTTTTCACTCATTGAATCAAAACTTATTTTACCTGCACACATTGCAGCAATGAACCCGCGTAAACCAAACCCTAAAAATCCATTACATCGCTTACGTATGGTAATTGATAGTGGCTTAAAAGGCTTTGTGAATAACTACTACCTTCCTTTTGTTAGCCGCTGTATTCACTACCGCTATACAGTAATTGTTGGCTTTATGTGTTTGCTTATTGTAAGCGCAGGTATGTTTGCAGGTGGTTTAGTTAAGTTTGTACCAAACCCAAAAATACCGCACGACTTTCCACGTATTGATATAGAGATGAACCTTGCCTCATCTGAGCAAGCAACGCTTGAAACCGCACGTAAAATAGAAAGCGTGTTGTTAAAGGTCGATCAGCAATTACAAGAGCAATACGGTAAACCGATGATCCGCGATTTATCGGTAAGCCTGCGCGGACGAACTGAAGCAAATATTATGGCCATTTTGGTAGAGCCTGATTTACGCCCTATCGACACCTTTGCCCTAAGTGCATTATGGCGTGAGCAAATGCCCGCCCTACCAGGCATTAAAACCATGACGATTCAAGACAGTATAATGAATGGCGGTCGAGATGATGGCGACGTTAGCTTTAAACTTGAAGGCAAAAATGCTGACGAACTAAAAGAAGTGGCTGGTAAATTAAAAGCCAAATTACAAACAATGGAAGGCGTTGGCGACGTAAACGATTCAATGCAAAGCGCTACCGACGAAGTGCAACTTGATTTAAAACCACTCGCTTACAGCATGGGTTTAACGCTTGCTGATGTCGCATCGCAAGTTAGCTTTAGTTACTACGGCTTAGAAGCGCAGCGAATATTGCGTGAAGGCGAAGAAATTAAAGTTATGATCCGCTATCCAGAAGACGAACGTAACTCAATTAGTGACATAGCAAGTGTGCGTATTATCACGCCTACTGGCGCTGAAGTACCGCTAAGTGAAGTAGCCGAAGTTAAGCTGGTTGACGGTGTAAACCGTATTCGCCGCGAAAACTCTAAACGTACTGTAAACGTATGGGCTGCGGTAAATACCGACCAAGCCGAACCATTTGCAATTGCAGAAGAAATTCGTGATGAATACTTACCAACATTACTTAAAAGCTACCCTGGCGTTACAAGTGATGTAGCTGGGCGCATTCAAGAAGAGATGGATAGCGCTTCAGAACAGCTTCGTGACTTTGGTATATCAATGATGATTATATTTGCTTTATTAGCGATTCCACTTCGCTCTTACTCGCAGCCACTTATTATTATGTCGGTTATTCCGTTTGGTGTAGTGGGCGCTATGTTTGGCCATATGATTTTAGGTATGACCATGAGTAGCTTATCGATGTTTGGCATTATTGCTGTAGCGGGTGTGGTCGTAAATGATTCCCTCGTTATGGTTGATTTTGTAAACAAAGCCCGCGCTGAAGGTGTTTCGATTAAGGATGCTGTAATGCAAGCCGGTGCTCGTCGCTTTAGAGCAATATTACTCACCTCAATCACTACCTTTATTGGTGTAATGCCAATTATTTTTGAAACGAGTTTACAAGCTAAAATTGTTATCCCGATGGCTGTATCACTTGCTTTTGGTGTGTTATTTGCCACAGTAATTACACTGATACTTATACCGTGCCAGTATGTTGCACTAGAAGATGCTAAACGATTAGTACGTAAAATGCGTGGCAAGCCACCACTAGTAGATGCCCAACCAGCGCCTACTAATAGCTAAATTAAGTAACATCCCAACCAAAAAAGCTCGGCATACTATATGCCGAGCTTTTTATTTTTATCTTAAAAATGATATTCAACTATTTACTAATATTACTTCTACTACTCATTTTTTAACACATAGACTCCATCAACAGTCCTAATAATTGAAAGAAATATTGCTCGTTTTTCATTTCGAATACGTTATGGTATTTAAATAATAAATAAACATAATAAAATTAAGGAGCAGCCATGAATACCTCACAATCAAATCACATCCCGCAAGAAGCCTTTGATTGGTATGACGAATACGCACACGGTTTAATGGACCGCCGTACGTTTATGAAAAAACTCGGTGGTTTAGCTGCACTTGGTTTTTCGATGGCTGTACTTACATCAGCGCTATTACCTAATTACGCGTTTGCTGAGCAAGTCTCGTTTAATGATGACGATATTACGGCAACGTACGAAGAATTCGATTCGCCAGACGGGCACGGTAAAGGCAAAGGTTACTTAGCAACCCCTAAAAACATAGAAGGTAAGCTTCCTGTTGTTCTTGTGATACACGAAAACCGTGGATTAAACCCATACGTAAAGGATGTAGCAAGACGCTTAGCGAAGGTAGGCTTTATTGCATTTGCACCCGATGCGCTATTTCCACTGGGTGGCTACCCTGGTAATGATGATGAAGGACGCGCTATGCAAAAAACCATGGATCGCGCTAAAATTCAAAACGATTTTGTAGCCGCAGCACACTTTTTAAAATCGCATGCTAACAGTAACGGTAAGTTAGGCGCTGTCGGTTTTTGTTTTGGCGGCTACATTGTTAATTATTTAGCGGCAGTAGATAGCAACTTAATTAGCGCCGGAGTGCCTTTTTACGGTACTCCAGCCAGCGAAAGTTTACGTAAAAATATTAAAGCACCATTAATGATTCAATTGGGCGAGCTAGATAAACGTGTAAACGCGTCTTGGCCACAGTACGAACAAGACTTAAAAGCCAATAACGTTGAATACACTATGCATATGTATAAAGGAGCTAATCACGGTTTCCATAACGACTCTACAGGTCGGTATGATAAAGACAATGCTGAACTTGCATGGCAGCGTACCGTTGAGTTTTTTAATAAAAAGCTAAGTTAAGTTACTTAACGATTAAAAAATAATGCCACCAGCGTAAAGCCGATGGCATTATTTAAAAATACTTGGTTATTTTTATCAACTTTATGCTTTTTTGCTACGCATAACTAGTAACGATAAAAAGACGAGTAAATAAATATTTAAAGAACCACCACTGCTAGAGCCATCTTTATTTTCAACTTTCGCAATTCTCTCTTCTTTAACACGTGTTTTAAATCTTGCTAGTTCGGCATCTAAATTAGCGGTCATATCTGTAACAGCAAGATCAAAACCCTCTGCCGACTTTTTAGATAATGTTTCATCAATACCTATTGCGGTTGTTCTTTTTTCAAGCTTGCTTATACCAGGCGCTCTAAACAGCATTTTTCTACTTTTAATGTCAAAAACGGCCGTATCAACAAAGGTTTGAATTGTATTTTCATTCCCCGGAATAACGTACATACCCACTATCGTCCAATAAAGTAAGGCGGCATTATTTTCATAAGATTGTGTAACTTGATCATAAGAAACCAGTGCCATTACATCTACATCGTAAAGCCTCCCGACTTGCTCGAGTGTTGCAAAACCTTCACCACCCTTTAAATAGGTGCTTGGTATAACTTCAATGCGGTCAATATAATCATATTGTAAAAATGACTTTTTTACTTTTTCGAGCAGTTCGACTTGGTTTTGGGTCTCTAACCCGTCTGGCTGCCAGTTTTTAGAAGGTACAAATGCAATTCCGACGGTAACAGGGAGTTTTAAAACAGGTATTTCAGGTTTATAGGTAGAGCGGCTTTGTTGATCAGGATATAAGAAGTCCATTAAGCTACTAGATTGCGTATTTTTACCTGTATTGTTACTCACAAACGAACTACAAGAAGCAAGTAAGACCGCCATCAAAATGATTATATATTTATTAAATTTCATATTTATTCCTTTTTATTTTTAATTTAATTCAGTTACACGCCAAAGCATATCTAAGGCCTAGGGAAGTAAATAATCTTTCCTTAATTAGCTCAGTACGCTTTTATCAATAATTCCTTTATTTACCAACTGCTGCAGAATAGCTTGGGATTTTGCTCTGCATGCATCACGTAGTAAACGTACCGCAGGCGTTATTGACTGCCTACTTGGGCAAATAAGCCATAATTCGCCATTAGTGTGTTGATAACCTGGCAAAGCAGTAACCACCCTATCATTGAGTAAATCATCGGCTATATCGAGTGCTGACTTTACTGCTAAGCCTTTACCCGCAACACACCATCGCCTCACTAGGTCACCATCGTTAGACGCGCGCCGACCATCCATTTTAACTTTATATTTTGTCTCGCCATCGGTGAATTCCCACGTGTTATTTATAATATCTTGCAGTTGATAAAATAAGCCTTGGTGATTAGCTAAGTCGTCTGGATGTTCAGGAGAGCCATTTTGTAATAAATATTCTTGAGTTGCACATAATAAGCGCGGTACGTTGCAAATTTTAAAACCGTAAACGCTAGCGTCACTTGGCGAGCCATAACGAAGTGCTATATCAACTGAATCACGATAAAAATCAATATTACTGTCACTTATATGCGCTCGGAGGCTTAACTTAGGATAATTATCCATCAGCTCATCAATCCATGGGATAACTAAATTTCGCCCCAAATCGGATGAAAGAGCAACACGTAATTCGCCTTCAATTTCGTCATGCTCACCTTTAAGGTTATACTTAGCTTGCTCAAGTATTGCTAAAGCTTGTTCGCACTGAGGTATATAGCGCTCCCCAGCAGCTGATAATCTTAAATGACGTGTAGTACGTACAAACAGTTCACTGCCCAGTGCTAACTCAACACGCTTAATTACCGCGCTCGCAGTTGCTGTGCGCATATCTAACTTAGCAGCAGCAAGCGTAATACTTCTAAATTCTGCTACTTTTAGAATAAGTTTTAAATCTTCTATGTTCATATTATCTATATATATTTGATAATGTTTCAATGATTATGATGTTTATTAAATGCAAAGCAAGCGCTATTATCAAATCCGTAAAATATTGTTATTTAAAACTGATTGGTCACTATTGAATTATTTAAATTCAAACCAATTAATAACAACTCGTTCAATTTATTTATTTGGAAAAATAATGACTCACCCAATTATTAGTGATTTAGAAAAACGCTACACAACTAAACGTTACACAACCAAGCGTATTCCTCAAGATGACCTAGACGTAGTATATGAAGCTATGCGTCTTTCTCCTTCATCAATTAACTCGCAGCCTTGGAAGTTTGTTGTAATTGAATCTGATGAAGCAAAAGAGCGTATGCATACTACCTTTGCTAATAAATTTCAGTTTAATCAACCACACATTAAAACAGCTTCACATATTATTTTATTTGCTTATAACCCTAAATATACACGTGACGATTACGCACAAGTAATTGATGCTGACATTAAAAATGGTCGTACAAAAGCAGAAAATCGCGAACAATCATTTGGTGCTTTCGCGTTTGTTGATATGAATACTGATGAGCAAGGCAATAACGCAACGTGGACTAAAGCGCAAACTTACATAGCGCTTGGTAACACAATGCATGCAGCAGCACGCTTAGGTATTGATTCAACTCCTATGGAAGGCGTTGATGCTGAACTTATTGGTGAAGTTTTTGAAAAAGAGCTAGATGGTTACATTTGTGATGTAGCATTAGTACTTGGCTACCATGATGACGCTGAGGATTATAATGCTAAATTACCTAAATCTCGCTTAGCAAAAGAGCAAGTTATTCAGGTTTTATAATTTTTCAAACCAAGCAGCTGGTGTATGTCAGCTGTTATTTTTCGCTTATACATTTATAAATACAAATCATATTCAGTCAAGGATCTAAGCATATTACTCTGTACTAATGTGCTGCAATAACTGTTAAGGCCACCTTAATATGGTAAGAAAAAGTATTAAACAAAAAATACAGCTATAAAACAATTGCATTACAGTGAAGGAAAACACATCGTCGGTTACAGTCACTATACCGTATCTAGATAGTGTCCAGCCATAACGAAAAGAATGCAATAAAGGCAACCCCACCATAAGTAAAAGTACCACGCTGTAAAATTGATTAATCGTGCTTAAAATCGACAGTTCAGCGAACAACATTAAGGGTAAACTGATACACAAACCAAATAAAAACACACCCGCTATTCTTTTATTAGAGCAGCTGGTCATTCGTAATATTTTTTTAGCCTCAGCCTCTTTTTCTATCGCATCATTATAGTGTTTTAATTCGTTTTCTCTTTTTAAAAATTCAGCCATTAATGCATTGAAATTCTCTGTGTATTTATCTTTATCTATATTAGCTTTTACATCGAACAATTCTTCAAGTGTATAGTTAGAATAATCTATTTTAATGGGGTAATTCCTTATAGAGTACTGTTTATAGCGGCTACAGAAAGTGCAATTCCTTCGCTAACCTTCTTAAATAACGTCAATAAAAACAAGTGACTATTACATTTAAAGTGCAAGTTAGACCCATAAAAAAACACGCAACAGATGCGTGCTTTATAATATATCTAAGGCTGACAAAATAGTAATTTAACCTACTTTAAGCTGCGCAGCTTGAATGTATTGCACGAGATCTTCAATAGAAACCACGGTCATATTATGCTTATTAGCATAATCACTCACTTCAGGTAAACGTGCCATTGAACCATCGGGGTTGGTAAGTTCGCAAATTACACCAAATGGTTTTAAGCCTGCAAGTTGCATTAAATCAACCGATGCTTCGGTATGACCACGGCGAACTAGCACCCCGCCAGTTTGTGCTTTTAAACCAAATACATGGCCAGGGCGCGATAAATCACTTGGTTTTGCATTATCGGCTGTAGCAGCTTTAATAGTAGTCACTCTATCAACGGCAGATACGCCGGTTGTAACACCGTGCTTAGCTTCAATAGTGACAGTATAAGCGGTGTTATTTTGACTGGTGTTATTGGTTACCATTTGCGGTAGGTCGAGCTGTTTAATACGCTCCTCTCCCATGCATAGGCATACAATACCACTGCCTTCGCGGATCATTTCGGCCATTTGTGGGGCCGTTAAATGCTCAGCTGAAAAAACAAAGTCGCCTTCGTTTTCGCGGTTTTCGTCATCAACAACAAGTACGCCTTGCCCTTGCTGTAATGCAGCAATTGCGCTTTGTACACGGATATGGCTTTCGCCGAATTGAGTAAGTAGAGACTGAATCATCATTATATTCCAAATAAAAAATAATAGATTCAGGACACAGAAAGGCATGGCAAAGCCATACAAATAAAATCGTATGGATTAAACCAAAACAGCATTAAAAATGCTCACCAAAAAGCTACGTTTTGGTGTACATAAATAAGCTATATTCTCTTTCATCCGGACTCTAACCGTCGGCTCTGGCATCTCACCAGATCTGCTTGACCTTTACTTAACCTATTTAAACACTGTAAAAACAAGTTAAATAAAGCGCTCGCGGGCTCATTTAAGTTACGAATAACATTAAACATACCGCCGGTGGGGAATTTCGCCCCGCCCTGAGAATTAACAGTAAGTGTTAGCACTTACTGCAAGCATATTATACGCCTGTATTTACTTGTTTTTCAAAACTAAATACCATAAATACTACGAAAGTTGAATATTTACCGATGCACTGTTTACTATACCTTCATTTATATCAGCAATAAGCGAACACATAGCACCGTTAACTAAATTTAAGTTAGGTTGAACGTGCCCTATGTCAGCATCAAAAATAACGGGAAATAAACACCCGCCCAACGCAACATCAAGCGCATGTCGATAGTCAAATGCATCATAATGACTTTGTGTAATTTCACTTCGCCCTAAAATCAAGCCATTAATGTCGTCAAATATGCCCGCTAGTTTTAATGACAGTAAAAATCGTGCAACAGTGGTAGGTGTAAGCTCTGAGTTTTCGAGGTATAAAATAAGCCCTTCTGGTGCACTGTCCTTTTTAAATTCATGCAGTGCTAAAAATGGTGAGTCGAGCAATAAGCCGACTGTATCTAAACATCCACCAAATAAACGGCCTGACATTTCTATGGTGCGTTTATCTGTATAGTTTAAACATTGCCATTTTGTGGGCTCACTAGGGCTTAGTAATTCATTCGGGTTTTGTGCGTAATTTGGCTTGTTTTTTTGATATAAAGAAGAAGGCCCTTGCTCAAATTTACTACCGGCTTCGTAAGTAAGAGTTTCGAATATTTGTAGGCTATACGCGTTTTTTTCATCTGGATGGAGCTGCATAAGATTAGCGCTGTGAAGTGTTGCCCATTGGCACTTAGCGGTGAGTGCACATGCAATAGTACTTACATCAGAAAACCCAACTAGCCATTTAGGTTTGGCTTGTTTAATCGCGTTAAAATCAAGTAGTGGCAATACCTCCATTGCCAGCTCACCACCCATTGGCGGCATAATGGCATCTATTTCATCATCTAGTAATAAACCCATTAGTTGCTCGGCATGGGCTTTAGCATTAAGCTCATTACGTGGTCTGTTTTGACGTAAAAACTCCCCCTCTACAACCTCATAGCCACGGTACTTTAATCCGTCTATTACAATATCTAATCGCCCGTGGTACTTCTCTTTTAGGCCTGATGACAGCGAGCAAATTGCAATTTTAGAGCCTACCTTTAAAGGCGCTGGGTAAAGAATATTAGCCATGAGTGTTCCTTTTTAATAATACCAACCTGCATAAATCTTTGATCAATTTAACGAATTAAATTGCACTATAACGTCGTTAAAAGTTTTTTATTTAGAACAACTAGATATAAAAACTTTTGCCTAGTTCTAGCGTAATTTTCTTAACGTTAAATAGACCCCATATATAAGCAGATTGGTATAAAGTGATTATGTACCTATATCATCATGCTTACTCTTTATGCAATATGAACACCCTGAACAGTATAGTGGTTAATTGTTATAGTGATTTATTTCAGGCATAAAAAAACCGATGTAATTACATCGGTTTTTATTTAAAAAGTTAAAGTGAGTTATGCGTTAAAGATACTCAACTTCAATGATTTCGAACTCAACAATACCTTTTGGCGTTTCAATAGACACAGCATCGTCCATTTGTTTACCAATTAAGCCACGCGCTATAGGAGAGTTAACAGATATTAAGTTATTTTTAATATTTGCTTCATCATCGCCTACAATACGGTATTTAACTTCAGCATCGGTTTCTACATTTACAATAGTGACCGTTGTACCAAAAATAACTCTACCGGTATTTGGCATTTTAGTTACATCGATAATTTGAACATTTGAAAGCTTTGCTTCAATTTCTTGAATACGACCTTCACAAAAACCCTGTTGCTCACGCGCAGCGTGGTACTCAGCGTTTTCTTTTAAGTCACCATGTTCACGTGCAACCGCAATATCACTTACGATTTTAGGACGGGTAACTGTTTTTAATTCGTTAAGCTCTTTACGCAGTAAATCTGCGCCACGAACTGTCATCGGAATTGATTGCATACTTTTCTCACTTAACACCAAGGCCCTAGTTGGCCTTGGCACATGTCCTTAGTTCAATCGCAGGTGTAACTCTTGAACTGACGTCACTTTACTACGGTCATCTGCTTTGTTAGCAGTACAGTTAGCGAATGCCGCGTTCAAGGTTGTCGTATAGTTGGTTTTATTTTGCAATGCACCACGACGTAACACCTTCGAATCTTCGATCGCTTGGCGACCTTCGGTGGTATTGACGATATAGCTGTACTCTTTATTCTTGATATAATCAAGAATATGCGGGCGGCCTTCATATACTTTGTTTACACGTCGTACTTCAATGCCAGCTTCTTCAAGAGCCTCTGCCGTGCCACCAGTTGCGTCAATTTCAAAACCTAAGTCGGTCATGATTTTGGCTAATTCAACAATACGTGGCTTATCGCTATTACGAACAGATAATAACGCGCGACCACCGCGTGGTAAAGTATTGCTTGCACCTAATTGTGCTTTTGCGAATGCTTCGGCGAAAGTATCGCCAACACCCATCACTTCACCTGTTGAACGCATCTCAGGGCCTCGGATTGGATCCACACCTTGAAACTTAGCAAACGGCAGTACAACTTCTTTAACACTGTAGTAAGGAGGAATCACTTCTTTAGTAATGCCTTGGCTTGCTAAAGACTGACCCGCCATACAACGCGCAGCTACTTTTGCAAGCGCCACACCGGTTGCTTTAGAAACAAACGGTACAGTACGTGCAGCACGTGGGTTAACTTCAATTAGATACACTTTGCCTTCTTTTACTGCAAACTGTGTATTCATCAAACCAACAACACCAAGTTCAAGCGCCATGTCGGTAACTTGCTTGCGCATTACGTCTTGCACTTCTTGTGATAAAGAATGTGCAGGTAATGAACATGCTGAGTCACCCGAGTGAACACCCGCTTGTTCAATGTGCTCCATGATACCGCCAATGATTACCTGCTCACCGTCACAAATTGCGTCAACGTCAACTTCAATCGCATTATCTAAGAAACGATCCAGTAATACCGGTGCTTCATTCGATGCTTGTACAGCTTCGGTCATGTAGCGACGTAAATCGTCTTCATCGTATACAATTTCCATTGCACGACCGCCTAGTACATACGAAGGGCGTACAACAAGTGGAAAGCCGATTTCAACTGATTTAAGTAGTGCTTCTTCTGTTGATGTTACCGTTGCATTTTGTGGTTGAAGAAGGTCTAAACGTTCTACAAGTTGTTGGAAACGTTCGCGGTCTTCTGCACGGTCAATCGCATCTGGTGAAGTACCAATTACTGGCACGCCGTTTGCTTCAAGCTCACGCGCTAGTTTAAGTGGTGTTTGACCACCGTACTGCACGATAACGCCTTTTGGCTTTTCAACACGTACGATCTCAAGTACGTCTTCAAGTGTAATTGGCTCGAAGTATAAACGATCCGAAGTATCGTAATCGGTAGATACCGTTTCAGGGTTACAGTTAACCATGATGGTTTCATAACCGTCTTCACGAAGCGCAAGCGAGGCATGTACACAACAGTAATCAAACTCAATACCTTGACCGATACGGTTAGGACCACCACCAATAACCATGATTTTATCACGATCTGTTGGGTTAGCTTCACACTCTTCATCGTAAGTTGAATACATGTAAGCGGTATCTGAACTAAACTCTGCGGCGCATGTATCAACGCGTTTATATACTGGCACAATGTTTAATAAATGACGTTTTTTACGAATTTCAGCTTCTGATACACCAGCAATTTCTGCTATACGCGGATCTGCAAAGCCTTTACGTTTTAACTTACGTAGGAAGTCAGCATTTAAACCCGCCATGCCTACTTTCGCAATTTTTGCTTCGTCTTTTAAAATGTCTTCTATTTGTACTAAAAACCAGCGGTTAACTTTAGTCAGTTCGTAAACATCGTCAACGCTCATGCCATGGCGCATTGCATCTGCAATGTACCAAATACGCTCAGCGCCTGGCTCGCGTAGTTCGCGGATGATTTTTTCTTTTGCTTTAGGGTCATCAAGCGCAACTATTGGGTTAAAACCCGTAGCGCCCACTTCAAGACCGCGTAATGCTTTTTGTAGTGACTCTTGTTGATTACGACCAATCGCCATTACTTCGCCAACTGATTTCATTTGCGTAGTTAAACGGTCGTTTGCACCAGCAAATTTTTCAAAGTTAAAGCGAGGAATTTTTGTTACTACATAGTCGATTGAAGGCTCAAAAGACGCAGGTGTTTTACCACCCGTAATGTCGTTTTGAAGTTCATCAAGCGTGTAACCTACAGCTAATTTTGCAGCAATTTTAGCAATTGGGAAACCCGTTGCCTTAGAAGCAAGTGCAGATGAGCGTGATACACGTGGGTTCATCTCGATGATAACCATGCGACCATCTTCAGGATTAATACCAAACTGTACGTTAGAGCCGCCAGTTTCTACACCAATTTCACGAAGAACCGCCATAGAGGCATTACGCATTAATTGGTATTCTTTGTCTGTTAATGTTTGTGCAGGTGCAACGGTGATTGAATCACCTGTGTGCACACCCATTGGGTCAAAGTTTTCAATGGTACAAACAATAATACAGTTGTCTTTTTTGTCGCGAACAACTTCTGTTTCGTATTCTTTCCAACCAATCAGTGATTCATCAATCAGTAATTCGTTCGTTGGCGATAAGTCTAAACCACGTTCACAAATTTCTTCAAACTCTTCTAAGTTATACGCTACACCGCCGCCGGTGCCGCCCATAGTAAAAGAAGGTCTGATAATACAGGGTAAACCAATGCGCGTAATGATGTCTTTGGCTTCATCCATAGAGTGAGCAATCTCAGCACGTGGACATTCTAAACCAATGTTTTTCATTGCAATATCGAAACGTTCGCGGTTTTCTGCTTTGTCGATTGCATCAGCGGTTGCACCAATAAGCTCAACGCCATGCTTAGCCAGTACACCGTGCTTATCTAAATCAAGTGCACAGTTTAATGCAGTTTGACCACCCATTGTAGGTAGTACTGCATCAGGCTTTTCTTTTTCAATAATTTTTTCTACCACTTCCCAGTGAATTGGTTCGATGTAGGTCGCATCGGCCATTTCAGGGTCGGTCATAATAGTGGCTGGGTTTGAGTTAACTAATATAACTCGGTAGCCTTCTTCTCTAAGTGCTTTACACGCTTGAGCGCCAGAGTAGTCAAACTCACACGCTTGACCAATTACAATTGGGCCTGCGCCTAAGATAAGAATGCTTTTTATGTCGGTACGTTTTGGCATTATTACTCCAGTTAAATTAGTGTTTACGCGCTTGCATCAAATCGATGAAGTGGTCAAATAATGGTGCTGCATCGTGCGGACCAGGGCTTGCTTCAGGGTGACCCTGGAAGCTAAACGCAGGTTTATCTGTACGATGAATACCTTGAAGCGTTCCGTCAAATAACGATTTGTGCGTGGCACGAAGCGTACTTGGCAGGCTTGACTCTTGAGCTGCAAAACCATGGTTTTGAGCCGTGATCATAACTACATCGCGGTCTAGGTCTTTAACTGGGTGGTTAGCGCCGTGGTGGCCAAATTTCATTTTTTCTGTTTTAGCACCTGAGGCAAGGGCTAATAACTGATGACCTAAACAGATACCAAAAATTGGTGTGTCGGTTTCTAAAAAGGTTTTAATTGCATCAATAGCGTAAGTACATGGCTCAGGATCGCCAGGGCCATTAGATAGGAAGATACCATCAGGGTTTAAAGCCAGTACGTCAGCGGCAGAGGTTTGCGCTGGTACTACTGTAAGTTTACAGCCACGGTCTACAAGCATACGCAAAATATTACGCTTTACACCGAAGTCGTAGGCAACAACATGAAACTTTTCATCAGCAGCATCAAGGGTTTTAAATCCTTCGCCTAATGTCCAGCTTGATTCGCGCCACTCAAAATTTTCCTTGGTTGAGACAACTTTTGCTAAATCCATACCTTTTAAGCCTGGGAAGGCTTGCGCGGCTTGTAGCGCTTTATTTTCGTCTAGCTCGTCGCCAGCAATAATACACCCGTTTTGTGCGCCTTTATCACGCAAAATTCGAGTTAACTTTCTGGTGTCGATGTCCGCAATACCTAAAATATTACGTTCTTTTAAGTAATCATCTAACGATTGCTCGTTACGAAAATTACTTGCTAGCAGTGGCAAATCACGGATCACTAGGCCTTTAGCCCAAATTTGATTCGCTTCTTCGTCTTCGCTGTTGGTACCCGTATTACCGATATGTGGGTACGTCAAAGTTACGATTTGTTCCGCGTATGATGGATCAGTCAAAATTTCTTGATAACCAGTCATAGACGTATTGAATACTACTTCACCGACTGACATGCCGTCAGCGCCGATTGCAGTACCGCGAAACACTGTGCCGTCTTCTAGGACTAACAGAGCGGATTTAGTCAAGTTAAACCTCCTAACAGTAAAAAACGGGAGTAAGCAATTGCTTAACACCCCGCCAATACCCAGAGGGATCGTCAAAACTAGATTTTTGTGAGCTTAAATAGTTTTACGCAGTCTTAAATGATGCCGATATAAAACACTAAACCTTCAATCATTTTTTCTTGCCTAAAACTATTTTTATTCCCACTGAAACCCAGGATTTACTAGCCATTTGGGTATAATTGGAAACACGCATTTAGTAATTTTTGGCAAATTGGCTGCATATTACATGAAGTTGCTATTTAGGTCTAACACTTTTTAGTAAATTGTTACAAACAAGTCACTGTAGGTGAAATTAGACCCAAACAGTTAAAAAAGTAACTAAACTACTTAAGATCTAGCACATCTTGCATATCATAAAGTCCTGCAGGTTTGTTTCTCAACCAGCTTGCAGCCCTTACAGCACCTAGAGCGAACGTCATTCTTGAACTTGCTTTGTGGGTTAATTCAAGCCTTTCGCCCATTGTAGCGAAGTATGCAGTGTGTTCACCTACTATATCGCCCCCTCTTAGTACCGAATAACCAATCTCATTTTGCGATTTAGCTGTTTCCACTTGGCTGCGGTTGTATACAGCAACTTCGTCGTGATCCCAGCCTTTAGCTTGTGCAATTGATTCGCCAATGGCTAATGCTGTGCCCGATGGCGCATCGATTTTATGACGATGATGCGCTTCAAATATTTCAATATCTAAATCGTCACCAAACTTAGTTGCCGCTGTTTGTACTAGGTTTAATAGTACATTTACGCCAACACTGTAGTTTCGGGCAAATACAATTGGAATATGTTTGGCTGCATCGTGTAGTAGCACCATATCCTCGGTTGTTAAACCCGTTGTACCAATAACCATAGGAATTTTTTGTGCTACAGCGGTTTTTAAATGATTTTTCATACCTGCAGGAAGCGTAAAGTCGATTAAAACATCTACATTATCTATTGTGGTTTCTTCGCTAAAGCTAACACTGTTGTCGGCTGCGCTATTTACTTGATTTACATTAATGCCTAATAACGATGAACTACCACGAACGTATGCACCTGTAAGTTGTGTTTGCTCTTTAATTGTCACTGCTTCTAATAGAGCTAAGCCCATTCTGCCATTAGCACCAAAAACGCCTATTCGATTTGTAGTCATTGTTTTTACCTAATTTAATTTAAATCCATTTTTTACTAATCTGAGTATATATCCGAAGCATTGCAAATACGCGCTTGGGCATTTTTATGCAGTTGGACAAATATTAATCGCTGAAAATAGCGTTACTTTGTAGATATTATCTAAAAGTCATGCAATAGTCAGGTGACCTTTTAATTTAATAATAATAACAATACCAGTTTACTTTAGCCATCTATACATTTAAACTTCTCTTTCGCGTCGATTTGGTCTTTGGCTTGCGGGCGCTGCGGTCTTCTTAATTAATAAAATAAGAGTGACTCGCTAAATTCAGCTAAAAGAGGAGTTTTTGGCTGTTGTATTACTAAACTGTTTACGAGGAATATGATGCAGCCATCATTTAATAAAAACAAAGCTATACTTTCTTTACTTCCCCTACTGACCTTTGTAGCACTATTTTTAGGCTCTGGTTTGTACTTGCAATCGCAAGGGGTTGATTACGCTTTTTATCAACTTCCTGCTCCCGTAGCTATACTACCTGCCATTATGCTTGCGTTTATTTTAAACAAGGGCACGGTAAACGAATGTGTTGAGACTTTTATTAAAGGTGCTGGGCACAATAATATTATAACCATGTGTTTAATTTACCTACTTGCAGGTGCGTTTTCAGCCGTGGCTAGTGCAACCGGTGGTGTTGACGCGGTAGTAAATGCAGGTTTATCACTTATTCCTCCCGCTTTGTTGCTCCCAGGATTATTTTTAATTGCTGCTGTTGTATCTACAGCTATGGGAACGTCAATGGGTACTATTGGTGCTATTGGCCCTATTGCTTATGCGGTGTCTATTAAAACAGGTATAGATCCAGCATTAATGGCAGGTACGATTGTATCAGGTGCTATGTTTGGCGATAACTTATCAATTATTTCAGACACGACTATTGCAGCCACACGTACACAGGGCTGTGAAATGAAAGATAAGTTTAAAGAAAATCTTAAAATTGCAGTCCCTGCTGCAATACTAACTATTGGCTTGTTGTTTTATTTAACACCCGCAGCGCAAGTTGTTGAAACCAAGGATTACGATATTTGGTTAGTACTTCCGTATGCCTTTATTTTAGTGTTAGCAGTTGCTGGCCTAAACGTATTTGTGGTGTTGTTTAGCGGTATTATTTTTGCTGCATTAATGGGCTTTACAGGAAGCTATGAAGGCGCAAGCTTTGTAAAAGATATTTACAAAGGCTTTACCGATATGCAGGAAATATTTTTACTATCAATGTTTATTGGTGGCTTATCTGAATTCATTCGTATTAATGGTGGCCTTGATTACATTGCTCAAAAAATTCAAGCGATTACTAAAATCATTGCAAAATGGCATCGTAAAGTAGCCGATCAATTAGGTATTGCCGCACTCGTTATGACAAGTAATATGTGTATTGCTAATAACACCGTATCTATTATTGTTGCTGGCCCTATTGCTAAAAAGCTTGCTGACGACGGTGAAATAACCGGAAAACGCTCTGCAAGTTTACTTGATATTTTTGCTTGTGTAACGCAAGGCTCACTGCCTTATGGCGCTCAAGCACTATTGTTAGGTGCAACCTTTAAAATTAGTCCGTGGGAAGTATCAACGTCTTCTTATTACTGCTTTATTTTAGCCTTTACTGCAATTGCTATCATTTGTTTACGTCGCAATAAAGCATAATAAATTGATTTAGTGCATGTTGCAGCTTATTAAGTAGGCTGCAACATGTGTTAAATTAGCGATCAACAAATCAATCTCTTCTGCTATAATCTTTGCTTCCGCGTGTCACTAAAATTATAGTTATTAAACAGTTATGAAATTTAAAAAATTACTCCCTTTTATTACCCTTACTTCTCTTGCTTTATCATCATCTGCTTTTGCTGCCAATTGGAGCAGTACAGCAGTACATATAAATAATGGTAGCCAAAAAAATCCATTTTCTAAGCAAGAGTCTGATACTACTGTGTATTCAATCCAACATGCCTCTGGTTATGACTACGGCGATAACTTCTTTTTTATTGATTACAGTAAAGACGATACAACTGATGGCTACCAAGATAGTGACTTTTATGGGGAGTGGTACTCAACCGTTAGCTTGTCTGCCATTACTGGTAAGCAAATTGGCTCTGGCGTATTATTAGATGTTGGCTTAACGGGCGGTATTAACGTTGCTGGTGATGCAAAAGTAATGAAGTATCTACCAGGTGTAAAATTAAGCTGGGATGTACCTGGGTTTAACTTTTTTCAAACTTTAGTAACTGCCTACATTGATGACAGTGAAGGTGTGGCTAAAGGCGGCGCACCTATTGAAACAAATAGCTGGATGCTTGATGTAGCGTTTGAATACCCTTTTACCATTGGCTCGCAAAAGTTTAGCTTTAAAGGCCACGCTGAGTACATTGCTGAGCGTGAAGATGAGTTTGGCAACGATGTAGAAGCTTGGATACTCGCACAGCCTATTTTAGTGTGGGATATTGGCCATGCCATGCAAATGAAAGAAAACACCTTACTGTTGGGTATGGAGCTTCAGTATTGGCACAATAAACTAGGTACTGAAGTTACTGAATCGGTTCCGCAAATACATGTTGAGTGGACTTTTTAAACACCTCGTATCCATTTTAAATAATGTGAATTTTAAGCGGAGCTATACTTTTAGCTCCGCTTTTTTGGTTAACCTAAAACATTCAATTGAACAGGTTTAAATACTTAGTTATTGTTGTACTTCTTTTTAAGCCAACTTTTAAGCCAAGCGCTCGCCTTTAATAGGAGTTACTGAATGTCGTCGATTAAAGTGATTTGTTTTTCTACTTTATTGTTGCTAACCAATAATGCCTTAGCAGGTACCTCACAAGATACATCCGCCCTTTCCTATGATGCACTTTTAAGTAATTACCAGTATGATTTTAAAGTAAATTACTTTGCACTTGAGTCGCAAAAACAATCATTAAAAATGGCTTATATTTACTTAAAGCCAACCAAAGCCGATATGCCTGTTGTTACACTTATGCATGGTAAAAACTTTAACGCCGATTACTGGACTACAACAGTCCAATACCTGCAATCACTTGGCTTTGGGGTATTAATCCCTGATCAAATTGGTTTTGGTAAGTCGTCTAAACCAACAGATTACCAGTATTCATTTGCGGCGCTTGCTCATCATACGCACGCATTAATGGACTCGCTTAATATTAAAGAGTCTGTTGTTCTTGGGCACTCGATGGGCGGAATGTTAGCAAGTCGCTTTACGTTAATGTATCCAAATACAACTACAAAGCTAATTTTATTAAACCCTATTGGGCTTGAAAACTACCTACAATATGTTGATTATAAAGATACTAATTTTTTCTATAAAAACGAGCTATCAAAAACACCTGAAGGTGTTAAACGTTATCAACAAAAAAACTATTACGATGGCAAGTGGAATGCTACATACTCAGCCTTAACCGACTTTATAACAGGGCAGATACAAGGCCCAGATAAAGAAAAAATGGCGTGGGTAAATGCTAAAACATACGACATGATTTTCACCCAACCTGTAATAACCGAATTTAAAGATTTGACTGTGCCGGTTAAATTAATTATTGGCACACGAGATAGAACCGGTCCTGGTCGTAACTGGAAAAAAGACGGTGTAGATTACGAGCTCGGCCGTTACGATAAGTTAGGCAAAAATGCCGCATCACTTATCCCTAATGCTAAATTATATGAGCTTGATAATTTAGGGCATTTGCCGCAAATTGAAGATTTTGATCGTTTTAAAGATGTATTAAAAAAGGCGCTTACAACTAAATAGAAGTGAGTGCTGAATATAAAAACCCTGTAAGTAAACTACTTACAGGGTTTTTATTATAGAAGCTAAATTACAACTTACATTGTGGGTTTTTACCCTGTGCCTTAGCAGTGCTTTGCTCACTAAGTGCTTTACTCATTTGTGCTTGTAAGTCTTTAATACGACTACTTGGCGCTGGGTGAGTTGATAAAAACTCAGGTGTTGTACCACTACCTGCTGCACTCATATTTTGCCAAAGCGTTACCGACTCTTCTGGATTAAAGCCAGCTTCAGCCATTAAATCTAAGCCAATTTCATCAGCTTCTGACTCGTGAGAACGGCTAAATGGTAAAACAACACCGTATTGCGCGCCTAAGCCTAAGCCTTGCATAATTTCGTTACGGTATTGAATGTTACCCATTTCAAGTGCTGCACTACCAAGCTGCATGCCTGTATCTAAAATAGAGCTTTGTGAAACTCGCTCATTTGAATGCTCAGCAATTACGTGCCCTACTTCGTGCCCTAACACTGTTGCTAATTGGTCTTGATTGGTGGCTATTTTTAATAATCCCGTATGAACCCCAATGTAACCGCCAGGTAGTGCAAAAGCGTTAGCAGATTCATCTTCAAATACAACCACTTCCCAATTTTGCGACGCGTATTCTTTTGGTAATACAGCCACTACTTTTTCAGCAATGCAATTTACATATGCATTTGTTTTTGCATCTTTATTAATTGGCTGAGATGCTTTCATTTCGGCAAAACTAGCAGTGCCCATTTCACTCATTTCTTGGTCTGAGTAAAGTGCTATTTGTGTGCGCCCTGTTGGTGACGTTTTACAACCGGCCAAAACGGCTGTCGCTAATACTGCAAGTACTAGTTTTTTCATGATAATTCTCTTAAGTAATTAATTTTTTATTGCTTATAGAATAGCAAACACAGTGCCAGTTTAAAATCTTTGCTTTATATACACTATATTAAAAAGATGAGATAAGACGATAAAGTTAGCAGGCAAACTAAGTTTATCCAAATACAATGCCCTGTTACACTATAGGCCTTGTTTTTAGTGATTGTTGAGTTTACACATGGACGCCTCAGCCTCGTCTTTTAATACCCGTATTTTATTACCCTTATTAGCCAGTATTGTGGCAATTACTCCATTGGCTATTGATATGTACTTGCCTGCTATGCTGGTAATTGCAAACGATTTACAAACTAATATGCCAAATGTTCAAATATCGTTAAGTATTTACTTAGCGGGCTATTCTTTAGGTATGTTATTTTTTGGCCCAATTGCCGATCAAATTGGCCGTCGCAAGCTTGCACGTATTGGCTTAACCCTATTTGGCGCAAGCTCACTTGCTTTGGCATTTACAACCGAAATCCATGCGTTTTGGACTCTTAGAGCAGTGCAAGCATTTACCGGAGCGGCAGCAACCGTAGTCGTACCGGGTATTATTCGCCATATTTATCAGCAAAATACAGCTAAGGGAATGTCGTATGTGTCGATGATCATGATGGTAGCACCGTTAGTAGCCCCCTCTGTTGGTTCGTTTATTTTAGGATTTTCTGTTTGGTCAACCATATTTTTGGTTCTTGCTGGATATAGCTTTTTAATATTAGCGTTTGTACAAGTGTATTTAATAGATATACCTATTCATAAAAATGAGAAAAAAGGCCTCGCTCTATTTTTTGACAGCTATAAAACAGTACTGAGTAATAAAGACGCACGTGCGGATATACTCAGTTCTATGTTTGTATCCTTTGGATTTTTTTGCTTTTTGACCTCAGTACCATTTATTTATTTAGATTTATATGAAGTGTCAGAACAGTTATTTGGTGTGTTATTTGCGTTTAATGTAATGGCGCTTATGTTTGGTAACTTTTTAAATACGCGAATTGTACCAAGGCTGGGCTCTCGAAAAATGCTCTATATTGGGCTTGTATGTGGGTTTGTATCGGGGCTTGCGCTGTTAACATTTAGCTTATTGCACTTATCACTTTATTATATTGTGGCTGCTATTGCGCCATTAATGATGAGTTTAGGTGTCACTGCAAGTAATGCTGATTCGCTAATATTAATGAAGTTTGAAAGAAACACAGGTACAGCAACGGCCGTAATTGGCACACTTCGTTTTGGTAGTGGTGCATTAGTTGGCCCGTTACTCGCCATTATGCATGCAAAAAGCGCAGTACCATTTTCAAGTTTAATGTTTAGTGCTGTGTTACTCACTATGCTCGTACAGCTAATTCACTATAAAAAAGACAAAAAAAATGCCTCAATATGAGGCATTTTTATCAAAGCTAATAACCTTAAATTAATTAAGCGTCTGCAGCTTTAGAAACCATAACCATTGCAGGGCGTAATAAACGACCATTCAATGTGTAACCTTTTTGCATAACAGCAAGTACTGTATTAGGTGTTACATCGTTACTTGGTTGAATTGACATTGCTTGATGAAAATCTGGATTAAACTGCTCACCTTGTGGGTTTACAATTTCAACACCAAATTTAGAAACAGCGTCATTAAAGCTCTTAACCGTCATATCGATACCTTCAAGCAACGGCTTTAGTGTCTCATTTTCTTTATCAGAAAATTCAATAGCACGTTCAAGGTTATCAATTACAGGTAGTAATTCGTTAGCAAATTTTTCTAGTGCAAATTTATGCGCTTTTTCTACATCTTGTGCTGCACGACGACGAATATTATCTACATCTGCTGCGGCACGAACAACACCGTCTTTTTGATCAGCAATTGTTTGCTTTGCAGCTTCAAGCTCTGCATATAACATCGCAATTTCTGCTTCAGGGCTTTGTTCTTGTTCTGCATGCTGATCAGCGGCTTCTACTGCTGCTTCTACATCAGCCTGCATTTTAGAAATTTCTTCGTTTAATTCTACTTCTTGCTCAGGGTTTTGTGTCTGCTCAGACATAAAATACGTGCTCCAATTCTTTACAACTGCGGTAATTATGGGGATTGAATAAAAAGATTCAAGAGTTAGATACCTCAATTAATTTAAATTCTTGAATTATTTCTTCAATCTGCGCTGATTTAGGACAAATTATACAAAAACGGCTTTGATATTCTTGATTTTTAAAGTACGGCACGCTTATTACAATTAATTCATCGCACTCAGTAAAAGGTAATTTTTCGCTATTAAGTACCGATACACCATTTTTAAAAGCAAGCTTATCTTCTACATAATTTAAAAACGAAACACCAATATTTAAACTTTGTTCGCAGTCTATTTGTTTGTAGAGGTAATTTTCACCAACAACAATACTATTATCTGAGCCTAATTTTTGGCTTAGTTGTCGCGTCCATTGATTAAGCGAATCATGACAATTTCGAGGCGCTGTATTTGCCATAGCTTGCATACGGTACAAACCTTCCATTAAGGTTTGTTGGCTAAATACAGTGTTCAACCAAGTGGCAAATTGATAACGAACAGAGTCTGACGAATCATGAGGTTTATCAATACAAATATTGTGACTCTGCCCTGCCCTATCTATTAATAAAATAAGCCAGTCGGTAGAATCAAAATCAAGCACTTCTACTCTAAACACTTGCTGTGAACTGGCTTGAGGTAAACCAACACAACAACATACTTGGTATTTTTGGCTCAAACCATGCGCTAGCTCAACGAGTTGTGACTGCTGTGGTTGCCAATAATTAGCAATATCAGCAAGCACAAAAAATTCGTCAAACCAATAATCAAACCCTTCATTTGTCGGCACTCGCCCTGCGGATGTATGAGGTGAATACAATAAGCCCACTTTTTCTAAGCGAGCCATAGCATTACGAACCGTAGCCGAACACACAGCCATGCCTTTGAGCTTGGCAATTTTTGTTGATGGAACAGGCAAGCCTTCACCATTACAGTACATGTTCATAACAGCTGAAAAAATTTGCTGATCTCGTGGGTTTAGTTTCATGGTATCTACATCTTGTTGCATGAAAGAGATATCGGGGCGTTTAGTTCTTTTTCAAGTCGTGCGGCTAACTCACAGTGAATAAAACTGATGGTTTATAATATTGCTATAATCTGTATTTTCAAACACTTCTGTTTTGAGTTACTCTACAATTATTAAATCTCTTTGTGCGTACATTATGGACTCTCCTTTTAACACCATAGGCCTAATTGGCAAACCTAATCATCCGGGAGCAGCGGCTACTCTGCAGCGTTTACATACCTTTTTACTTGCGCTTGGCTTTGAGGTAATAGTAGAAAAACGCACAGGGAGTCAGTTAGACGATATTCCGCATGACAAACTTGTTAAGTTAGTCGACTTAGGTGAACAAGCCGATTTAGCCATTGTTGTAGGCGGTGACGGTAACATGCTTGGCGCAGCTCGCGTACTTGCGCGCTTTAACATTGCTGTAATTGGTGTAAATAGAGGCAACCTTGGCTTTTTAACTGATTTAAACCCCGAAGGGTTTGAAGCGAGCTTAGAGCAAGTACTCAGTGGTGAGTATCTTGAAGAAAAACGTTTTTTATTAGAAGTAGAAGTATATCGCCACAACGAATTAAAAAGTGCAAACTCAGCCGTTAACGAAGCGGTACTTCATGCCGATAAAGTAGCGCACATGATTGAATTTGAAGCTTTTATAAATAATGACTTTGTGTTTTCTCAGCGCTCCGATGGTTTAATAGTATCAACCCCGACAGGCTCTACGGCGTATTCACTTTCAGGTGGCGGTCCAATATTAACGCCAGAACTAAATGCTATATCGTTAGTACCTATGTTTCCTCATACCTTATCTAGCAGACCTTTAGTGGTAGATGCCGATAATGAAGTTCGTTTAAAGCTAAGCCTAGAAAATACAGATAGCCTACAGGTAAGCTGCGACAGCCACGTAGTGCTAGCCGTATTACCCGGCGATGAGGTAGTAATTAAAAAAGCCGATAAACAATTGCGCTTAATTCATCCAAAAAA
Organism: Pseudoalteromonas sp. 31A1; assembly: GCF_011378815.1. NCBI lineage: Bacteria > Pseudomonadati > Pseudomonadota > Gammaproteobacteria > Alteromonadales > Pseudoalteromonadaceae > Pseudoalteromonas > Pseudoalteromonas sp. 31A1. The sequence goes on along the minus strand of NZ_WTKY01000007.1, from coordinate 126,153 downwards.
TTACTCTTACTACAACGTTTTACGTACAAAACTGAATTGGGGTAGTCGTTTGTACTAATTTTATTGCCAAATTTAGTACTATAAAGCAAAATGGCGACTTAAAATAATAATCAACTAATTTAGGAACGAGTAGCAATGACTTATGTAGTATTCTTTGCTTTACTGCTATTAATTACACTTTTATACAGTTACCTCAAAATTGAGAGTAACCGTAAAAAAGCGATAGAAGCTAGAAAAAAGCTATTTAATGAACGTGTTTCGCATGTAAATACGCGCCTTAAAGCAAAGCTTAATGATCTACTTGATGCTAAAATAATTCGCCCAAAATACGTTCCTCGCATTCAAGCTATTGTAAATAATTTTTTTGTTGTTCAATCACATACAGACGAGAACTTGCAACAGCTTGAAGATACCGCCGACCTACTAATTAATACGTTGTCCAACGAGTTAATTAAAATCAATCAAACAAATATAATTCAACCATTGATTGATAATATACAGTACTTTGTATCTGAGTTGCCCCAGCAAGGCATTTTATACAATAAGAGTTTTTATATTAATACATTACCTCCCCTCATTGCTCTGCTTAAAACCGAAGAGAGTATACAACCTACTGATATTGTTGATGATCAAATTGATGCATCTTCCCAAACTTCCGATACACAGTTTACTCAAGATGTAAGTGTTGCTTAAATAATAAAAAATTAATTTGCAAAAAACCAAAACACTGTATAAATTAACAGTTAATTGACTGGATGGATAAACAGTATGTTAATTGGTTTAGAAGTTAAAAATTTTGCAATCGTAAGTAATTTAAGCACAGAATGGCGCAGCGGTATGACTGCGATCACAGGTGAGACAGGTGCTGGTAAATCTATTGCTATTGATGCCTTATCGCTATGCTTAGGTGAGCGCGCTGAAGCATCAGCAGTTCGCCCAAGCTCTGATAAAGCAGAAGTATGTGCACAATTTGACTTAACAGATCTACCGCTTGCTCAAGCATTTTTAGAGCAACATATGCTAAGCACTTCTGACAACGAGTGCTTATTACGTCGTGTTGTTTGTAAAAATGGCCGTAGTAAAAGCTATATTAATGGTAGTGCAGTTACCGCATCACAATTAAAAGAACTTGGTCAATATTTAATATCTATTCATGGACAACATGCCCACCAATATTTATTAAAAGCTGAGCATCAGTTACAGCTTTTAGATGCCTATGCAGGGCATCACCACTTAGTAAACTCAGTAAATAAAAACTATAAACAGTTTGCTAACTTACAAAAAGAATTTAAACACTTAGAACAACAACAGCAGCAACAAGCAGCGCAAAAACAATTGTTAGAGTATCAAGTTGCTGAGCTTGATGAATTTGCATTACAAGAAAATGAGTTTGATTTAATTGAGGCTGAGCATTACAAACTAAGCAATAGCCAAACAATATTAGAATCGTGCCAACGTGAGTTACAACACTTATATGAAAGTGATGAGCAAAACGCTTGCTCATTACTACAGCACAGCGCTCAACAATTTACCGAACTGGCTCAATATGACGAAAGTTTAGCAAGCGTAGCTGCTATGCTTAGCGAAGCCGCTGTACAAGTTGAAGAAGCAAGCCGCGAAGTGCGCAATTACACTGAGCAAGCAGATTTAGACCCGGCACGCTTAGTTGAAGTAGAAAATAGGCTAAGTGGAGCGATGGATTTAGCGCGTAAGCATCATATAAAACCACAGCAGTTAGTTGAGTTTCATCAATCGATTGCTCAAGAACTTGAGTCAATAAGTAATAATAGTAATCGTCTGGAGCAGCTTGAGTCAGAAATAGAAAGCGCGTTACTTAGTTACAAGCAAACTGCTGATGAATTAAGTAAAAGCCGCTGCGAGTATGCTAATACACTTAACACACTAATAAGTGAAAGCATGGCTAACTTATCAATGGAAAACGGTGTTTTTGAAATAGCCTTAACTCAAGAGAGTAATCGTACACCAAACAGCCTAGGCTTTGATAATGTCTCGTTTTTAGTATCAACTAATCCGGGACAACCACTTCAACCATTAGCTAAAGTAGCATCAGGTGGTGAGCTTTCTCGTATAAGTCTTGCTATACAGGTAATTATTGCCCAAAAAGTAACAACCCCAACGCTTATTTTTGATGAAGTTGATGTAGGTATTTCTGGCCCAACGGCATCTGCTGTAGGTAAGTTATTACGCCAATTAGGTAAATCAACTCAAGTAATTTGTGTTACTCATTTACCGCAAGTTGCCAGTAGTGCACATCAGCAATTTTTTGTAGCTAAAGAAATAGCACAAGGCGAAACGTTTACTCATATGCTGCCTTTAAATAAAGATGGCCGTATTAATGAAATAGCCCGTTTACTTGGCGGCGATAACATAAGCAAAACAGCTAAAGCAAATGCTAAAGAACTAATAATGGCTCACGCCTAATGTGTTAGTAAATAACGTCTTCAAGGATTAAATAATGCACAGTACTTTAGTTGATTTTTGTATAATTTTAAGTTGGTTGTTATTAGTACTAAGCACCTGTTTAATTATATTTAGTAAATATAAACATACTTGTTTTAAACAACGTTTATTTAAGTTTTTAAATAGTTTTTTAGTTTTTCAACTAATCGTTGTGGCCTATTACTTTACTAGCGAAAAAATAAATGGACTAAGTGATTTAGGTGTTAGTTATTGGGTTTTAATTACAATGCAGATTGCGTGTATTGTAATATGCTACATGAGCTTAAAACGTAGAAAGGCTAAAATAAGGCCATCCCTTGATTCGTTTTCAATGGATTAAAGTAAATAAACATTTAAAAAGAGCACGTTCTGTTTTTACCTTGCTCTTTTGCTTTATAAAGTAGTTCATCAGCATGCTTAATATCTAGGTCAATTGAGCGTTCAGCGTTTGCAGCTGTGATGCCAATGCTTAGCGTTATATTTACACTATCTGAAAATAAGCTTACAGCTGAAGCTTTAAGGGCATTATGGATTTTTTCTGCAACGAGCTCGCCATCATCAACGGTTACATTTGGAATCACAATTAAAAACTCCTCACCGCCCCAACGTGAAGCAATCGCATTTTGCGGAATATTATTTTCAAATGTTTTGGCTAAATGGATAAGAGCTTCATCGCCAAAATCATGGCCGAATTGATCATTAATTTTTTTAAAATTATCTACATCAGCTAATAATATTACAAACGGAATATTATTATTTTTAAGCTCATTTTTAAAAGCTATAAGCTTATTCATAGTGAAACGACGGTTTGGCAGATTAGTGAGTGGATCTATAGTTGCTAAAAATTCATTTTTTTGGCTTAAAGCAATTAATTTACTGCTGTATTTTTCTCTTGAAAATTCGTAATAACCACTCAGCGATGCAACAATTATAAAAGCGAGTATGATTCTGACTGGAAACTGCTCAGGATTGTAGTCATATATATTAAATGTATCAGCGCAATAGAAACCGAGAACAATTGCCGATAAAAATAAAACAATATCAAACGTCCCTCGTTTAAGCCCTCGAATTGAATAAGTAACAGGAGAAACTATAAATATCCATATAGGCCCTGTACCTTGTGCTCCTCCTGTAAGTACCAGATAAAACATCAATGCATACAGGTTATATAAAACTACAGTTGCAGACTTCTCTACACCTCTGCCTATATTAAACGCCGATAAGTAAACAAACGAAGAAACAACCAAAGTAAATGCTAATAAATAGCTGCTGTTAATAAATGCTAAGCTAGCCATCGAAAACGTTGCTATAAAGCCTATTGAGGAAAAGAACCGAACAATGAGCTTCCTTTCTAAATTGTTTGAATATTCGTACATAATTTCTATTTATTTATTAATGTATAAAAGCAAACTTATAGATATAAAGTAAGCAAACCGTAAACAGCGTGCAATAATGAACCTACTTTATATTTAAATCAACTATTAAGGTTAGTAATTAGCACTGACAATTGTGCACATATTTTTAGCCTCTTGCATTTATCTCAGGTAAGTACATTTTTACGATATTAAATTGCTTGGCACTAATACCATTTGCTAAATTATATAAGTACGCCCTTTTATTCCTGCAATAATCGAACTGACTGGTAGTCAAAAAATAATATAAACCTGCACAGTTAAAGATGGTAGTAACTATTCTATGAATTGTGCCTGGACCGAGTCAACAACACATTAATCAATAAAAGTGCCGCTACAAAAAATACACGCACTATACAAATCCGCGATAATACTCAATCAATTTCAAGGATTGAACTTGGCGCTAACTGCGTTAAAACTTTCGAGATACGACTGCATGAATACAAAGCAATGTAGAGGTAATTGCCGAGAACACCTAAGTAGCGAAACTTTAGCCTCATTATCGACATAATTTTGTTATCTCAAAATAGATCACTTAATTAAGCGAATTGGTATTAGAGTATATAAACGACATAGAAGAAAGAAGTGTCGATAACGTTTATATATATGAAACGAGTCCTGAAAGCCGCTTAGTAGATACCTAAAGAAATCGCATTTGGCTTATAAAGAACAACCCATAATGGCAAAGCAGTTTCTTTGAAAGTTACTATATAAGGTTTCTACATGAAGTTACTAACAAAAGGTGTTGTTCAAGAAAGCCATACAAAAGGTGGTATAAATATAGCCCCATTTGTCACTAATTATGTTGACATTACATTTGGATAAAAAAAATAAAAAAGCAAGCCACTTGGCTTGCTTTAAATATCGTTATTTTAACACGAAAAATTAAACTTTTAAGTAATCCATAATACCTTCTGCAGCGTTACGTCCTTCAAAAATAGCAGTTACCACTAAATCTGAACCACGTACAATGTCGCCACCAGCAAATATTTTAGGGTTAGTAGTTTGATGTGTAAACTCACCTTGTTCTGGTGCGTTAATACCGCCCCAGTTGTTTATTTCTACATCGTATTTTTCTAACCAATCCATTTTGTGAGGCTGGAAACCAAACGCCATAATAACTTGATCAGCTTCAATAACATGTTCTGAACCAGGTACTTCTTCAGCACGGCTTCTGCCTTTTGCGTCAGGTTCACCTAATTTAGTTTTAACCATTTTAACGCCGGTCACTTTACCTTTATCGTTCAGTACAATGCCTTTAGGCTGAACGTTATACGTAAATATAACGCCTTCTTCTTTCGCGTTTTTAACTTCACGTTTAGAGCCTGGCATATTTTCTTTATCACGACGATAAGCACACGTTACTTTTGCAGCATTTTGTCGAATAGACGTACGCACACAGTCCATCGCTGTATCACCACCGCCAAGTACAACTACTTTTTGATTAGCCATATCAATACACGGTTGTTTTGTCTCGTCGTAGCCCATTACACGGTTCGTGTTACCAATCAAAAACGGCAATGCATCGTGAACACCCGCTGCATCTTCATTTTCAAGACCTGCACGCATACTCTGATACGTACCAACCCCTAAAAACACAGCGTCGTAATCAGCTAAAATTTGGTCAAGTGTAATATCAACACCTACTTCAACATTTAACTTAAATTCTACGCCCATTTCAGTGAAAATTTCACGGCGCTTTTGCATTACTGATTTTTCAAGTTTAAAAGAAGGAATACCAAATGTGAGTAGTCCACCTATTTCTGGGTGACGATCAAACACCACTGGTTTAACACCGTTACGCACTAAAATATCAGCACACCCTAAACCTGCAGGGCCCGCACCAATAATGGCTACTTTTTTGTCAGTCCATGTTACATAAGACATATCAGGCTTCCAGCCCATTTTAAATGCCTCATCAGTAATGTATTTTTCAATATTACCAATTGTAACCGCACCAAACTCTTCATCGAGCGTACACGAGCCTTCACACAAGCGGTCTTGTGGGCAAACACGCCCACAAACCTCTGGTAAGCTATTTGTACGATGAGAAAGCTCTGCCGCCTCTATAATACGGCCTGTGCGTATTAACTTTAGCCATTGTGGAATGTAGTTATGTACTGGACATTTCCACTCACAGTATGGGTTACCACAATCTAAACAACGGTCAGCTTGTGAGTTAACCTGATTCTCTGAAAAGGGTTCGTAAATTTCTACGAAAGATTTTTTACGTGACGAGATTGGTTTTTTGCGTGGGTCTACACGCTGCACGTCTATAAATTGATATACATTTTCGCTCATACTGCCCCCTTATTGCGCCTGAACACGTAGTTCGGCACTACTGCGAGCGCGATGCCCGAGTAAACTTTTTACGTCACTTGATATTGGTTTTACTAATTTGAACATAGGTAAGTACAATTCAAAGTTAGCCAAAATACTTTCTGCTCTGCACGAACCCGTAAGCTCTAAATGCTCAGCAATTAAGCCGCGTAAATGTTCTTGATGCGACGTTAATTCGTCTAGTGTTACTATTTCGACAAGCTCTGGATTAATGCGTTTTTCAAAATCATTTCGCTCATCTAAAATATAAGCAAAACCACCTGTCATACCCGCACCAAAGTTAACGCCTACATTGCCCAGTACACATACAACGCCGCCCGTCATGTATTCACAACAGTTGTCACCTACACCTTCAACAACCGCTTGCACACCTGAGTTACGAACTGCAAAGCGCTCGCCTGCACAACCTGCAGCAAACAGTTTGCCGCCTGTTGCACCGTATAAACATGTGTTGCCTGCAATTGTGGCTTTGTGACTTTCGAACGACGAGCCAAGTGGCGGACGAATAACTAACTTGCCACCCGCCATGCCTTTACCTACGTAATCGTTTGCATCGCCAACCAGTGTCATTTCAAGGCCACCGGCATTCCAAACACCAAATGATTGACCCGCAGTACCATGTAGCTCAATTGCTACAGGATCTGCCGCCATACCTTGGTTGCCATATTTATCAGCAATATAGCCAGAAAGCATTGCACCTACCGATCTGTCCGTATTACAAATACGACTTACTAGTGAAATACCGCTTGAAGCATCAATTGCGTCTTGCGCCTTAGCAAGTAGGCTCTCATTAAGTTTTCCTAAATAATGTGAGCTATTAGGCGCACTACAATAAAGCGTTTCGCCAGTTGGGTTATTAGGCTGAGCAATTACTGAAGATAAATCAATTTTCTTCTGTTTTGCTGTTTTGCCTTCAATTGCTTCAAGCAAATCTAAACGACCGATTAAATCAGTTAAGTTTACAACACCCAAGCTTGCCATGATTTCACGTGCTTCTTGCGCTATAAACTTAAAGTAGTTCATCGCCATTTCTGGTAAGCCGTGGTAATGCTTTTGACGAAGTGTTTCGTCTTGTGTTGCAACACCGGTCGCACAGTTGTTTAAATGGCAAATTCGTAAGTATTTACAACCAAGCGCAACCATTGGGCCGGTACCAAAGCCAAAACTTTCTGCACCTAAAATTGCCGCTTTAATTATATCTAAACCCGTTTTTAAGCCACCATCTGTTTGCAAGCGAATACGATGACGCAGTCCATTTTCAACAAGGGCTTGCTGCGTTTCTGCAAGTCCTAGCTCCCATGGGCTACCTGCATATTTAACTGAAGTAAGTGGGCTTGCGCCTGTACCACCATCATAGCCAGAAATAGTAATTAAATCGGCATACGCTTTAGCAACACCCGTTGCAATGGTTCCTACGCCTGGTTCTGAAACCAGTTTTACAGAAATTAGCGCTTTAGGGTTTACTTGTTTCAAATCGAAAATTAGCTGCGCTAAATCTTCAATTGAATAAATATCGTGATGTGGTGGTGGCGAAATTAACGTAACACCTGGAACAGAATAACGAAGTTTAGCAATGTATGGAGTTACTTTTTCACCCGGTAATTGACCGCCTTCGCCTGGTTTTGCACCTTGCGCTACTTTAATTTGAATAACGTCAGCACTGCGTAAATAATGCGGCGTTACGCCAAATCGACCTGAAGCAACTTGTTTAATACGCGAGTTTTTCTCGGTACCATAACGCAGCTTATCTTCGCCGCCTTCACCAGAGTTTGAACAACCGCCTAAGCGGTTCATTGCAATTGCTAGAGCCTCATGCGCTTCTGGCGATAATGCACCAATACTCATTGCTGCTGAATCGAAACGCTTGTATAGGTTTTCTGCAGGCTCTACATCATCGATGCTAATGCCTTGCTCTGGAATTTTAAGCGCAAGCATGTCACGTAAAGTGGCAATAGGACGCGTATTAACAAGTTTTGCATATTCACTGTAATCACTATATTCACCAGAACGAACTGCTTTTTGCAGGGTTTGGATTACATCAGGATTATAAGCATGATACTCGCCGCCATGTACGTACTTAAACAAGCCGCCGTGGCTTAATAATTTACGCTTACTTAGAGCGAGTTTGTGTAAGCCTTGCTGATCGTCATCAAAGTCGGTAAAGCATGCGCCCTGTATGCGACTTGCCACACCTTTAAAGCACATTTGTACAATAGCGTCAGATAAACCAACCGCTTCAAACAACATTGAGCAGCGATATGACGCAACCGTACTTATGCCCATTTTAGACATGATTTTGTATAAGCCCTTGTTAATGGCTTTACGGTAAGCAAGAGTTACTTCGCAATACGACTTATTAATAATTTTGCTGTCGCTCATCGCAACTAACGATTCATACGCAAGGTATGGATAAATTGCCGTAGCACCAAAGCCTAATAACACAGCAAACTGATGCGCATCACGCACGCTACCGGTTTCAATGATAATGTTTGATTCACAGCGAAGATTGTTATCAACTAATCGTTTTTGTACCGCACCTACAGCCATAGCTGCTGGAATCGGCAAATTTGCTTCATTAAAGTTACGGTCAGTTAAAATAAGCATGATACAACCAGCGGCTGCTTTTTCTTGTGCTTGGTCACAAATACGCGTTACCGCATTTTCTAAACCTTCTTCAACTGTGTAGGTAATATCAATTTTACAGTAGCTGTAATGCGCTTCATCAGCATTTAATAGCTGCTGCATGTCTGCGTACATTAAAATTGGCGTATCAAACTGTAGGCGCTTAGCGTGGCCTGTTGTTTCGTTAAATACGTTTTGCTCACTACCAATACATGTCGCAAGTGACATTACATGATTTTCACGCAGTGGATCGATAGGTGGGTTTGTTACTTGCGCAAATTTTTGGCGGAAGTAATCATAAAGCGAACGATGCCCTTCACTAAGCACTGCAAATGGCGTGTCATCACCCATTGAGCCGGTTGCTTCTTGGCCGTTTTCACCCATTACACGAATAACGCTATCAAGCTCTTCGTTGGTATAACCAAACATTTTTTGATATTTAGCTAGCGTTTCGTCATCAAATGAGCGATTACCCGCGTCTTGCTCAGTCAGCTCTTCAAATGGGACTAAACGTTTAACGTTCTCTTCAAGCCATGACTTGTAAGGATGGCGAGACTTTAAATCTTGATCGATTTCATCTGAGTGCCAAATTTTGCCTAGCTTAGTATCAATAACTAATAATTCACCTGGACCAACACGGCCTTTTTCAACTACTTCATCGGCAGTGTAATCCCAAATACCCACTTCTGATGCAAGCGTAATAAAGCCATCTTGTGTAATTACATAACGCGCTGGGCGAAGTCCATTACGGTCAAGGTTACAAGCCGCAAAACGACCATCAGACATTACAATACCTGCCGGGCCATCCCATGGTTCCATATGCATAGAGTTAAAGTCGTAAAATGCACGTAAATCGTCGTCCATTGCACGGTTTTTCTGCCATGCAGGTGGTACGAGCATACGCATAGCGCGGAATAAATCCATGCCACCAGCTAAAAATAGCTCAAGCATATTATCTAGGCTTGATGAATCAGAGCCGGTTTCGTTTACAAACGGCGCTGCGCTTTGTAAATCAGGAATAAGTGGTGACGCAAACTTATATGAACGTGCGCGTGCCCACTGGCGGTTACCTTCAATAGTATTAATTTCACCATTGTGTGCTAAATAGCGGAAAGGTTGAGCTAAAGGCCAACGCGGCTGAGTATTAGTAGAAAAGCGCTGATGGAAAACACAAATCGCACTCGTCATACGAATATCAGCTAAATCTAGGTAAAAATTTGGTAAATCTGCAGGCATCATTAAGCCTTTATAGATAGTTACCAAACCAGATAGACTTGCGATATAGAAAGCTTCGTCATCAACAATGCGCTTTTCAGCGCGGCGGCGTGCTACATATAAGCGACGCTCTAAGTCTTTAGAACGCCAACCTTCTGGCGCGCTAACAAAAATTTGTTCAAAACCTGGTAATTGCTGTACAGCAATAGGACCGAGCATTGATGGGTCGGTTGGCACAACGCGCCAACCTAAAATATTTAACGTTTCTTTTTCTAATTCTTCGCTAAGTATTTGTTTTGCAGCTTGCGCTAAAACAGGGTCTGAATTTAAAAATATCATACCCACTGCGTAGTTTTTGCCTAAGTGCCAGTTATGTTCACTAGCAATAGCACGGAAAAAGCTATCTGGTTTTTGTAATAATAAACCACAGCCATCACCTGTTTTACCATCGGCAGATATACCACCACGGTGCTGCATGCGATCAAGCCCCGTAATAGCAGTACGAATAAGCCTATGACTAGCTTGACCATTAACTTGAGCTATTAAGCCAAAGCCACAATTTTCTTTTTCTAACTTTGAGTCGTATAACATAGACCCCTCCCCTTGCTGCACTGTTAGCGTGGATGAACTGCTCGACGATTTGCTAACAGACGGACAAAACTAGCCTCTATCTTAAATAGAGTCAATAGCACTTTGAATACATATTCACATTCTTGAATATTTCTCACTTCATAGCAAGATTTCTTTTTATCATTATTTTTAACATTTAGCGTTATTTTAACCACTATTTTTTCATGACACTGGTGTCAAGTTTAACATATTGTAAAAAACACAAGCATTCAGCGTGCCAGCTTACGTAAACGTAAAGGCAACCGAAAGTGAATAAGTATTCAGCACTAGAGGGGCTATTCAGTTAACATTTAGATAGTTTTATGCTATTTCATTACTTTAATGGCTTAACATCCCCGATTATTGCTGCTCATTAGTATAGTTATGAAAGTTCATGTCATTTTTTGTACGTTAATAGTGAATTTTTATTTAAAACTATGTCCGATGCGGACACATAAACTGTCCGCGGACATGAATTTCAATAACAAAAAAATAAAATCACTTAAATATCAATAAGATAATAGTTGGCATATTAATCGTATAGCTTTATATATAATCGCTAATTGGAATTACTATGTTTACTCTAAGCTTATTTTTACTCTCTCCTATTGCCGCTATTTGCACAGCAGCTTTATTACTGCTGTGCGAAAAATACATAAAAGCAATTTAGGGGAAATTAAATGATTAAAGATACCAGCGCACAAGACATACAAGTAAAGGCACCTATAAGCTATAAAAAATACGCGATAATCACTGCGATTGTTTTCATTGTGGTCTCTGCAATTGCTTATATTTTTTTAACGAGCCATAGCGCTAAAAGCTCTATTAGCCGCTCAAAAGTACAGATTGCAAAAGTACATGTTAAAGCGCTCATTCGAGACATTGCCGCCAGTGGTAAAATTGTTGCTGCTAATGCTCCTAAAATCTACAGTCCAGAACGGGGATTTATAGATTTAAAAGTAAAGGCCGGCGATACAGTAAAGCAAGGCAACACACTTGCCCTGCTGCAAAGCCCTGAGTTAACTAATGAATTAAAGCAACAGGAGTCTGTACTTAAAAGACTTGAAGGCGAGCAGCAAAGGCAGCATTTGCAAGCAAGACGCCAAACACTCACTTTAAATAAAACACTCGATATGGCAGAGGTTGAGCTTAACGCCGCTGAGCGCGAAAATCGTCGCGCACAGTTATCAATACAAAAGCACTTAATTAGCCAAATTGATCTAGAAAAAGCAGTTGATGATTTATCCCGAGCTAAGCTCTCCTATAAGCATGCGCAGCAAGAGGTATTGCTTGCCAAAGACACGCTCGCTTTTGAACTACAAGCTGCTAAAAGTGATGTGACCCGCCAACAACTTATTGTTGATGACTTAATCCGAAAAGTAAGCAACCTATCTATTAAGGCTACCGTTACAGGGATCGTGGGTAACCTATTAGTGCAACAAAAAGCCGCAGTGACGCAAAGCCAACCTCTTATGACTCTCGTCGACTTAAGTAATTTTGAAGCCGAACTCCAAGTTCCTGAAAGTTACGCAAACGAATTAGGGCTCGGTATGGAAGTAGAGCTTAAGTTAGGCAATGAAACAGTGATGGGGAATTTATCCGCCATATCACCAGAAGTTAATAATCGTGAAGTAACAGCACGCGTCCGGTTTAAAGGTGTTACTAACAACATTCGTCAGAACCAACGCTTAACTGCACGTATTTTACTCGACAACCGAGAAGGTGTAATGCAAGTAAAGCGTGGTGCATTTATGCAGCAAGGCGGAATTATAGCTTATAAAGTCGATGGCAATATCGCAAAGCGTATACCTATTACAATAGGCGCCACCAGCATTAATGCGGTTGAGCTTTTAAGTGGACTAAAAGAAAACGATGAAATTATTATTTCAAGCTACAGCGACTTTAAGCAAGCCAACACGATTTTATTAAATTAAACAGACGTTCTCAACCAACGCTAAAAATAATTAGGAACAACGATGTTACAAATGAACAATGTAAGTAAAGTATACCAAACAGAAATGGTACAAACCCATGCGCTTCGAGATTTTAATCTGCAAGTAAACGAAGGCGAATTTATTGCTGTTACTGGTCCTAGCGGCTCAGGAAAAACAACCTTTTTAAATATTGCAGGTATGCTCGAGCCTTTTAACGAAGGTGAATACCTGCTGGATGGCGTTAATGTTGGCAGCCTAAACGATAACCAACGTGCTGATTTACGTAATCAAAAAATTGGCTTTATATTCCAAGGCTTTAATTTGATCCCCGATTTAAATTTATATGAAAACATAGAAGTTCCTCTTCGCTACAGAGGGATTAAAGCAAATGAGCGAAAACGTCGAATTGAGCAATGCCTTGAACAAGTTGGTTTAGCATCTCGCGCTAAACACTTACCTCAACAACTCTCTGGTGGCCAGCAACAACGTGTGGCAATAGCCCGTGCGCTTGCTGGTGAAACTCGTTTTTTACTTGCCGATGAGCCAACAGGTAACCTTGACAGCTTAATGGCTCGCCAAGTTATGGAGTTACTTGAACAAATCAATCGCGACGGTGCCACTATTGTAATGGTAACTCATGATAGCGAATTAGCCCGCCGTGCTCCGCGTAATATTCAAGTAGTTGATGGACAACTTGCCGACTTTACGCTTTATCAGGGCGCGCAAACTATAAAAACAGCATCGGGGGTTTAACTAATGTTTATTCATTATTTAGATTTAAGTTGGCGCAGCTTCAAGCGCACCCCATTGGTTAGCTTTTTAATGGTACTTGCCATTGCGATAGGTATAGGCATAACAATGACCAGCCTTAGTGTTTATCACATGATGTCGGCCGATCCTATTCCAGAAAAAAGCAGCCAACTTTACAGTGTGCAATTACAAACAATGGACGATGGTAGTACGTGGTGGACAGAAGATAACATGCCACTGCAATTGACCTATCAAGATGCAGAGAACTTATTAAACGCACCCACGTCAGAGAAAAAAGTGGCTATGATGCGTACCGGCTTTTCAGTTTATTTAGACTCCGACAAAATAAAACCTTTTATAGGTAATGCACGCATGACAACGCCTGACTTTTTTAGCATGTTTAATTTGTCATTTCTATACGGAGGGGCTTGGAGCAAAGAGCAAGAAAACTCAGCCGCACCTGTGGTTGTTATTACCCAAGAGATAAACGATAAACTATTTGCAGGACAAAACTCCGTCGGAGAACTGATTTACTTAGATGATGCAAGCTATCAAGTAGTTGGTGTTATTAACCATTGGCCTCTCAATATTAAATATTATGATTTAAATAACGGTGCATTTAATCAAGTAGAAGAATTATTTATGCCCTTTAGCTTAATAAAGGCAAAAGAGCTCGTAAGTTGGGGCAATAGCAATGGATGGAAACACGAAAACACACCAACCTTTGCAGATAAACTGCAATCTGAGCAAGTATGGATCCAGTTTTGGGTAGAGCTAAATACGCTTGAACAAAAACAAGCCTATCAAAATTACTTATTAGCCTATATGCAAGAACAACAAAAACGTGGTCGATTTAATCGTAAAGAACTTGAGTATAAACTTCGCGATGTAAACCAATGGATGCAATACAACAACGTCGTCACCGAAGACAATAAAATTTTAGTGGGCCTGAGCTTTATGTTCTTAGGTGTCTGCTTAGCCAATATTTTAGGTTTACTTTTAGCCAAGTTTTTACGCAGAGCGCCAGAAGTAGGTGTAAGACGCGCATTAGGCGCTAGTAAAAGGCAAATATTTTTACAGCACTTAGTTGAGGTCGCCATGCTTGGCTTTATAGGTGGCATGCTAGGAATTGTACTAGCACAACTTGGCTTAATGGGCGTAGTGCAAAGCTACGACTACTATGAAAACTTAGCAACAATGGATTTGACCATGCTATTGAGCGCCCCATTGATTGCAATTACAACCTGCATTTTGGCTGGTTTGTACCCAGCTTGGTTAGTGTGTAAAACCAATCCTGCTATTTATCTTAAGAGCCAATAAGGAATTTAACAATGTTAGAAATAAAACCTATATTTAACGCCTTATGCCGCTCAAAGGTGGGCGCTGTATTACTGCTAATTCAAATTGCAATTACCACAGCTATAGTCAGTAATGCTGCATTTATCATTCAAGACAGAATTAGCTATTTAAATCAAGAAACGGGCTACCCTGAGCAAGATATATTTAAGTTTAATGTAATGACCTTTGGTACTGATATTAACTTAAGCCAGCAGTTTGAGCTTGATGAAAGCATGCTTAGAAAAATGCCAGGCGTAGTTGATGCCGCATTAAGCAGTAGTATCCCGCTATCAGGCAGTGGCAGCGCTTCGAGCTTTAATTTACAACCCGCTCCACAAGAAGGCCTAAGTGTAAGAACTGCTTATTTTTTTATAGATGACCACGCAATTAATACCTACGGCGTTAACTTAATTGCAGGGCGAAACTTTACCGAAGATGAAGTGCTAGTTACAAACGAAATTACACAAAAGCGCACCAACGTCACTATAGTCACTAAAGCCTTACTTGATGAGCTCTACCCTGATGGAGATGGTTTAGGAAAAATAGTTTATTTTGGTGACCTACCACTTAAAGTTATTGGCGTGATCGGAAACATGAAAGGCCCGTGGCTCAAAGACAGTAAACCCGATAATCTTGCGTTTATTCCTTATATTAAAGCAGCAAGTTATGCACAAGTTGCCGTTCGTACAGAGCCTGGTCAGCGAGCAGCTGTAATGAAAGAAATAGAAAATGCCATGCTCGAAAATTACAGCAAACGCGTTATTAATAACATTAAAGGACTTGATGAGTTAAAAAATGAGTATACCGCTAAAGACCGCCTCATGATGCGCATGCTCATAGTATTAATCACTATTTTAGTGCTTATAACCGCTCTCGGTATTTTTGGCTTAACCTTATTTAATATTAGCAAACGTACTAAGCAAATTGGCACACGCAGAGCACTTGGTGCAAGAAAGTCAGCTATTGTTAGCTACTTTTTAGTAGAAAATGCATTAATTTGTAGCCTAGGTTTAGCCTTAGGTGTGGTAACAGCAATACTACTTGGGAGAATGTTAATGCAGTATTTTTCTGTAGCCGCACTACCGCCAAGCTATATAGCCGTTACCGCCATTGTCGTATTATTAATGAGCTTACTTGCGGTATTAGGGCCGGCTAAACGCGCTGCTAATATTTCGCCCAGTATCGCAACTCGCACAATTTAACCTAGAATCCGCTTGAGGTAGATTTATTATCCAGAGTTTAGGTTACTAAATCATGTAAAAATCACTATGCTACACTGATTAGTAAGGCAGTGTAGCCATTAAAAAATTATAAAAATAACCTATGACTCATAAAATACTCATTGTTGATGATAACCAAGCAGTACTCGATGCACTTTCATTGTTGCTCGAGATCCACGACTTTTCGGTAGTGACTGCAACAAACCCGTTTGATGCTCTGCAAATAGTTCGCTATCAGCGAATTGAGCTTGTAATTCAAGACATGAACTTTACCAGCGACACAACCTCTGGCGAAGAAGGTAAAACGTTGTTTTATGAACTACGAGAAATAAACCCACACCTCCCTATTATACTTATTACAGCCTGGACCGAACTTGCTACCGCTATTGAGCTTGTAAAAGCCGGTGCTGCCGATTACTTACCAAAACCCTGGGATGATGCAAAACTACTAGTTTGTATCAGTAACTTAATAGAGCTAGGCAGTGCTAAAAAAATAGTGGCGACACATAATCGCCATCAACAAGAGCGTGAAGGTACATTTAAAAGCGCAGACCTTGCCGGGCTAATATTTAAAAGCACGGCTATGGAACGACTGGTCACTATGGCGCTACAAGTAGCTAAATCTGATATATCTGCATTAATTACAGGCCCTAATGGAAGTGGTAAAGAGTGCATTGCGCATATCATTCAAAAAAACTCCCCACTTGTATCGCAACCTTTTATTAAGGTAAACGCAGGCGCACTACCACAAGAACTTATAGAAGCCGAACTTTTTGGCGCTGAAGCTGGCGCATACACGGGGATAACTAAACAACGTATTGGTCGATTTGAAGCAGCTGATGGCGGTACGTTATTTTTAGATGAAATTGGTAATTTACCACTCTCAGGACAAATAAAATTACTACGCGTAGTACAAACCGGCGAGTTTGAACGTTTAGGCTCAACACAAACACAAAAAGTAAATGTGCGAGTAATATCGGCTACTAACGAAAACTTACTACAAGCAATTGAACAAGGTCGATTTAGGGAAGACTTATATTATCGCCTTAATGTAATTGAACTCAATGTGCCTGCCCTTAGCGAAAGGCAAGATGATGTTTTAGCACTTATTAGCCATTTTTTACCTCACCGAGAGCTGACTATAAACACAGAGCAAGCACTTCAACATTATAAATGGCCAGGTAACGTTCGAGAGCTAGAAAATGCTTGTAAACGTGTAGCGGTGCTAAAACCAACAGGTGCGCTTACAGTCGATGACTTTGCACTTTCGTCATCGGTTACTGCTCAACAAGAAGCAAAAGCAGAACCGACCAAACAGGAAATAGAACACGCAATGCGCGCTCATCAAGGTGTTATAGCCAAAGTGGCCCGTGAATTTGGTTTAAGCCGACAAGCTCTTTATCGTCGATTACAAAAAATGGGTATTGATTATTAATGCCAAACATTATTAGCCACTTTACCCTAAGCCAAAAGGTTGTGTTAATTTGCGCACTTTGTAGCGCGCTGCCTGTTTTTATTATTGCCGCACTTAGTGGTTTTGATATGTACTACACTCTGTTTTTAATATTACTAACGCTTGCATTTAGCACCTTGCTTTCAAGAGCTCTCACCAAACCAATAAAGCTTGGCATGCAATCGCTCGAAACCGGGTTGCTTAATTTTAAAGATGGTGAGCTCTCCAGCTTACTAGCGTATAAAAGTAATGATGAACTTGGAAAACTATGCCGACTTTATAATCAAACCGCTAAACAGCTTCGCCAAGAAAAACAATGGATTTACCAGCGCGAGTTAATGCTTGATAAAGTATTGCAAAGCTCGCCGCAAGCGTTATTACTGGTCAATGATAATAATACGGTGGTATTTAGTAATTTAATTAGCCGTAGTTTATTTAATAGCGCAACCCGCCTTGAAGGTATGCAGCTAAGTAAATTGCTCGAAAATTCGCCCCTGCAATTAATAGCAGCTATAGAGCACGGTGTTGATGGCCTCTTTAATATAGAAATAGAGAATCAAGACTCGCAAACTTGGCATTTAGCCACCGGGGAGTTTTTACTCAATAACCAAAAGCATCATTTATATATATTTAAACAATTAACCCGTGAGCTTAGTCGCCAAGAAGTTGCCGTGTGGAAAAAGGTAATACGCATTATCAGCCACGAATTGAATAATTCACTCGGCCCTATGTCGTCCATGTTACACAGCGCACAATTGCTCGCAAATAAAGTTGATGAGCCCCGCCTTGCCCGTGTATTTGCAACTATTGATGAGCGAATTAGTCATTTAACTGAATTTGTACAAGGCTATGGCAAGTTTGCTAAATTACCTCAGCCACAAAAAACACGGATTAACTGGCAAAACACACTCAATAATTTAAAAAATCACTGGCAATTTAGCTACGAAATAAAAAATCCACACAATGAATTACAAGCTGATCAAGCCCAACTCGAGCAGCTGCTCATAAACTTATTAAAAAATTCACACGAGTCAGGCTCCAACTCCAATGAAATACATATTCAGGTCGAATTTGTACCCCAAGCTTGTGTTATAAATGTGAGCGACTGCGGCAAAGGTATGAGCGAGCAAGTAATGGCAAATGCTTTAGTGCCCTTTTATTCTACAAAAAGTACGGGAAGTGGTTTAGGGCTAGCCTTATGCAGAGAAATAGCAGAAGCGCACCAGGGGCATATAAGTTTACATAACAAAATAGAGGGCGGCTTAAACGTACAAGTGAGCCTTCCTTATTCGTAAATTCACAAAAATTAAAAACAACAAAGCCACTTAAAAAGTGGCTTTGTGTTTAAAGAGCTTAATAACCTGAGTTCAGGTTGAGTAATAAAATTACTCTGCGTCAGCTTCTTTATATTTAGCAGCAGTTTCTGTAATTAACGGCTGTAATTCACCGCGTTGAAACATTTCGATAATAATGTCACAACCACCAACTAATTCGCCATCTACCCATAATTGCGGGAATGTTGGCCAATTTGCGTATGCTGGAAGCTCAGCACGAATGTCTGGATTAAGTAAAATATCAACGTATGCAAATGGTTCACCACATGACATTAACGCTTGCGATGCTTGTGAAGAAAAACCACAATTTGGTAATTTTGGTGACCCTTTCATGAAAAGGATTATTGGGTTTTCTGAAATTTGCTGTTTAATTTTATCAATGGTTTCCATCTACAACCTCAAAGTAACGATAGCTAAATATATTTAGGTCTTGAAAATAACTCATCGTGACCACAAATATATAACTTAAAATGGGCAAATAAAGCCGCAATTGAAATAGTCTTTCGCAATAGCATTGCTGTTTGCTTAAACTTGAGTAAAATACTCAACAATTATAGTAACACTATATTACCGCTTGGTATAGGTAACTGCTCTGTTTCAACAGGCATTACGTATTACCAAATGGACTATCAACCAAAGAAGATGGAGATAAAAAAATGGCATTTGAACTACCGTCACTACCATATGCAATCGACGCACTTGAGCCACATATTTCAAAAGAAACACTAGAGTTTCACCATGGCAAACACCACAACACTTACGTGGTTAAGCTTAATGGTTTAATCCCTGGTACTGAGTTTGAAAACAAATCTCTAGAAGAGATCGTATGTTCATCAGAAGGCGGCGTATTTAACAACGCAGCACAAATCTGGAACCATACTTTTTACTGGAACAGCTTATCTCCAAACGGCGGCGGCGAGCCTACTGGCGCAGTTGCTGATGCAATCAACGCCAAATGGGGTTCTTTTGATGCGTTTAAAGATGCATTAAATGACAAAGCAGTAAATAACTTTGGTTCAAGCTGGACGTGGTTAGTTAAGCTTGCTGATGGTTCACTAGACATCGTTAATACATCTAACGCTGCTACACCATTAACTGATGATGGCGTTACTCCAATCCTTACAGTGGATTTATGGGAACACGCTTACTACATTGATTACCGTAACGTTCGTCCAGATTACCTTAAAGGTTTTTGGTCGCTTGTTAACTGGGAATTCGCGAACGCTAACTTCGCTTAATTAGCCTTTAAACGCTAATGTAAAAAAGACGCTTAGGCGTCTTTTTTTGTTTCTTGTTTATCACACCCAAGCGCCTCATCATTTAATAAAACACTTTTAGTAACATGATCTTTTTTCACTTAAATTTTTAATTTTATTGCACAAAAATACAGATTCGTGACTAGACTTTAAAAGGTAAGCACCTTTTTACAGCGGGTTTCGGAGGTTATTATGACGATTTTTGAGCATTACCAAGCACGATACGAAGCGGCACAGGAAGAAGAATATAGTATCGCTGAATTTCTTGAGATTTGTAAAACCGATAAGTCTGCCTACGCCAGCGCACCAGAACGCCTACTCATGGCAATTGGCGAACCAAACATGGTAGATACCGCAACGGATGCACGACTAAGTCGATTATTTTCAAATAGAGTAGTTGCGCGCTACCCTGCCTTTGCAGATTTTTATGGTATGGAAGACGCCATTGAGCAAATAGTCTCTTATTTAAAACACGCCGCCCAAGGGCTTGAAGAATGCAAACAAGTGCTTTATTTACTTGGACCTGTTGGTGGGGGTAAATCATCCATTGCTGAAAAACTAAAATATTTAATGCAACAAGTACCTATTTATTCAATTAAAGGCTCTCCGGTAAACGACCATCCTCTTGCATTATTTGACCCAATAGAGGACGCCGAGGTACTTAAGCAAGAATACGGTATTAAACCGCGCTACTTAAAAACCATTATGTCCCCTTGGGCTGGCAAACGCTTAAAAGAATTCAATGGTGATATTAGCCAGTTTAGAGTGGTTAAGCGCTACCCCTCAATTTTAAACCAAATATGCATTGCCAAAACCGAACCAGGAGATGAAAACAACCAAGATATTTCGGCGCTAGTGGGTAAAGTAGATATTCGCCAACTTGAGCACTTTGCTCAAAACGATCCTGATGCATACGCCTACTCGGGCTCTTTATGTTTAGCTAACCAAGGGCTGATGGAATTTGTAGAAATGTTTAAAGCACCTATTAAAGTGCTGCATCCTTTACTTACTGCAACCCAAGAGGGTAATTACAACGGCACAGAAGGCATTAGTGCTCTGCCCTTTAATGGCATGATCCTCGCTCACTCTAATGAATCTGAGTGGCAAACTTTTAAAAACAATAAAAACAACGAAGCATTTTTAGACCGTGTTTATATTGTAAAAGTACCTTACTGCTTACGTGTGACTGAAGAAATTAAAATTTACGACAAATTACTTGAGCACAGCGAGCTATACAACGCGCCATGCGCACCAGGTACACTTAAAACATTGGCGCAATTTACGACGCTATCACGTTTAAAAGAGCCAGAAAATTCAAGTATCTATTCAAAAATGCGGGTATACGATGGCGAAACTCTAAAAGACACCGACCCTAAAGCAAAATCGTATCAAGAGTACCGTGATTACGCAGGTGTTGATGAAGGCATGACGGGGCTCTCTACTCGCTTTGCGTTTAAAATTTTATCCCGCGTGTTTAACTTTGATACCACTGAGGTTGCCGCAAACCCAGTGCATTTGTTCTATGTGCTTGAACAACAGATAGAGCGCGAACAATTTTCAAGCGAAATAGAAGAGCGTTATTTAAGCTTTTTAAAAGGCTATTTAATTCCGCAATATGTTGAGTTTATAGGCAAAGAACTGCAAACCGCCTATTTAGAATCGTATTCAGAATACGGACAAAACATTTTTGACCGTTATGTTATTTATGCAGACTTTTGGATACAAGACCAAGAATATCGCGACCCTGATACGGGACAACTATTTGACCGTGAGGCACTTAATGCCGAACTTGAAAAAATAGAAAAGCCGGCGGGTATTTCTAACCCTAAAGATTTCCGAAATGAAATAGTAAACTTTGTATTGCGTGCCCGTGCGCACAACAACGGTAAAAACCCACTATGGACAAGCTACGAAAAACTACGCACGGTAATTGAGAAAAAAATGTTCTCTAATACCGAAGATTTACTCCCTGTTATTTCGTTTAATACTAAAACGTCTGCAGAGGATCAGCAAAAGCACGAAGACTTTGTGAACCGTATGGTCGAAAAAGGCTATACACAAAAACAAGTTCGCTTGCTTTCTGAGTGGTATTTACGGGTTAGAAAATCGCAATAACCTTCATAGTCGTAGTATATAGGAGGTCAATATGGCGCATTTTATAGATAGGCGTTTAAACGGAAAAAATAAAAGTACGCTTAATCGCCAGCGCTTTATTAGGCGCTATAAAAAACAAATTAAAGAAGCGGTTTCAGATGCGATTAACAAACGCAGCGTTACCGATTCAAGCTCTGGTGAGAGTATTTCTATTCCACAACGCGATATCAGCGAACCTACATTTCATCAAGGGCAAGGTGGGGATAGAGAACAAATTCACCCAGGCAACGATCAGTTTTCTACAGGTGATAAAATTGAGCGCCCTAAAGGTGGACAAAGCGGCGGTGCCGGTGAAGGTGACGCCAGCGATTCGGGCGAAGGACAAGATGAGTTTGTATTTTCAATATCAAAAGATGAATACCTTGATTTACTGTTTGAAGATTTAGAGCTCCCTAACTTACAAGAAAACCAGCTTGATAAGCTAGTGCAAATGAAAACCCATCGCGCAGGATTTTGTAGCGATGGTATACCTAGCAATATTGACATTGTCCGCTCTCTTCAAGGCTCCCTTGCACGGCGTGTTGCCATGAGTGCAGGTAAAAAACGCCGTTTAAAAGAGCTCGAAGAACAACTTGCTCTGCTGCTTGCTGGTCCACATAACGATAAAGCAGCAATTGCTTTATTACAAAAAGAAATTGCAGCATTAAAAGTGCAAATTAAGTCGGTTCCATTTATTGATAACTACGATTTACGTTTTCGTAATTACGAAAAACGCCCTCACCCCACCAGCAAAGCCGTGATGTTTTGTATTATGGATGTGTCAGGCTCAATGGATCAGCCAACAAAAGACATGGCAAAACGGTTTTATATTTTGCTCTATCAATTTTTAACACGCAGCTATAAAGACATAGAAGTTGTTTATATTCGCCACCACACACAAGCAAAAGAAGTAGACGAGCAAGAGTTTTTTTATTCTCAAGAAACTGGCGGCACTATTGTTTCAAGCGCACTTAAATTAATGAACGAAATAATAAAAGAGCGTTATCACGCAAACGAGTGGAATGTATACGCCGCACAAGCCTCTGATGGCGATAACTGGGCGGACGACACCCCGCAGTGTGGTGAAATTTTGCGTAATAAGCTCTTAAGCGCAGTACGCTATTTTGCTTATATTGAAATAACCACTCGTGCTCATCAAAGCCTATGGCGCGAATATGAATCTATAACACACAGCCATAATAATTTCGCCATACAGCATATTCAAAGCGTTGAAGATATTTACCCAATTTTTAGGGAGCTATTTAAAAAAGGTCGTCAACAGCAAAACTCTGCATAGCCTAAAGCGAGGTAGCATTATGAATGATAAACGAATGAGTGATGGCCCAGATTGGACCTTTGATTTATTAGATGAGTACCAAAGTGAAATTGCCCGTGTTGCAGCTCACTACAGGTTAGACACCTACCCTAATCAAATTGAAGTGATAACCGCAGAGCAAATGATGGATGCTTACTCAAGCGTTGGCATGCCTATTGGTTACAGCCATTGGTCTTACGGTAAAAAGTTCATTCAAACAGAGCAAAATTATAAGCGCGGACAAATGGGTCTTGCTTACGAAATAGTGATAAATTCAGACCCTTGTATTGCGTACTTAATGGAAGAAAATACCTTACCTATGCAAGCGCTTGTAATGGCGCACGCATGTTACGGACATAACTCATTTTTTAAAGGTAATTACTTATTTAAAACCTGGACCGATGCTGGCTCAATTATTGATTACTTGGTATTTGCTAAAAACTACATAAGCCGCTGTGAAGAAAAGCACGGTATTACACAAGTAGAAGCCCTGCTCGACTCATGTCATGCATTAATGAATTACGGAGTGGATCGCTACAAACGTCCACAACAAATATCGTTATTTGAAGAACAAAAACGCCAACAAGAGCGTGAAGACTACCTTCAATCGCAAGTAAATGAATTATGGCGGACTATTCCTGAGCAACAGCAAGAAACCAAAAAGAAAGTACGCCATTTTCCTTCTGAACCCCAAGAAAATATTTTGTATTTTATTGAAAAAAATGCCCCATTACTCGATTCTTGGCAACGTGAAGTTATACGTATTGTTCGTAAAATTTCGCAATACTTTTACCCACAAAAACAAACTCAAGTAATGAACGAAGGCTGGGCAACATTTTGGCATTACACCATCCTTAATCACTTATATGATGAGGGAAAGCTCACCGACTCTTTCATGTTAGAGTTTTTACAAAGCCATACCAACGTAGTTTATCAGCCACCTTATAACAGTAAATATTATTCAGGCATTAACCCATATGCTTTAGGCTTTAATATGATGGTGGATATTCGCAGAATATGTGAACACCCAACTGAAGAAGATAAACGCTGGTTTCCTGAATATGCAGGCAGTAATTGGCTAGATACACTGCATTTTGCAATGGAAAACTTTAAAGATGAGAGTTTTATTAGCCAGTTTTTATCGCCTAAGTTAATTCGTGATTTTAAATTATTTACTATTATTGATCATACTAATAATCCCCATTTAGAAATTGGCGCAATACATAACGACAACGGCTATAAAGCTGTAAGAGAAGCGCTCTCAGCGCAGTACAACTTGAGTAATCATGAGCCTAACATTCAAGTATATGACGTTGATATTAGAGGTGACCGTTCACTAACCCTACGCTACGTACCTCATAACAACATTCCTTTAGCAAACTCGCACGAGGAAGTACTTAAGCATCTTTACAGGTTATGGGGCTTTAAAGTAAAACTAGAGAAAGAGTCAAATTCTGGTGAGGTTTCAATGATTGGTCAATGCCCAATAGATGACTCTCGACACACAACACAATAATGAAGAGCAATAAAATTTTCATACTGATTGGGTTTGCCCAGCAGGTTATAAAAACACGGTATTATTTAACCCTAAATTCTGGATATAAAAAATGACGCTTAAGCGTCATTTTTTATATCTTCGTAGGCTATTACTTTATTTCGCCCTGTATTTTTAGACTGGTACAGTGCTTTATCTGCAGCCTCTATCCAGCGCTCATGATTTTTAAAATCATTACTGCTACCAGCCAGCCCTATACTTACCGTCATTGTTATTTCAAAGTGTTTATACTTAACAGGGTTAGTTTCAATCAATACCCTTAAACGCTCAGCAAATACAAAAGCGCCTTCTTTATCTGTATCAAGTAATGTTACTGCAAACTCTTCACCGCCATAGCGCCCTGCAACATCAGTTTCGCGCAGCGTCGTACGTAGTAAGTTAGATAAATGACGAAGCGATTCATCACCACAGCTATGGCCATATTCATCATTTATTTTTTTAAAGTGGTCAATATCAAACATTAATAATGTACTACAGCCACCACTTCGCTTAACTCTCAAAAACTCTTGGCGTAGCGTACCTTCCCAGTGTCCACGGTTTGCAAGCTGCGTTAAGCTATCTGTTTGACTTACTTGTTCTAATTTTTTGTTTAACTCTTCAAGCTCTTTTTTATTTACCGCGACATCTGTTACATCATACAAAATAATACAAATATGGCTAACTTCGCCCATCGTATTTGTAAGAGGGATAAATGTCGCATTTTGATACATGTAATCAGCTTTACCAGTAATAGGTCTATAATTTTTAAACCTAAAAATGTATGGCTGCTGCTCCCAAATCGTAAAAGAGCGGTTTTTTAAAACAAAAACCGATTCTGATTTACTTCTAAACCATTTTTCGTCTATTGCTGGAAATAAATCAAATAGGTCTTTATCTTTTACTGCGCTTGGTAGAAGCCCTGAATGGTTTTCCATAAAACCATTCCATACACACACCTTATAATCTCTATCAAGTACTACAAGGCCTACATCAACGGTATTAAACATATCCATAAGCCAATGGATCTCATTCATTTCTAAATCTGCAGCCATAACTTAATCTTCTAATAGGTAAGCAACTTTATACTTCAAAGTTTTAAGTGAATCTTCAGTAAATAACAGCATGAGGTCGCAATTTATATCATGGTTTTCAATACCGTAACTAATCTCTATAGCAAGGGTGCGTTGCCAACGTGACTTGTTTGATTTAACCAGCTCAGACACATCTCTGTGTTGGCCAAGTACTATGGGGTGCCCTTGGCTAAATGACATATCGAGCTGTTTTGAAAGACCCGTTAAAATAGCGCCTATCAAAATATTACTAATATCCATAAGCAGCTCAAGTTCAATTTTATCGTTTAACTCGCCGTCATAATTCATCAAAGAAGCTATTTCTTTAAAGCTTGAATCATTTAAAAGTAATAGCGCCTCGCCCGAAATGCCACCGCCAATAAAGCCCTGGCACACACCCGATGTAGCTGCATTATTATCTATAGACTGCAGCGCCATATCGAGTTCATTAACTTCCAAAATATTCACATTAGGAATTGGTAGCTCTACAAACACATTAAGAAGACGTGCAAGTAAATCCCCAGCCTGTCCCATAGCAACGTTAGTGAGTTCTTGGTATATATCCCGAACATCAGGGTCGACTTGCTCTCCAAGCGAATGAGAGAGACGCTCACGCATGGCTTTATCTTTAATCCCATGGTGTTCAATTATGCTGGCTAGTTTTTCGGGGGAACATGGTTTTTGAATAAAATCGATAGCACCAAGTTCAAGCACTCTTTGATGTGCACTTGGCTGTATATCACCAGAGACAACAACAGTGAGTATGTTTAGCCCCTGTTCTTTCATAGCGATTAATACTTCATACCCATCCATTTCAGGCATGTTTAAATCGAGAAAAAGTATTTCTGGTTCAATTAACTTTATTTGCTTTATGCAATCAACGCCGTCGAGTGCAAATTCAACTTTAATGTCCCAATCTTCAGGTAATGAACGAGCTAGCTGACGCCTAGCTAATTTTGAGTCATCACATATTAGTACCGATGTTGACATATTATCTCTCTGTTTCTAAACCAGTAATGAGCATTAAAATCATTTTATGATGGTTTTTATTTTTATTATTGAAGATATATTTTGTAACTTCATGTTAATCAAAGTTTAGCACAGTTACAATTTTTATATTGCAGAACTAATCCCAACTTCATTAGGGCGGTATAATCTCTTGGTTACTATAGCGCAGTATAATACACTGACGCCCATTGCGTTAATTTAAAAGGAAATACCTTATGTTACGTTCACTTACCTTTGCTTTGAGCGCATTTTGCTCTGTGGCTATTGCAGCCGATTACCCAGAAAACACGCTAGACATAGGAAAAGTATCTGCACAAGGCAAACCAGTCACTTTATTAGGCAAAGGGATCTCTGTTGGAGATAGCGCGCCAAATTTCAAAGTAGTTGATGACAACTTCATCCCTGTGACACTTGAGGATTACAAAGGCCAAGCTGTATTGATAAGTGTAGTGCCAAGTCTTGATACAGGTATTTGTAGCCTGCAAACTAAGCATTTTAATGAAAAAGTAGCCTCGCAATTTCCAAGTGTTGTAATGCTAACAATTAGTGCTGATTTACCATTTGCTCAAAAGCGTTTTTGCAAAGCTGAAAATATTGATAAAATCACTACGTTATCAGATTCTGTTTGGCGCGATTTTGGCCAAAAATACGGATTGATTATTAAAGATATGGGCTTATTAACGCGAACGGTATTTATTTTAGATGAAAGCCATAACGTCATTTATAAACAATTAGTTAGTAGCCTTTCAACTGAACCAGAATACAACAGCGTAATTGAGAAACTTAAAACGTTGTAAAGCCGATTAAATAGCACTGATTAAGCAATGCTAAACAGCCTTAAAACAAAAAACCGCCTTAAAACAAAAAACCGCCAATTGGCGGTTTTTTAATGTGCTTTTATAATTAACCTAAAAGCTCACCAAGTTGTGAACTTACAGCTTCAACAGCTTGTGTACCATCTAGTTTGTGGTATTGAGTATTACCAGCAGCAGCTTCTGCTTGGTAGTAATCAACTAATGGCATAGTTTGCTCGTGATAAATACCTAAACGTTTACGTACTGTTTCTTCAGTATCGTCAGCGCGAACAATTAAGTCATCTCCAGTTTCGTTGTCTTTACCTTCCACTTTTGGCGGGTTATAAACAATGTGATAAACACGGCCAGAACCAGGATGAACACGACGTCCGCCCATACGCTCAACAATTACTTCATCCGCAACGTCAAATTCAATAACGTGATCAACCACTACGCCATTTTCTTTCATTGCATCGGCTTGAGGAATTGTGCGTGGGAAACCATCAAGTAAAAAACCTTTCTCACAATCCGCTTTAGTAATACGTTCTTTTACTAAACCAATAATAATATCATCAGAAATTAGTTGACCAGCATCCATTACTTTTTTTGCTTCTAAGCCTAATGGAGTGCCTTCTTTAATTGCTGCACGTAACATATCGCCAGTAGAAATTTGTGGAATACCGTATTTGTCCATTAAAAACTGAGCTTGAGTACCTTTACCGGCACCTGGAGCGCCCAAAAGAATAATGCGCATATTATTGTCCCCTAGTATGGATATTTATTTTAAAGCCTGAATTCTTCCACAAGCGCCGCCGATACTCAAGCAACTTATACTAATTGATGAGTCGTTGATGCATTTACAGCGCATTAAAAAAGGGAACATACGTTCCCTTTTATTTAAAGCATATAATTTATACTTTTATTAACTAAATAAATAGCTAACTGACTACTTGCTTAGTTCAAGCATAAGCTTGTTTAAGCGAGTAACAAATCCAGTTGGATCTTTAAGTGTACCGCGCTCTGCAAGTAATGCTTGGTCTAGTAAAACATGTGACCACTGTGAAAACTTATCTTCGTCTTGCTCGTCATTTAAATGCTTAACAAGTTGGTGTTCTGGGTTTAGCTCAAACACAGGTTTCGCTTCAGGGGCTGCTTGACCAACAGATTCCATTAGCTTTTGCATTTGTGAGCTCATGTCGTTGTCGTCGCTTACAACACATGCTGGAGAGTCTGTTAAGCGGTGCGTAAAGCGTACTTCTTTAACGTCATCACCTAGTGCTGTTTTAATACGCTCAACAAGGCCAGCCATCTCTTTTTCAGACTCTTCTTGTGCTTTTTTAGTCTCTTCGTCGTCCAGCTTACCTAAATCTAAATCACCACGTGTGATTGACTGTAGTTGCTTATCAGCAAATTCAGTTAAGTGGCTCATCATCCACTCGTCAACACGGTCACTTAGTAACAATACTTCAATCCCTTTTTTGCGGAAAATCTCTAAATGAGGAGAATTTTTCGCAGAAGTAAATGTATCAGCTACTACATAGTAAATTTTGTCTTGGCCTTCGTTCATACGTTCAACATATTGCTCAAGCGACACATCTTGCGTTTCTGAATCAGTATGAGTAGAAGAAAAGCGTAATAACTTACATACGGCTTCTTTATTTGCCGCATCTTCAGCTGGGCCTTCTTTCATTACTTGGCCAAACTCATTCCAAAATACTTGGTAATCGTCAGCTTTGTTTTTAGCCATACGCTCAAGCATTTTAATAATGCGCGATGTACACCCTTTACGAATAGCTTGCGTTACTTTGTTGTCTTGTAGAATTTCGCGAGATACGTTTAGAGGTAAATCGTTTGAATCTAGTAAACCTTTTACAAAGCGAAGGTAGCTTGGCATGAACTGCTCAGCATCATCCATTACAAATACACGTTGTACGTAAAGCTTTAAGCCACTTTGACGTTCACGGTTCCATAAATCAAAAGGTGCTTTTTTAGGGATGTATAAAAGGCTCGTGTATTCAGTTTTACCTTCAACCTTATTATGTGCCCAGCTAAGTGGATCTTCCCAGTCGTGGCTTACGTGCTTGTAAAACTCTTTGTATTCTTCATCAGAAAGCTCTGACTTATCACGCGTCCACAATGCAGTTGCGCGGTTAATACTTTCCCACTCACCTGGTACTGCTGGAATTTTTTCGCCGTCTTCGCCTTCAGACTCTGGTACTTCTGCTTTAAACATTTGTACCGGTGTTGAAATATGGTCTGAGTATTTAGTAACAATGCCGCGCAGGCGGTAATCGTCAGCAAATTCTTTTTCTTCATCACGAAGATGTAAAATAATGTCGGTACCACGGCCTTCTTTTTCAATTTCTTGAAGCGTGTATTCGCCTTCACCTTGAGATTCCCACTCGTAAGCAGTTGTTTCACCCGCTTTACGTGTACGAACAGTTACTAAATCGGCAACAATAAATGCTGAGTAAAAACCAACACCAAATTGACCAATTAACTGTGAATCTTTACTTTGATCACCCGTTAAGTTTTTGAAAAACTCAGCAGTACCCGACTTTGCAATAGTACCCAATGAGCTAATTACTTCATCACGTGTCATACCAATACCATTATCAGAAATGGTAATTGTATTTGCTTCTTTATCTGCGCTAATACGAACACGTAAATCGGCATCACCTTGGTAAAGGTCGCCTTGAGATAGCGCTAAAAAGCGTAACTTGTCTGCTGCATCTGATGCGTTTGACACAAGTTCGCGTAAAAATATTTCTTTATTAGAATAAAGAGAATGAATCATTAAGTTTAATAATTGTTTTACTTCTGTTTGAAAGCCTAATGTTTCTTTTTGTGCTGCAGTCATTTATATATCTCCAATTTGCAAAGTGTCTGCGTTATGCACTTAATATGGGGTGAGGTGTTAGAACTTCAAGGGAAAAATCAAAAAAAGGTGAAACGAAAAAATAGAATATCTCGTTTATCTAAAATGGGTGCGGACAATTAATATGAATCTTTTCACCTGTTGTTGGATGTTCAAAATATAAATCGCTGGCATGTAATTGTAAGCGTCCTGCCATGTACTCACTTTGCGCACTTTTATATAAATCACAGCCTAAAATTGGGTGCCCTATAAACTGGCTGTGTATTCGTAATTGATGGGTACGTCCGGTAACGGGCGTAAATTGCACTAAGGTTCTGCACGGTTGTTTAAGCCGCTCAAGCACACTGTATTCACTCACCGCTACTTTGCCCGTCGTTTGGCAAATTTTAACTCGCGGAAAAAGCAGTTTATCTTTTGCTATTGGTGCAGTAATTTCCCCCTCATCAACAGCTAAGCTACCCTCTAACATGGCTACATAACGCTTTTGGATAGTACGCGCCTGAAACTGTTTATTAAGATGCTTTGATGCTTTGGCGTTTAATCCAACAATCATAATGCCCGATGTACCCAAATCTAACCGATGCGGTAACTTAGCCTCAGTAAATGCGGCTGTTAACCCTTTTTGACCATGTACTAAACGGTAATGTACTGAGTCCCAGTTAAGCGGATTCTTACCAGACAAACTTAATAACCCACTGGGTTTATTGATCAGTAAAATATCATCATCTTGATATAATATTTCAATAAACCCGTCGCACTTAGGCGCTACAAAGTCATCAACAATCATTTGTGACTCTACTGGTGTATCCAATATTGAGTTAGCCATTAAATTAATCAATATCTTTTGAATGAAGCGCTTTTAAAGCCAATACTTGCTCACGCAAATCGTCTGCTACTACTTTGTCAGCGGCAATCGGGGTACCTACTGCAACCGACACCAAAGACCATTTTAATCGTGGTAGTTGCCACTTAGCTTTTCGGCTAAACATACTTCCCCACAGGCCCCCTAAATGCACAGGAATAACAGGCACAGGTGAGCGCTCAATAATGCGCTCGATTCCACGGCGAAAAATATCGATAGAGCCGTCACTGGTTAGTTTTCCTTCAGGGAAAATACCAACAAGTTCGCCTTTATTAAGCGCAGCAGCCACTTCGTCAAAGGCTTTTTTAAACGCTTCCGGGTTGGTTTTTTCACTGTTAATGGGAATAGCTTTGGCCATTTCAAATAACCAATGTAGGGCTGGCGAATAATAAATAGGGGCAAATACCATAAATCGGATAGACCTTGGTGATGCTGCTAAAATAAACATCCAATCGACAAAGCTCACGTGATTACACACTATAACGGCAGCGCCTTCATCTGGAATATTACTTTCACCTTTTGTACGCACTCTGTACATACAAATAGCTAAAATATATATAATAAATCGTAAAAAGAACTCTGGTACTTTGGTATAAATATAAACAGATATAAGTAAGTTTAGCCCAGCAAGTAACAGTAGCAACTCTGAAATACTCCACTGAAAAACAGACAGCGTTACAATACTTAAAACAGCACTGCCCACCATAAACAGTGCATTTAATACATTGTTAGCCGCTATAACTCGTGAGCGACTCGACTCTTCAGTACGCTGTTGAATAAGCGCATACAGAGGTACAGTATAAAAACCAGAGCCAATACCAATGCCTGCCATCCATACAAAATGCCACAACATGTCGCCTGTTTTTAATAACTGATCAAGCGTCAACAATTCAAGGTTTTGAGGTAAATAAGAGCTAATAGCGCTCTCTTGGCTCAGTAAGTATAAAAACAAGGTAATTAAAATAGCGCCAAAAGGCACAATTCCTAATTCTATTCGAGAGCGAGAAAGCTTTTCACACAGTAATGAACCAATAGCAATACTTAGTGAAAACACAACAAGCGCGCTAGTTACAACCAGTTCATCGCCGCCCATTGTGTGTTTTACATAATTTGGTAGGGACGTTAAAATAATTGCGCCAATTAACCAAAACCAACTGATCCCGAGGACTGATTTACCAACCGATTCTGTTTGCGAATTAAGTGCTGAAAATACGTTTTTCGTGGATGAAAATATATTATAGGTAAATTTTAAGTTAGGCTCGTTTGCCTCACTAATGGGTATAAAGCGACTGCTCACATAACCCATAACAGCCAGTACTAATACGGCAATACTTATAAGCGTAGGCCCTGCTGATTGAGTAATATAATAGGTGCCAAAAATTGTACCAATTAATATTGCTACAAACGTGCCTGATTCAACCAAGCCATTCGCTTTTGTTAATTCGTTAGGGGCTACGTGCTGCGGTAAAATAGAGTACTTTAATGGACCAAAAAACGTACTTTGTACGCCCATTAAAAATACGGTGGCTAACATCAGCCAAAGATACTGCGTTAAAATAGAGACAGCCCCTACAACCATAATAGGGATTTCACATAGCTTTACGATTCTGATTAGTTTGGATTTTTCTGTTTTTTCAGCTAGCTGCCCCGCCATCCCTGAAAATAAAAAGAAAGGTAGGATAAATAACCCAGCAGCAATATTTGAATAAAGTGCGCCATCAGCAAGCGTTGCAGCCTGGAATATCAATAAAATAAGCACTGATTGCTTATACACGTTATCGTTAATCGCTGAGAAAAACTGCGTAATAAAAAGCGGTAAAAAACGCTTACTACCCAGTAATGTACCTTGGTAGGGTTGATTATCTTTCATTGTATTCCTTACTAATTAGAGACATAGCCCAAAAATATATTATACCAATTTGTTTAATTAAATGATCTATTTTGAGGGCGGAAAAACGTGTTGATAGCTAGGCAAAAAATTCGCTATTTAGTTGTTCTAAATGAGAATTTTTTAACGCAGGTAGCGACACGTTTAGCCCCGCAAAATGATTAAGTATTATTGCGGATTGGTATTAGATTGCTTCTAAGCTTACCTTAAAAACAAAAAAGCCTACATAATTTAATCATGTAGGCTTTTATAATATCTTTTCAAATAGTGACTTAGAGTTAGTCTTGTGTAACTAAACGCCTGCCGCTAAAAGCATGCATAAGCGTTCTACCATCTACTAAATCAAGCTCGCCCCCCACAGGAATACCGTGAGCAATACGCGAAGCACCTACTTTATATTTATGACAAAGCTGAGCAATATAATGAGCAGTAGTGTCGCCTTCAACGGTAGGGTTAGTCGCTAAAATAACCTCATTAATACCGCCTTGAGCAAGTTTTTGCTCTAAAACATCTAAGCCAATTTCTTTAGGGCCGATACCGTCAATTGGCGATAAATGACCCATTAAAACAAAGTATAGCCCTAAGTACTGACCTGTTTGCTCAATTGCAAGCACGTCAGTAGGCGATTCAACAACACATAATATGCCGCTGTCTTGGCGTTTTGTACTTAAACAAATATCGCACTGAGCTTGTTCGCAAAAAGTACGACAAGACCGACAATGCCCTATGGCTGTCATTGCTTTAGTCAATGCATTACCAAGCTGAGTGCCTCCCTTTCGGTCGCGCTCAAGCAAGTGAAAAGCAATACGTTGCGCTGACTTTGGACCAATGCCCGGTTGACAGCGCAGTGCTTCTATAAGCTGATTTAAACTATCTGAAAGTTGCATTATTTACTTAAAACGGCATTTTCATACCTGGTGGTAATTGCATACCGCCAGTTACTTTACCCATGCGCTCTTGTGTTTCTTCAGCAACACGGCGTACAGCATCGTTACATGCTGCTGCAAGTAAGTCTTCAATCATGTCTTTGTCGTCTTCCATAAGGCTTTCATCAAGCTGAACACGACGTACATTGTGGTTACCAAGCATGGTTACTTTAACTAAACCGGCACCGGCTTCGCCAACAACTTCTAATGTTGCGATTTCGTCTTGGGCTTTTTGCATGCGATCTTGCATTTGCTGCGCTTGCTTCATCATGTTGCCCATTCCACCTTTAAACATAACTTTCTCTCTTTCTTTTAATACATTAATTAACATGAACATAAGGGCGATTGTAAGTAATTACAATGCCTGAATACTGTTTTCGTCAATTTCGGCGCTAAATACTTGCTGAAATTGTACTATGTTTTCATCAGATGTGATCACATCGATTGCTTGTTGCTGACGACCTGCATCAATTTTTTGCTGAATAAGATAAGGAGAGTCAATAACTCCCTTAGCAAAATTAATACTTAACGACACGTTATGCTCATAAATACTCGACAATGCGGCATCTAATCTTTGGCGAAGCATCGGCGTATCTAAATGCTTTTGTGATTCATCAACGTCTATATGTAAACTGTTGCCTTGCTTGGTAAATATTGAATGCAATGCAAATTGGCGCATACGACCACCCAGTCCCATACGTTTAATTAAATAAGCCCATTCATCTTGTTGATGTGCAAATCTAATTTCACTAATTGGGCTTTGAAAATCATCAGGGGCAGGAATACTTACTTCCTCTGGCGCTATTTCAGGCGCTTTTTGAGGGTTTATTTGCTCAAGTAATTCTGGCGCAAGATTTTCAGTAATTGTTTGGTGCTTTGCTTTAAAATCAATCTTACTAGCTGGCTTTATGTTGGAGTGATTATGTGCCTGAGTTTGGCCCCCTGTTACTGGGAGCTCATGCTTTTTTTCACTCTCACCTTCGCTATCAGTTTCCCAAGGAGGGATATCGCCAGACGCATTACCTGAAGGGCTATTAAGCTCACTTGCACTTGTATCTGCACTACCTTGATGAACACTTTGGGCTTTAGGCATTCTTGGATGCTGTTCTGGCTTTTTAGCAGGCGCTTGGCTTGGCTGCACTGCTACATTATTTGCAGATGTACTTGTACTCTTGCCTGATAACCTACCCGCACCCGATATGTTTCTGTCGCGTAAAATACGAGCAATGGCAGATTGCGCCTGCGCTTCTTGTTCAGCTATTGGCGTACTTGCATTGTGATTTGTTAAGGGCTCTGGTGAAGACTCTGAGTTTGCAGTAGGTGCAGGTTTAAAACCCTGATCTACAGCGCTACTCATTATATCATCAAACTGCGAAGCTAACGTTTGCTCAGCATCACTATGTTGCATGTAAGCTTCATCTTCACTTTGGCGCTGGGCTTGAGCATCCGAAACAACATTGGTTTGTGGTTGCTCATTAGCTGAAGCCTGTTGTTCAATAGCGTTTTCACTTTGTTGAACCGGTTGCTCTACTGCAACTTGGGTTGGCTCATTATTACTTTGTACGACATCATTATTCAATGTCTGAGCGGCAACATTTGGTAAAGGCTCTATCTCAAGGGATTTAGGCTGCTCTGTATTGCTAACTGGCTTAGTATTATTTACAGGGACACTACTTTGGCTAGCTACAGTGTTTTGCGATGTTTTATTTTTATTTAATATATCTCGCAGTGCATTTGCGCGGCCTTGTTTATTTGGGGCCGGCTCTTCGTTTACTGTGTGTACAGTTTGTTGAGCGTCTGTAGGCTTAAATGCTAATAATCTTAGCATTATCATTTCAAAACCTAAACGAGGCTCTGGTGCCCATTGTAAATCTTTTTTACCATTTAACAGTAACTGATAATAAATTTGAATTTGTTGTGGGCTCGTATGTTGTGCAACATGAGCAATATAATCTACATTTTTTTCATCTAGCCCTGCCGCTTCTGGCACTAACTGGGTTAGTTGGGTCAAATGCGTAAGTGCAATTAAATCATCAAGCAATGCAACATAATTAGGATTACGACTTGCCACCTGTGCAATCTCATCCATTAGCGCAGCGCCATCTTGTGCAAGTAATGCTGCAAGCAAGCTTTGGCTATAATGAGTATCCATTAAACCAAGCATTGTTTGTACTGCTTGATTATTAATATCACCATTTGTTTGTGCAATAGCTTGGTCAGTTAAGCTAAGCGCATCACGCATACTGCCATCAGCGGCTTTTGAAATAATGCTAAGTGCATCAGTGTCAAAGCTAAGCTGCTCTTGAGTAAGTACGTGTTCAAGCTGTGTTTTAATTTCACTTTGCGACAAGACATTTAGGTTGAATTGTAAACAGCGAGATAAAATAGTAACTGGTAGTTTTTGAGGATCGGTCGTCGCCAATAAAAATTTCACATGCTCTGGTGGCTCTTCAAGCGTTTTCAAAAGCGCATTAAAGCTGTGCTTAGAAAGCATGTGAACTTCATCGATTAGGTATACTTTATAACGTCCACGTGTTGGTGCATATTGAACGTTATCGAGTATTTCGCGGGTGTCTTCTACTTTTGTACGAGAAGCCGCATCTATTTCGAGTAAGTCAATGTAGCGCCCTGCTTCTATATCTAAACAGCTGCTACATTGGCCACACGGATTTGCAGATATACCTTCGTCGCAATTTAAGCTTTTAGCAAAAATACGCGCAATAGTGGTTTTACCTACACCGCGGGTTCCAGTGAATAAATAAGCGTGATGCAGTCTATTTTGTGTAAGCGCATTTACAAGCGCTTGCTTAACATGAGACTGCCCAACCAATTCATGAAAGGTTTGAGGACGCCATTTTCTCGCTAGAACCTGATAACTCATCGATTACTCGCCTTCGAATTCAACCAATTTTAGAATTTTA
Organism: Pseudoalteromonas sp. 31A1; assembly: GCF_011378815.1. Taxonomy (NCBI): domain Bacteria; kingdom Pseudomonadati; phylum Pseudomonadota; class Gammaproteobacteria; order Alteromonadales; family Pseudoalteromonadaceae; genus Pseudoalteromonas; species Pseudoalteromonas sp. 31A1. Next base: position 88,881 of record NZ_WTKY01000007.1, on the reverse strand, counting down.
ATACCCATTTTTTTGATGCGCTGCTCGCCACCAAGTTCTGGTAGTGATACAACAAATGCAGCATCTGTGGCTTCGCCACCTAGTTTATGAACTAATTTAGCTGTGGCTTCAATTGTGCCGCCAGTTGCTAATAAGTCATCAACTAATAATACTTTATCGCCAGGTACAATTGCATCAACATGCAGCTCTAGCGTGTCTTCACCGTACTCAAGTAAGTAATCTTGACGAATAACTTCGCGTGGTAACTTACCTGGTTTACGAACTGGAATAAACGGAATGCCTAATGCGTAAGACAGCGGCGCACCAAAAATAAAGCCACGTGATTCTGTGCCAATTATTTTAGTAAAACCCTGATCTTTATATTCTGCGATAAACGCGTCAATAGTTGCTTTAAAGGCTTCTGGATTTGCCATTAAAGTGGTTACATCGCGAAACATGATGCCCGGCTTTGGATAATCAGCAATTGTAGTTATGCTGTTTTTGATAATTGCTGGTGTTACTTGAGTCATAATTTTAACTGCTCAATTGTTTATATTACAAAGCAGGTGATTATAACCTTAACTAACCTTTAATTGCGAGTTTGGCGTTACTATAAAAGAAGTATTAACTATGGGGGGTAATTAAAATAAAGTGGTTCAAGGCTGAAGTAAGCAACAGCCTTAATAAACGCTATGCATTTTAAGTTAAGCTAGTGATCCAGCCTAATATTGCATTTAAACAACCAATCCCTGCAAATACAGCTAAGAAAGCAAGAAAATAAGTAGCGTTGAACGGATCTTTAAAGTCTTTATCATCTGACATTGGTACAACCTTTTATTAAGCACGACAAATAAGGCTGCCATAATAGACGATGTAAAATCATCAATAAAGACCTTAATCTTGATTTTTTGTCACAATTACACCGCGTTCAACCATTGCATTGAGGGTAACCAATGCGCCTTGAGCAATTTGATCTGCATTAAACTGTGGTGCATGAGCGAATACCTGTTGGCAAACGTCGTCAAATGTCGCTCCATCACTTGCCTCAATAATTGATAGTAACAAAGCAGTCATCGCATTCGTAGCCAGAAATTGAACGTCATCATCTTCATCTCTATATACAACAAAATAATTAGGCTGAGGTGATGGCTCTTTTGGTTTAAAGTGATTGCTAATATTTTGAACCGGAAATTGATAACTTAAATTTCTTGCCGTTTTCGATAAATACAAAGCAGAACTAGTAAGCGCTGTTGTTTGTAATTTTTGCTCTTGCTCATCTTCGTGTGCAATCGATACATCTAGCTCTACCCATTCATAATGTGCAAGTTCTAGCATAAACACGGGATCGTATCTTTTCATTTTATAATCACTTGATAAGTAATTAATAAACTCCCCTGCTATATCTAAAAAGTACGGCGAATGACAATCATATTCGCTAAAAAATTGGCGTACAAGGACCAGCCATTGCTTGTCTGTATATAAGGTTTTTAATACCGGAAAACCTGATGATATAAAACCTTCAATGTTATTAAAAAATAGGTCGCGATAAATGGCCATACGTCGGTCTTCGATACCGCTGGGCTTTTTATTTTTTTTAGGCTCGCGAATATGCGCCATAAATTCGTTTTGTATTTCAATAAAGCTCATAACCAGGCACTCTTTTAATATTTATAAAGGCTTATATTAAGCTCGTTGTTTTGAAACCATTGAAGTAATGTGTTTAGCTTGTAGCTCATGAATTATATCTAACTCTTTGGTTAAAATATTCATTGTAGGGATATTAAAATCGCGCTCAAGCAAGGTTGGAAATACGCCATGCACTTTATATGCTTTATCCAGTAGCTCCCACACAGGATCAATGACATCAGCACCATGTGTGTCCACTATTAAGTCATCAGCCTCATTATAATGGCCTGCAACGTGCCCATAGGCAATACGATTAGAGGGTAACCCAGTTAAAAACGCTTGTGCGTTATAGCCATGATTAATCGAATTCACATAAATGTTATTCACATCCAGTAAAAGCTTGCAGTCTGCTTGCTCTAAAATGGTATTTGTAAATTCCAGCTCTGATAATTGCTGTCCAGGAGCGCCATAATAGGAAACATTTTCTATCGCAATTTGCTGCTCAAGTATGTCTTGTACTTGTTTAATGCGAGGGACAACATGTGCTATAGCATCTTGTGTAAACGGAATAGGCATTAAGTCATACATATGGCCTGTACCAGAGCAGTAACTTAAGTGCTCACTAAAGATTTTTATATTGTGCTCTTCAAAAAAAACTTTTAAAGACTTAACAAATTCAACATCCAGTGGTTCGGGTGAACCGATAGACAGTGATAATCCATGACACACAAAATTGTTTGCATCTGTTAATGTTCTAAATTGCTTTTTAAAGCGCCCACCTAGTTTTAACCAGTTCTCTGGTGCAACTTCCAAAAAATCTACTTGATTAGGTACGTGTTCAAGCAGTTCATCAAGCATTTCTCGTCGTAGGCCAAGGCCCACCATCCCGAAATCTGTACTCTGGATTTGTGTCATAACTACCTCTAACTTATCAAAAAAGGGCCTTAAGGCCCTTTTAGCATAACTTATTTAGAATAAGATATTAACGACCGCCACATTTACCTTCGCCGCACTTACCTTCTTTTTTAGTTTTTTTAGAATCGCCGCCGCATTTACCTTCACCACATTTGCCTTCTGTTTTAGCTTTTGCATCTTTTGCATCGCCGCCACATTTACCTTCACCACACTTGCCTTCTGTTTTAGCTTTTGCATCTTTTGCGTCGCCGCCACATTTACCTTCGCCACACTTGCCTTCTGTTTTAGCTTTTGCATCTTTTGCATCGCCGCCACATTTACCTTCGCCGCACTTACCTTCTGTTTTAGCTTTTGCATCTTTTGCATCGCCGCCACATTTACCTTCCCCGCACTTACCTTCTGTTTTAGCTTTTGCATCTTTAGCATCTTTAGCATCGCCGCCACATTTACCTTCACCACACTTACCTTCTTTAGCGTCTAGTTGGTAACCTGTCACTAATTGTTGAAACTCAAATGGGTTGGCTTGTACATCTGCAGATACAAAGCTTGCAGAGCCAACAACTACTGCACCTAAAGTTAACGCGATTGTATTTTTTTTAACTGTATTCATTTTGTGACTCTCTTTAATCAAGTATTGTAAATCTCAGCAATAAAAATGTATTTTAAATTGCTTGTATGCTTAAGTAGACCCGTACAAGAATAAAAACTTTCATTTATTTTCATATTATTTACTTTTGCAATTTCTACATTAAATATGGTTGGTAATTACAGATTTATCAATGTGTGATTTGCAGGTAAACTATGCGTCCAGTTTTTTATCAGAATTAATCACCTTATGAAACTTGTTTTAGCGCCTATGGAAGGTGTCGTTGATTTTAAAATGCGCCAATTACTCACAGACATTGGTGGGTTCGATTTGTGCGTTACCGAATTTGTAAGAGTGGTTGAGACATGCTTACCTGACAAGGTTTTTCATCGATTTTGTCCTGAGCTACATAATAATGGTTTTACGCGAGCAGGCACTCCAGTACGTGTTCAATTGCTCGGCCAAGAAGCAAATCCGTTAGCCGAAAATGCAATAAGAGCAATTGCCTTAGGATCTCATGGGGTCGACCTTAACTTTGGTTGCCCAGCAAAAACTGTAAATCGTAGTCGCGGCGGAGCTGTATTGCTTAAAGATCCTGACCACATGTACACTATTATTAAAGCAGTCCGAGACGCCGTAGATGATGAACATGAAGTAAGTGCAAAAATTCGCTTAGGCTTTGATGATGACAGTAACAGCCAAGAAATTGTAGATGCTGTCGTAAGCGCAGGCGCAAATAGTGTGGCAATACACGCCAGAACCAAACGTGATGGTTACAACCCGCCAGCTTATTGGGAAAAAATTCCACCAATAATAAAAGACAAAAATATTGCCGTTGTTGCCAATGGTGAAATTTGGCAAGTTGAGGACGCAATGCTTTGTCAAAAACGAAGTGGATGCACTGATTTAATGCTTGGTCGCGGCGCCCTTTCACATCCTGATCTAGCAAAAAAAATTAAAGCTCATGTAAATAACGAACACTATGATGGCCTACAATGGGAGCATATTATTTATCATTTAATTCACTCTGCGATCCATCAAGACCCTGCAAAAGATGAAAAGTACTTTGCTTCGCGTACCAAGCAATGGCTTGGCTATCTAAAGCGTCAGTATCCGCAAGCTATCGATTTATTTGATGAAATTAGGCGTTTAAAAAGTAAAGAAGATGTGGCCAGTGTATTAAATAAATACGCCAAAGCACCGCAACTTGATTCAAATCATAACAGCTAACTTAAAGCCCCTTGATAATATCAGTATAACGTAAAGCCAATTTAATAAGGTTGTACTGATAATGCATCATCAAAAAAGACTAAGCGATGAAATAGCACAAGTTAAATTAAATATATTAACTATGCTTTCTAAATCAGCCTATCCTGCACATCAGCATTTAATACAAATCTTAGATAATACAGCAAACAATGAATGGTTAGACTGTGCAGCAGAGAAGCTAGGTCCTGAGTATGCGTTTTTGATCAGTCGCATGACTAAATTAGAAGCGGCCGTGAGCCAAATAGAAATTGGGCAATATGGCTACTGCTGTGACTGTGAAGAAAAAATACCAGCCAAATCACTTGAACTAGATCCCGCAACCCAACGGTGTACAAAGTGCGCACAATAAGCGCACTTTCAAATCATTATATAATTTGTTGTATAAAGCTAAATGATTGCCCTGGGTAGAGTATTATATCTTCAACTAAATATTGAGCCTCTTCTTGGGTGATTTCTAAGCGTTTCATAAGATTCACCTTTGCCTGTGGCAAAGTCCACGCATGGTAATGAATGCCAATATCTGATTCCATCATTGCAAGCATCAATGTTTTATCTTTATCAGACATGTTCATATTGCTCGCCATTGCAGGTAAGTCTTGATAATCAGCCTGCCAATCAAGCCCTTCAATTAATTTTTCATTCGATAGATACTGCACTAAAAACGATTTTTTATGAGAAATAGACAATTTACTGTCGAATGCAACACGATCTAATACTTTTATATTTTCATTTAAAATAGTAACCCACTCTAGCGGTGAATGTACTTCGCCACTAAAGTAATTTAGTTTGCTCTGATACCACTGTGACCCATTTGGCAGGCCTCTCAGACCAACACTACCTCTAGGCTTGTAACTAGCTAAATAATCGCTAAAAGCTCTTATATGACTCTTAAGCGCTGGTTGAACGTCATTACTACCTATCGCACTCAATACATAGCTTTGTAGTAGTGTGAGCTCAATTTTATTCAGCTTTAAATTGCTTTGTTTAGCACTGTCTAGCGTATCTTGGGTTAACTTAAGCCAAGTAATAATATTATCCGGCGTACTTTTTGAACCCTCAAAAGCAAGCATGTTTTTTAATACGTCTACTTGAGCCGGCCAATTAAAATAGCGCTCAGGAAAGCGCTCTGCAATAACCAAGTAGTTTACTTGTGCAATTTGATTGAGATTAAGCTCCATACCCATTAGGTTCTGATAAATAGTATGACGTTTAACTAAATACGCATCAGAAAAGACCAATTGCTCTTTAGTAATCCTATCGATTTTTTTAGCGTCTGGTTGTACAAGTGCCATGTTTAAAGTTTTTAAAGCAACTTGTGCGTCTTCAAATGACTCATAAGGTTGAGGCTGCTTTGAACATGCAGCTAAAAATAAGCACAGTAGTAATGAAAAAGAGAGCTTTTTATACATAGTAGTTCCAATAAAAAAAGCCCCAGAGGGGCTTTTTATAAGTTGCTTTAGCTAATTAAAATTAAATTTTAACACCGTTGCGAGCGGCTTTATCTTTAATATATGTAGACCAACCTTTTGCAAACTTACGTGTGCGAGGGTCATCCATAGCTTTAGTAATTGCAGCATATGCTTGCTTATACTTACCTTGATAGTAATACGCTTCAGCTAAATCTGAATAAATAGTACCTTTTTTATCAGAGCCAAGCTCTAATGCTTTGTTCAAACGAACAACAGCAGCACTGAATTTTTCAGATTGTAAAAGTAATGAACCAGCTTTACGGTAAAGTTCAGCGTCGTCATCAAATTTAGCAGCTTCTTCGTAGTACTTAGCAGCTTTTTCTAGATCTTTAGAGCGATGATAATTACTAGCAATCGCGCTAACATTCTGCTTTGTACGTTTTACTTTTTCACTCTTAACGGCCTTTTCTAGCGTTACAGCTGCTCTAAAAGGGATCTCGTTTAGAGAGTAAAAGTTAGATAAGACTTTATACTCAACTTCATTTTCAAAGTAACCGTTCTTGTAAGCAACTTCCATCGTTGCTAAACCTTTTTGATAGTCTTCGGTTTGTAGGTAATATTTACCTAAGCTAACCCAAGCTTTTTTATCATCAGGCCATACACGAACAATCTCTTCGCCAATCTTAACCATGTTTGCATAGTCTTTAAGTTCAAAGTATGCACCCAGTTTTAATTGGTAAGGACCTTTATTAGGTTCTTTTTGAAGTTTAATTGCCTTATCTGCTGGTTCAAAAACATCACGAAATTGCTCTAACTGATAGTTAGCTTGAGCGATACGTGTATAAACCGTAGGATCTTCTTGGCCAGTGAAGTCCATCCAAGCTACATAAGCTTTTTTGGCTTCTTGATACTTTTCAGTACCGGCGTATAAATCGCCTAACAGTTTTAGAGTCTGTTCTTGATCAGCAAAGTTTAAAACATCAGGGGCAACTGCTTGCTTAGAGTACTTAATCGCTTCGTCATACTTTTCTTTTTGAGCGTACATGCTACCTAAGTAACGATTTACGGTCGCTTTATCAAAGTCATTCGAAGGTTCAATCTCTCTAAGCAAAACAATTGCTTCATCAACTTTTTCTTCGTTGTACAAGTCAAATGCTTTAATTACCTTTTTACCAGTACGCTCGCCCATGATTTTAGTTTTTGCTTTTTTACGCTCTTCAATCTTTGCGTAATCTGGCGCTGCTAAAACAGATGCACTTAAAGTAGCACCCGACACAGACATAAGAATCGCAAGAGCAGTTACTTTAGAAAAATTTCTCATTACTCGCCTCCTTAGTTGCCTTGGTTAAGTTTAAAGTCTAATTGAACTTGTAAACCTGGTTGTTTCTGTGGTTTTCCGTCAATGATCTTAGGACGGTACTTCCACTTACGCAGTGCGCGTTTAGCTTCACGGTCAAAGATACGTTTTGGATCTGCGTCAATTACTTCAACGTCAATCACTCCACCTAACTCATCAATTGTGAATGAAAGTTGTACCCAACCTTCTTTGCCATCACGTGCTGCTTGCGTTGGATATTTTGGTTCTATACGAACGATAGGTGTCGCATCACCATCTCGTCCAAATGCACCAGGACCACTTAGTCCACCAGCTGAACTACCAACATCAATGCTACCCATGTTAAATGACATAGCACCAGGGTTTGGATTATTATTTTCCGGCTGTGGCGGCTGCGGTTTAGGCGGCTGCTTTGGCGGTGGTGGAGGAGGAGGCGGTACACGCTTCCTCTCCTGCACCTTAGATTCAGGCGGATTCGTCATTATTTCGACTATGATCTGCTCTTTTTGTTCCGTATTACGGTCAGCCCCACCAGAGATGAGGAAGGCCATGAAGTAGAACAAGCCGAAAGTAACTGCCCCACCTGCAATCAGTGAAAACAGAAAACGAATCATTACTGATCTCCAGCTATTGAAATTCTAAGGTTGTCACCCGTCGCTTTAATCTGGTCCATAACTTTAACCACTGTGCCGTGTTTAGCTTCTTTATCAGCTTGTATAATCACAACTTCAGTAGGTTGTTCTGCTAATAAACTTTCAATTTTTGCTGAAATACGTTCAACATCAATTTGTTGTTTATCAACCCAGATTTCGCCGTTACTACGAATAGCAATAAAAATGTTAGCATTTTTTTGCTTAGTAGCTTGGGCAGCTTTTGGTTTATTGACCTCGATACCAGCCTCTTTAACGAACGATGTAGTTACGATAAAGAAAATAAGCATGATAAATACGATGTCAAGCATTGGCGTCATATCAACCGCTGCTTCTTCTTCTTCACGAAAACGTTGTTTACGTGCCATATTTAATTCTCTCTCTAGTGATGAGGCATACTATCAATAAGTTTGGCTTTCACCATTTTAGCTTTTGTCTCAAGACGTGAGCTAAAAAATACTCCAGATAGTGCCGCAACCATTCCAGCCATTGTTGGGATTGTTGCCATTGAAATACCTGATGCCATTAAGCGTGCATTACCCGTACCCTGGTTGGCCATGGTTTCAAAAACCGAGATCATACCAGTAACAGTACCAAGTAAGCCTATTAAAGGACAAACAGCTACTAATGTCTTAATCAACAACATACGCTGATCTAATTTTTCAGACGCTTCAGAAATCCATGCTTCACGGATTCTGTGTGCGTACCAAGACGTAGTGTCTTGGCGGGCATCCCACTTTGCTACAATTTCTTTCGCTGTGCGAGGAAACTCTGCAAGTAGAAACCAATAGCGCTCAATCATTAAAACCCACATCAGAAAGAGTGCTATCGCGACCACGTATAAAACCTGGCCGCCTGTGCCAACAAAATCCCTGATAGATTCCCATATCTCCATCAGGACTAGCATTAGGCTTTCTCCTTCTCCGCGTGAGTAGCAACGATACCCGCGCTTTGCTCATCAAGGATGTGTAATACCGACTTACTACGACCAGCTACAAGAGCATGAAGTAGAATTAGTGGTAATGCAGCAATTAGACCTAGCGCTGTAGTTACAAGTGCTAGAGAGATGTTACCTGCCATGATCTTCGGATCACCCGTACCGAACAATGTGATTGTTTGGAACGTTAAGATCATACCGATTACTGTACCTAGTAGACCTAGTAACGGTGCGATTGCAGCAAGAATCTTAATTATGTTGATACCAGCTTCGATGCGTGGCGTTTCACGTAGAATCGCTTCATCAAGTTTAAGCTCAAGGTTTTCAACATCTTGGTTCTTGTTGTCATGGTACACTTTAAGAATACGACCCAGTGGGTTATTTGTATTCGGTGTAGCAACATTTTTAAGCTGGCTCTTAATCTTACTAGTAGTAAGTGTAAGGTCAACAAAGCGAATTAGAGTAATTAGCATACCTAAAGCTAGTAAAGCTGTAATGATATAACCAACTACGCCACCTTGATGGAAGTATTCCATAAGTGTCGCTTTTTGAGTGTTGATACGTAAGATAGCACCACGAGTCGGATCGATATAAACACCAGCGTAGTTATCTGGTGATGTATTTTCAAGATCAGTGATACCGTCTAAAATATAGCTATCAGGCTGTTTACCTAGAGGCTGAATAGACTTAGTTTCTGGTGAATAAATTAAGTAACCATCGTCTGTAACTAAGTTAAAGTTACCGATACGCGTTACTTTCTTCATTGACGGGTTACCGTCAAGACCAGCAACTTCAGTTTCAAAAGTTGAAACTTTAGCTGATTCAGTCATTTCTGTTTGAAGTGAAATCCAAAGTTCTTCAAGTTCGCGAACTGTAGGAAGTTCTTTAGCAGCAGCTAATGAACGTAAGATTTCAGCACGGCCAGGTTTCTCAGCACTAACTAGTGATGCTTCGATAGAACCGATAGCGTCTTGAGCTGCACGACGTACAACACCAAACATCTCACCCAAAGTACCTTGAGCACTTTGAAGAGCGGCTTCTTTTTCAGCTAACGTGTTTTCATTTTGTGCATATTGCTTAGTTAAGCTTTCACCACGAGACTTCTCAGAAGCAAGTTGGCTTTTAGCTTTATTAAGTAAAGATTGCTTGTCAGCACGATCTGATAAGAACTCTTGTTCACGTTTCTTATCGATTTTACCTTCAGAGATACGCTCTTGCTTTACTTGCTCAAGTATTTTATCTAGAGCTCCAGTATTTGCATGTGCATTTAACGCGGTACCTGCAGAAACAGTTAGTACTGCGGCAACAGCAAAACCTTTAAATAGTTTCTTCATTATTGATTACTCCGCGCCAAAGATAGGTAGTTTAACAAGTTCTAATGTCGCTTGCTTACGCGCCATACGAATAACTTCTTTAACAGGTTTTAGGTATTCTTCACCTAATTCTTTCCACTGTTTAGTGTTGTTATCCCACACCCAAGCATGTTTCAAGTCAAAAGACTGAGCAACGTAAGTAATACGACCTAACTGACCGATATCAACGTTAATACTTTTGCCATCAACTTCTAGTGTACCTTGTGAAGCAGATACAAGTGAGCTGTATGCTGTTTCAATAGTGTAAGCTTCAAGTACTTGACGGAATTTTTCAGACGTCGTTACAGACGCAGAAACCATGATTTCACGTAGTCTTTCAACACGTCCTAAACGCGTCTCTAGATTAAATGGAACGTCCGCTTTGATGAATTGCTCAAGCGTATCGATCATGCGATACATCAAAGGCACAACGTTTTGTTTCGTGTTATCAATCGTAGCGATTTGACGATCAAACGATTCAATAGACGCGTTTTGGCTATCAACCAAGCGCGACACGTGATCGTTATACACTTTCATAAGTTCAGTCTCATCAACAACGCTACGGTACTCAGCGATTAGCTCCTGAGTTTGACCATATACATTGTCAATTTTAGTTTGAGACTTAACCGCAGCCTTTTGAATTTGTTGACCTGCTTTTTGCACGTCATTCAAAGGATCTGCAATCACATTGCTGCTTGCAAATGCAAATGCGCCAACCAACGCAGTTGCTACAAGACTCTTTCTGATTTTAACAGACATAGTTCCCAACCAATTAAGTAATGTTACTTTTATAATTTAATTATCCTCCGAAGAGAACAACCCTGATATCTTTTAATAGATATCAACCTTCCAATAATGCTAAATGCAATTAGCGCTGTCAACTTGATGTTTACTAATCTCTGCAAATAAATAGCTAAGTTAATGCTTAAACAAAAGTACTAGCACACAACTGTTAACATTATTGCAACTAAGCTTTTGCTTAATATTTCGATTAAAGCCTTTTGAGGGGTGTATTTATTCGCATTGTACTGACATAAAACAACATTATTGCAACATTTAGCCAAAGCTGAATTCGCACTGAAAAAAAACAAAAAAAAATATAGATAGATATAACAAAAGTTATTTTTTAAACGATTTCAGCACATTTTATCTCCCCAATAACACTTCATCTGAAAAAACAAACCATTTGTCGCACAAAAAAACAACACTGGATAATCTCTAATACCGCCCACCTTGCTTTATGCACGCAATACCTAAAGCCATTTATAAAACGTGTTTCCCATAAATAGTAATAATAAGTTTCTTTTAGCAAGGCCTGAAATAGCCAAATAGCTTTCGATAATTAGACGAGTTACATTTACCGCTTTAGAGTGCTCATTAATACTATTTAACAGTTAAATTTATTTAGTAACAAAGTTAATCACAAAAAGTTGCTCAACTTTAATAATAATGGACTATAAATGATGCCTAACGCTTCCATAATAAGCTATCAGAGGCCTATAGAGGTTCCCTTGCCCATTTATAGTTAAAGTACAAAACTTCAACCTGATTGCACTAGCAAGACTTACACTAAAATTTACACAGATTGTTATTTGGCATCATTTTTATGTATATAAGTATCGGATCAGTTGGATAAATTGTAAGGGATGTTTTAAATGCGATAGAAAGTGGTTCGATTGTATAAGTTATTCAGATAATTGAATTTTGGGTTTGTATTAAAATAGAAGATTTAAGAATATATGAAATTTGTGTTCAAGGATTTAAAAAGAAGAATTTTGTTAATTATGTACATAGAGAGGAATTATGGTGAAACAGAGACCTGCTTCACCAAGATGAACTAGAGTTCACATAATAAATTATGCTGCTTCTACGTTCTCAGCTTCAGGGCCTTTTTGACCTTGTTTGATGCTGAATGTCACTGCTTGACCTTCGCTAAGAGTGCGAAAACCAGAACCAGTGATTGCGCTGAAATGTACAAACACGTCAGGACCATTTTCTTGTTCAATGAAACCAAAGCCTTTAGCTTCGTTGAAAAACTTTACTTTACCAGTAACCGACATACTAAATTTTCCTGTAAGTCAATAATTAAAATTCAGCCATATTATTATGGCAATATCCTCCCTGAGTCAATGCTCAAAAATATGGAGGTACAGTACAGGAACAAGTAATAACCTAACCGGTAACCTTAAACGCAGCACAATATCCGTAAATTCAATACATAAAAACTCAAAGCAAGGTAAGATTAACACATTATATTTTTTTTCGCTCTATTAATTGGGAATTATTTATTAAAAATATAAATTTGTTTAAAATTGCCTTTAACTGACTAATTTCCAAGCAAAAACTATAAAGTATTATTGTAATATATATTGCTATAAACGCGTATAAAAGCCCTCTACAACAGCAATACTGTCAAACAACGCTTCAATAACATCAAAAATACAAACAAAAAAGCCGCTTTAAAAATTAAGCGGCTTTTGGTTTAAATATAGAATATTAACTATTTAACAGACCAATCAATAGTATCTTCTGCTTTTATAGGCACAACTTCAGAGTCGCCTAGGGTATAACTTGCAGGTACGTCCCATGGTTTTCTATGTAATGTTATTGTATCGGCATTACGCGGCAACTCATAAAAGTCAGGACCAAAGTGGCTTGCAAATCCTTCAAGCATGTCCAAAGCTCCTGCGTCTTCGAATGCTTCAGCGTATAACTCAATAGCGGCATGAGCCGTATATGCACCAGCACAACCACAAGCAGCTTCTTTTTTATCTTTATAATGTGGTGCAGAATCAGTTCCTAAGAAAAACTTTTTATTTCCACTTATAGCTGCGGCCATTAATGCTTGCTGGTGAATGTTACGTTTGAGGATTGGCAAACAGTAATAATGTGGGCGAATTCCACCCGCTAACATATGATTACGATTATAAAGTAAATGATGAGCTGTAATTGTTGCTGCTACATTGCTAGGTGCATTAACTACAAACTCTACTGCATCTTTAGTTGTAATATGCTCTAGTACAATTTTAAGTTCAGGAAAGTCACTTACCACATCCCCTAAAATCGTCTCTAAAAATACTTTTTCACGGTCAAAAATATCGATTGATGAATCAGTAACTTCTCCGTGTACTAACAGCAACATACCTACTTCTTGCATTGCTTTTAAAACCGGGTAAATATTTTTGACTGATGTAACACCCGAATCAGAATTGGTTGTAGCGCCAGCAGGATACAGCTTTGCAGCTACTATTTTACCCGTTGCTTTTGCTTTCTTTATTTCATCTGGTGTCGTTTTATCAGTAAGGTAAAGTACCATTAAAGGCTCAAAGGCACCTTGTGGGCCTGCTGCCATAATACGTTCTCGATAAGAAAGAGCGGTATCAGTACATGTTGCCGGCGGAACAAGGTTTGGCATAATAATAGCGCGACCCATGTATCTGCTAATGTCTCGTACAGTATCCTTTAGCTGGTCGCCATCACGTAAATGTACATGCCAGTCATCTGGGCGAGTGATAGTAAGGGTTGTTACAGAGTTTGTATTATTGCTTGTCATTACTTTGTTCCAAGGCTGAATTTATCCGATCATAGGCATATGATGTTTTCGAGTAAAGATTTTATTAAAAATAATGCATATGTTGATGACATTACCGAGTTGTGTGATTAAAGCTTAATACTCCAATTCAATTGGGATTAGCCATTGTTATTACTTACAATTAATTAAAGTCATTCGTCATAATAATTTACAGCCAATTAAAACCACTCATCGCTTTATTTTGTACAAAATCCAAGATTAGGTTAACTTAGCTACGTATTTAAAAATAAAAAGAATAATATAAATTGCCTATGTCTTACAAAAATAATGCCTCAAGAGCACTTGAGATAAAAACTGATCAACTGAGTATTATTAATCAATTTTCATCAAGCTTATTGCAACTAGACACACTAGACGAGCTATTTGAGTATGTTACAACGCACGTTGTTAACCGTTTAGGATTTGTTGATTGCGTTATTTACCTTGCCGATAACAATGCTTATACATTAAATCAAGTTGCATCGATGGGTATTGCTCACGCCCGTGATAAATATCAAGCCGAACGTAAAGTAATACGTTTTAGTGAAGGAATTACTGGGGCTGTAGCCACAACTGGTAAAGCCGTAGTAATCGATGATGTAACAAAAGATAGCCGTTATATCGCAGATGAGCGCCCTGCCCAATCAGAACTATGCGTCCCTCTTATATATAAAGAACAAGTTTTAGGTGTTATTGATTGTGAGCACCCTATTAAAGGCTACTTTACAAACGCACACCTTGAAATTCTTACAACAGTTGCCCACTTACTCAGTGCTAAAATTAACCAAGTAAATACGGTAAATAACTTACAAAAAACAGTTGAGCAACTTAACAACGCACAAAAATTAGAAAATAGCTTATTACAAATAGCTAACCTAACCTACAAAGCTAACGACTTAGATACCTTCTTTGAAGCCTTGCATTCAATTATTAATAACTTACTTCGTGCTGATAACTTTTTTATCGCTTTATATGACAAAAAAGTAGATATACTTGACCTTGTTTATATAGTCGAAGAAGGCATAAACACTAAAACACATCAAAAAATATCTAAAGAACAGCTAAAAGACACTGCTTCATATTACCTACTGCAAACAGAGCAAACCTTATTACTCAATAAAGATGCCTTTCAAAGTCATATTGATAACGGTGATTTTAAAATGGTAGGTCGACAATCAGAGTCTTGGTTGGGTGTTCCATTTAAAACAAGTGATCGTATAAGCGGTGTTATTGTTGTACAAAGCTACGATAAAACACTGCAATACAACGAACACGACAGCGCTCTTCTAACTTACGTAAGTCGCCAAATAAGTATGGCAATTGATAGGCAACTAGCCCGACAAGAGCTCGAGCATAAAGCATTACATGACGAGCTTACCGGCCTTGCTAACCGCTCATTACTCATTGAGAGAATAAAGCATGCTATTTTACGTTTAACGCGTGCTAAAAAAAGTACTAGCCATGCCCTGCTGTATCTAGATTTTGATCGTTTTAAAAGTATAAATGATTCGCTAGGGCATGAAGTCGGAGACCATTTTCTTATAAAAATATGCGACTTAATTAAAAGTACAGTACGAAGCACGGATACATTTGCTCGTTTAGGCGGTGATGAGTTTGCTATTTTCATGGAAAATATCACACATAAAAACCAAGTTAATGAAGCTTTAAACAGAATTAAAAGCGCATTATCAAAACCTCTTAATGTAGATAGCCACTTACTTCAAGCTTCTACTAGTATTGGTATTGCCTATACCGACAACATAAACGATAAAGCTTATATATTACTGCAACAAGCTGATGCTGCTATGTATGAAGCAAAATCCACCGGGCGTGGACAAGTTAAGTTTTTTAATAACACGATGCGTAAAAAACTTAAAACCCATGCGGATATCGAAAACGACTTGCAACACGGTATAGAACACAACGAATTTGAACTCTATTTTCAGCCAATTTTTACAATTACCACAAGTGAGGTTATTGGTTTTGAAGCACTTGTGCGCTGGCATCATCCTAAAAAAGGATTTGTACCACCTAATGACTTTATACCGATAGCTGAAACTACAGGGCAAATTATAAATCTTGATTTACATTTACTTGATTTAGCCGCTCAGCAGATTTCTAATTGGCACCAGCAAGGTCATCGCTTTTTGAAAGTAACGGTTAATGTATCGTCACGACACTTTGCAAGCCTCGATTTTGTAGCGCAAATACATTCTGTTTATAATAAATACCAATTACCTCTGGGTTCTTTATGTTTAGAAATTACCGAATCAGGCTTAATAGAAAATCTAGAACTAGCCACTCAAATAATAGAAGGTCTTTCACCTTTAAAAGTAAAATTGTGCCTTGACGATTTTGGAACTGGTTATTCAGCACTGGGCTACTTGCACCAACTGCCTATTCATATTTTAAAAATAGATAAAAGTTTTATTGACCACCTACAAGATTCCACCAACCCACTTGTTGAAGCCATTTTATCACTTGCGCAATCATTAAAACTTGAAGTTGTTGCTGAAGGGATAGAAACACTTGAACAATTAGCCATTTTACAATCGACTGCGTGCGACTATGGCCAAGGTTTTTTAAAGTCAAAACCGGTCACAGCCAAAGAAGCCATATTACTTATTAATAAGCCCTTATAAAAGAGCCAGCGAGTTGGTCGCTGGCTTAGGTATTACGTATATACTCATCCATTGACCTAAACTAAAGCTAAAAAGCAAAATGACTTTAGTTTTTAAACCACAACCTAAAGTAACCATTCCCCACACAGTTATTTATATAGTCAAAATTCACACTGAGGTGAAGCACACCGCAATCGATATACTTAAAATACAACATGAAGCAAACTCATCTAAAACTCATCAAACCAGTTTTTGAATGACTTTTATCGTTACTAATTCTAATATTTTCGCGATTCATAGCAACAAACTGCAATAAACGACAATAAATCGCAAACTTTTAGCCATCTAGACGTTGAAACGTTTTTTGTATAGGCGTAGTATGTGGCTAATCTGAGCTGAACTCACTTTTCCCATGAGAATTTTTAAAGATGATTGGTATTAAACATTTAAAAACCATAGCAACCCTAAAAGAAACAGGATCTTTGGTTAATACAGCACGAGAATTATTTTTGACACAGTCCGCTTTATCTCATCAAATCAAAGATTTAGAGAATAAATTAGATTGCCAATTATTTGAGCGTAAAACTCAACCAGTCCGCTTTACCCCTCAGGGAATGCTATTACTTGAGTTGGCTCACGAAATATTACCAAAAATGGAAGCGACAAAATGCCGTTTGAAAGAAAGCTTAAATCAGCCTATTTCTCAACTGCGTTTAAGTGTGGAATGCCATGCATGTTTTCATTGGTTATTGCCTACTATTAAAGAATTTAATAACTTTTGGCCTGATATAAAAATTGATTACGAGCGCGGCTTTAGTTACGACGCTATTCCTGACTTACTAAGCGATGAGCTAGATTTAGTTTTAACATCTGACATACGTGAACCCGACACATTAGAATACGCGCACTTATTTGATTTTAAATTGAAGCTTATTGTGGCACCGGATCATGAACTTGCTAAAAAAGCGTATGTAACAGCGCTTGATTTAAAAAACGAAACTATTATTTCATACCCTATCCCGCGTGAACGCCAAGATATATTTAAGCATTTCATTCAAAATGCACGTTTTGACGGTACGTTAAAAACGGTTGACCAAGGATTACTTATTTTTCAACTAGTAAGTGCCGGCATGGGCGTTGCCGCTTTACCTGATTGGCTAGTTACACCTTATGAAAGCCAAGGCCTAATTAAATCAATTCCTTTGGGCGCTCTTGGCCTTACTCGTCCTATGTATTTAGCGATGAAAAAAGACATGAAAGACAACCCTGTTTATCGTCACTTTTTAAATACGTGTAAGTTAAATAACGGTCGATAATCATCATTATAATGAGTAATATCGCTGTAATTACCTCTACAGCGTTTAACTCTTATGTTTGTTATTAAAAAATTGATTGGTGGCTTGCTAATGCCACTGCCCCTATTTGGTTTATTTACGTGCCTGATGCTACTACTTGCATTTAAAGGTCGTAAATCAGCTCTCTTCTTATCAACTTTAAGCTTAGTTGTATTGCTTACATTGAGCACACCCTTTATCGCCAATTTAATTATCCACAATAATGAACCTGTATCGCTTGCATTTAATACCTTAAAGCATCCAAAAATAGACAAGATAGTCGTACTCGGTTGCGATATAAATCCAAATTCGGCTTTAAGTTCAAATAATCAATTAGGTAATTGTGCGCTAACGCGCTTAGTAGAAGGTATAAAACTAGCAAAGCACTACCCTAATGCAGAGCTTATAGTTTCAGGTGGAGGTTACCAAAATACCACTAATAGCGGGCTTATGTATCAAACGGCAATTAGTTTAGGAATTACTAAAAGTCGTATACTCCAAAATCCAAAAGCGATGGATACCGCAGCAGAAGCTAAATTATTAGCACCTAAATTAGTTGATTTTAAAGTCGCGCTAGTAACATCTGTGCTGCACATGCCTCGCGCCAAAGACTTATTTAATGCTCAAGGTATTGAAGTAATAACCGCAGCCACTGATTACCATAACTTTGCTGTATTACCGTGGCATAAACAATTTATACCTAATGCTCAGGCTTTAATGGTAGTAACGCAGTATGCTCATGAAGTAATTGGAAATGCATGGATCACAGTGCGCCGCTGGGCAAACCCAGAAGCGCTTTAGTTTTTCACTAAGAAACAGATACTACTAAACAGGGTTATCTATATCTATAAACGTGACGTCAAAGCCATGTTCTTGAACAAGCAACTCACCCAAAGCTTTTACGCCATAGCGCTCTGTTGCATGGTGCCCAGCTGCAAAAAAATCAATATTTTGCTCACGAGAGCTATGAATAGTTTGCTCCGATGCCTCACCTGTTAGGTAGGCATCAATGCCTTGCTCTGCAGCTAAGTCAATATAGCCTTGCCCACCACCAGTACACAGTGCAATGGTTTCAATTTTAGCTGAACGTACTAAACTTGTGAGTGGGGTTCGATTTAGCACTTTTGCAATTTTATCTGCAAAATCTTCACCACTTAATGGTGTTTTTAAACGCCCTTTCATTGCTACGCTATTTGAAGTTGGCTCTAGCCCTGTTTCAATTTCAATATCCAATAACTTTGCTAGTTGCGCGTTATTGCCAACTGCTGGATGAATATCGAGTGGTAAGTGATAGCCAAATAAATTAATATCGTGTGCTAATAACGCACCTATACGACGCTTTTTCATTCCCGTTATTGGTTGGGACTCCCCTTTCCAAAAAAATCCATGGTGAACTAAAATAGCATCTGCTTGTTGCTCAATGGCAGCATCTATTAATGCTTGACTTGCGGTTACACCCGTCACAATTTTTTTAATTTCGTTTTTACCTTCAACTTGTAAGCCATTTGGGCAAAAATCTTTAATTAATTGAGGTTTTAAAATGTCATTTAGGAGTTGGTTAAATTCTCTACGTTGCATATAACTTACCTTACTTAGCACTGAATTTTGTGCAAATTTTGGCGTTTATAGCTCTAAAATGGAAGGAAAATCGCAAAAAATTGAAAAACTGTTTTAAAATAGGTATAAATACCTCTTCTTTATCTGTGTTCACAACGTATAGGGTCTCTGATGAGCAAACTAGACAAAACAGAAGTGTTATCTGCCTTTGAAGCAGCGTACGAAACTGCCAATGGTAAAAAACCTGAAATCACAACTAAACCTGGTTGGTACAGCATTGATGGCGGTAAAAATTTACGCCTAGCTGACGTAGCAGAGCTTACTAAAAAGTTAAACTCTGGTAAAACAACTAAAACGAAAAAACCAAAAGCAGCTGCGCCTGTTAAAGCACAGAAAAAAGCGCCATTCACTGTTGTTACCGAAAACGAAGAAGGTTACACAGCGGAAGAACTTTGGATTGTAATTTTAGCTCGTAAAGATCATGACTGTCGCTTACCGCGCGGTGTTGTTTAATCAACATTTATGATTTTTAAAAGAAACCGCGTTAAGCGGTTTTTTTATGTGCGTTATTTACCGAAGAAGACAGTAACCACTTTGCAGCAAAGCCACAAATAACAATGAACATCGTCCCGACTAATACTGGCATAATTAAAAAGTCCCAACTTTGTCCAGATACAATAATCAGAATAGGGTTAGCACCCGCCGCAGGATGCACTGTTTTAGTGAGCATCATGAGTGTAATTGCAACACCAACGGCTAATGCAATAGATACACTACCGTCACCAACATAAGTTACAAAAACGATCCCCACAAATGCTGTTAAAAGATGACCAAAAATCACATTTTTTGGTTGTGCTAATGGGCTATTTGGTATACCAAATACAAGTACTGCCGTTGCGCCAAAAGGTGCCATTAACCACAGTCCATAGCCTCCTATATTATTTAGCCAAGATAAAAAACCCAATACTAGCGCTGAAAAAAAGCCAGCAACACAGGCTAATTTAATATCTTCAATATTCATGCTACATCCTTAAATAAGAGTAGACAAACTTGTCTACCTGGCAATGATAGACAAGTCTGTCTACTTATGTCAAGATACCTTTCAGCTAATATTTAAGGGGTTTTATGAATAAACGAGAGCAAATTATTACAACAGCACTTAATCTCTTTTATAGCAAAGGCTTACATGCTGTGGGTATTAATGAAATTCTAGCCGTTTCAGGTATCGCTAAAAAAACGCTTTATAATCACTTCGCAAGCAAAGATGAGCTAATACTTGCTTGCTTAGCCACGCGTGATAAAAACTTTAATAATTGGCTAGAACAAGTCTGTGAAAAACAAAGTGCCCTTGACGTTGCTAATGGATTATTTAAAGGGTTAACGAGCTGGTTTAATAGTGCAGTGCCGGAATTGGGCGATTTTAATGGGTGCTTTTTTATAAACGCAGCAGCAGAATATCCACTCGCAGCGCATACTATTGCAATACAGTGTAAAGCACACAAACAAGCTGTACTTAAAATTATATTAAATGCTTTACTTGCCACTCCTCAGCTAAAAAATAATAAAGCTAAAGCCGAAAATATCGCACAAACATTATTTATCCTAAAAGAAGGGCTTATATGCCAAGCACGTGTTATGCATACTCAAACACTTGTTATGCCAAGCACTGCGTTGCTAAAACACATAATACAAAGCTAAAAAAGCGGCTATGTAGCCGCTTTCAAAAGATCAAAATAAATTATAACTTTTCGAAGTAAAGTGGTTCGCGCTCTTTTTTACCTACTTCATTCATTGTTTCGGCATTGAATAAGCGACCATTGATCATGGTGTAATCTACTTTATCCGAATCTCGAATATTTTTAAGCGGATCGCCATCTATAACCATTAAATCAGCAAGCTTGCCAACTTCAAGTGATCCTACGTTTTTATCAAGCCCTAAATACTTAGCCGGATCGAGTGTTGATGCACGTATAGCTTCAAGTGATGTCATTCCGCCTTGTGCAAACATCCACATCTCCCAGTGTGCACCTAAGCCTTCACGCTGACCGTGAGCACCTAAGTTAACTAATACACCTAGGTCTTGCAGCTCAGCAGCAACGCGTGCGTTATTAAAGTGATTATAGTGATGATCGGGCGCTTTAATGCGGCGCATAGAGCGTGGTAATAATTGATTTTTTGGCACAAATTTACTTAAACGCGGGTGATTCCACACATCAGTTTTATCGTACCAGTAATTTTCACCCCAAATGCCACCATAAGCCACTACAAGCGTAGGTGTGTAACCTACATCACTTTGCGACCATAACTGCTTTATATCGTCGTATATGTGCTCTACAGGGATTGAATGCTCAATACCTGTGTGTCCATCTACAATCATACTTAAGTTATGTTGTAATAATGAGCCGCCTTCTGGTACTACCATCATTTCAAGCATCCGGCCTGCTTCAATAACTTGTTGGCGCTGCTCTCGGCGTGGCTGGTTATACGACTTAACACTAAATGCACCTACTTTTTTAAGGCGCTCTAAATGAAATTTAGCATCGTCTAACGAGTCAATATGCGACGTATAACCTGGCATATTTGCGCCATATAAAATAGTACCCGTTGAGAAAATACGCGGGCCAACAATCATGCCTGCCTTTTGCATTTCGCTTGCGGTAAATATTTCGGAGGTATCGTTTGATGGATCGTGAATTGTAGTTACACCCAGCGCTAAACCTGCAAAGTTTTTCCAGTTTTGCTCAGGTATAATTTCATCACTTGCTTGCGAGCCATGTGCATGAGCATCAACAATACCAGGCATAATAGTTTTACCTGTTACATCAATAACCTCAGCACCTTTAGGAATACTTATATCGCTGGCTGTACCAATTGCTTTAATATGCTTGCCATCAGTGATAATTACACCATTTTCAATTACCTTTTCGCCGTCCATAGTTATAATTTTTGCACCAGTGAGCGCAATCATACCTTTAGGCTCTGCCATTTTTTTACTGAAACCGATATTATCGCCACTTTTCACTTTAAAGTCGGTATCTTCGGCTTTGTTAATAGTAAACATTCCTTCAAGGCTTGCATGATAAAGCTCAGGCCCTAATGTCCAATAAAGTTTGTTGCTCTTTGCACTCCAACTAATGTTTTCACCAGCACGAACCGATAACTGCTCTATTGGAAATTGACTGTCTTTAGGCCCAATATTAATTGTTTTACCACTTTGAACAAACGGCGTTATAAATACTTTAAATCGCTCAGCAAAAGCGAGGTATTGCCCATCTGGTGATACTCTAAATTCTGTCGCATGTTCTGACTCGTACAGTTTACGAACTTTTTTACTTTCAAGCTCTACTACGCTAAGCGTTGGTTTTGGCCAAGGACTCATAATGAAAACACGATCGTTTGCATCTCCAAATTGTGGTTGATAACCACTTTTTGAAATAAGCTCACTTTTACCACCTTTAGCGCTTACGCTATAAACCCCCGGATTAAGTGACCACTTAGGGTTTAAAATACTGCCGCCAGTGGCTTTACGATAAACAACCGTTTTACCATCTGGACTAAACGTTGGCTCTACATACTTGCCTGGCTGCGTAGTAATGGTATCGCCACGGCCACTGCGTGCAGACACAACCTTTACGGACCCTTGCTTGTTATCATCCCATGTGGTGTACACAATTTTTTTACCATCGCGAGAATACTGTGGAAATAATTCGTAATGATCTGTTTGCTTTGTTAAACGCTTAATTTTACCCGACTCTAAATCACGTTTATAAATATGCCCAAGCGCTTCAAAAATTGCCGCTTCGCCATCTGGGCTTACTTGCACATTACGCAGCATTTTTACATCAAACTCATCAGTATCTAAGTTTTGTGTAAAGCGCACCGCTTTTTGAATTTTTTTAGTGGTTTGCACTTTAAAAGGAATGGTTTTTACAGATTTGTCTGCAACATCTAGCTTGTGAATTGTACCACCAGCCCAAAATACCAGTTCTTCATTATCGGGTGTCCATGCAATAGTTGGGTATACACCATGAATAGCCCATGTTTCTTGCATATCTCGCTCAAGCTTATCGTAAAGCTTAGTGTGCTCACCGCTGGTTAAGTCATATAAATACAAGCTAGTTTGAAAGTCATCACGCTTTATATACGCCAGTTTTTTACCATCTGGTGATGGTGTAGGCCTAATAGCACCGCCCATCGTATCGATTACAGTTTCAATTTCACCCGTTTCGCGGTCGTAACGTTTAATTTTATAAATGCCCGCTACAGAATCCTTTGAGTAATGAAAGGTTTTACCGGGTGTTGCATCATGCGAAAAGTATACATAACGACCATCAGGTGAAAACATTGGCTCACCTAAATCTTTTTGATCATTTTCACGTTTTGTAAGCTGAACACCCTTGCCACCGGCTTTGTGGTACAACCACACTTCACCGGCACCTAGTGAACGGCTAGCCGTAAAGTGTTTACGCGCAACTAAGTAGTCGCCATTAGGGCTCCATGCAGGGCTATTTAGTAATCTAAAAGTTTCGTCGGTAACTGCGTGTTGGTTTTCGCCATTTAAGTCCATTATCCAAATGTTATCGCCACCACCTTGATCGGAGGTAAACGCAATACTTTTGCCATTAGGACTAAAGCGTGGTTGCATTTGCCATGCAATATCAGAGGTGAGCTTGGTGGCTGTACCACCACTCATTGGCATAGTGTAAATATCACCAAGTAAGTCAAACACCACGGTTTTACCATCAGGGCTTACATCAATATTCATCCATGTGCCCTGCTCAACGCTAATTGCAGCGTCAACAAATTGCCCCTTAGGTGAATCTACTTGCCATTTTTTTTCGTCTTTTTCAGCGGCATTTACCTGCCCTATCGCTAATGACACCGACAGCGCCAATACTGTATGAAGCATTTTTTTCATG
Organism: Pseudoalteromonas sp. 31A1; assembly: GCF_011378815.1. Lineage (NCBI taxonomy): Bacteria > Pseudomonadati > Pseudomonadota > Gammaproteobacteria > Alteromonadales > Pseudoalteromonadaceae > Pseudoalteromonas > Pseudoalteromonas sp. 31A1. The sequence continues at coordinate 64,820 of NZ_WTKY01000007.1, read as the reverse complement.
CGTTTCTCTCTTGTTATTGTTGCAGTAAAAACTATTTCACATGATTGCAACAAAAACAAACGCAACTTGCCAGCGTTATATGATAAAGCGCGGTTTATGTAGGTTTAATGCCAAACAATAGGGTCAAATTGATAGTAATTAACTAGCATACTGTAAATTTCAGGATCGTATCGGCGAAGCTCTGCGGGTTTTTCGAGGAAGGTTTCGGTGAGTACAGCAAAAAACTCAGCTTCGTTAGTCGCACCATAGCTGTGAATAACATGCGGCATGCTATAGGCAACATGGCTTTTTAACTGGGTGAAGGCGCGGCTAAATACCCTGCCCCACTCTTTGTAATCTGCTGAGCTTTTTAAAATGGGCGTACCCGTTGTTTTACCTGTTTCTTGATCGAGTTGATGCGCAAACTCATGAAATACCAAGTTATGTCCATCGCTTGGTAAACGATTACCCTCAAGTACATCATGCCAGCTTAAAACGAGTGTGCCGCCAGGCCATGACTCGCCTAGTCTTACCGTATTATGGTAACTCACAAGTCCTGCACTATCGCGAGTTGATTGCGGAGCATAATAAGCACTTGGATATAATAAAATTTCTTTTACATTTCTATATAACGGCCACGGTTTATTAAGTACTAATACACACGCATCGGCGGCAACAATTAACTTCATTGCAGACGTTAGCCTTAAGCCATCACAACCGACAAAGCGTTTTTCGTTTAAAAACCACGTAATATGTCGCTCTAATTTTTCTCTGTCGGCGTCGGTCATTTTTTTATAGATGGGCATGCAACGCAGTAAAATATCTTTTTGCTGCGAATTTAAAGCAAAGTCTTTATATTTACTGCGCCATAATCGGTTTTGAATTGATGGCCAACGCCAGAAAATCACCACAAAAAGAATTAAAACAACAATTAACAGTCCATTTATCATGGGGATTTCCTGAGCTAAGGTATGGTATATAAATATGTCCAGCACACGTGTTTTTCAAGCATACAAGGTTATGTATTTGAATATAAAGTAATTCACATCGCATTGCTTATAGATTACTTATAGATTACTTATAAATTGTTTACTGCTTTGCACTGCCGTTACTGATGTGTTTAAAGTTAACCTTTGCAAAAGGTATCAAATGTACCCTGCAATGTGCTTATAAATTTCGCTACGTGCAAACCATCCATTAATGAATGGTGTACATCGATAGCTAAAGGCATTGTGCCTGTGTGTTTATCAAACTGACCAAATACAAATTTAGGAATGCCTAAACTCTGCCCTTCACTAAATGCATGCGAAAACGCACTAAAATTCAGCCACGGCAAAACAGATATATGAATTAAATCAGCCTGCCCTTCTGTTTGAGCAAATGCATCAGAAAATAACGGCTGTAATTTCGCTTTTTTGCTTACGCCACTTGCATGATTTGCAAACTCTTTAAACTCGCCTGTGCTGTTAAAATAACTAAAAACAAACGTATCGTTTTCAGACAACTCAACCACACTTGCGCGAACACTATTAAGTAACCATGGTTGATTATCTATTATACGTAGCATTATTGAATCGTACTCATGGCACGCTTTTAAGGTGCAATATACATACGCTTGAAAAAAAGAAAATTGATTGGTTTTGCAATAGTCGTAAAGTGCTTGAGCATCTAAACGCACACACACATTAAAGTAAGGCTGAGAAAAGTGTTTAAATAATTCAAAGTGTTGCTTTCTAGGCCAATTATCTAAATCGATAGGCTGCATGAGAGAAGTTGAGGGAGTCATAATTTGCCGCACAAAATTAAAAATAAAGTGTACCGCTGTTCAGTAATAATTGCATTAACTTACAGATAAACAAAAGGTGTGCAATTGCACACCTTTATATAAATTCAAACTTAGATTACAGACCGTTTTTAATGATCTCTTGCGCTAATTCGTCGGCAATTAAATGCGTTGATTTTTGCTCTTTTTCGCTACGGGCAAAAATTTCAGTTAACGTATTAAAAATACCTTCAACATGTTTATTAGACGCTGCTGCACTGTAACCTTCTGGCGCTGTTTCGTAATAAACATTAATAATACCACCGGCGTTAATTACGTAATCTGGTGCATATAAAATACCTTTTTCACGAATAACTTCACCGTGACGAGACTCTGCCAGCTGATTATTAGCACAGCCTGCAATAATAGTCGCCTTTAAACGCGGTATCGTTAAGTCGTTAACCGTTGCACCTAATGCACATGGTGCATAAACATCAACGCTTAAGTCGTAAATTTCATCAATACCAACTGCAGTGGCGCCAAAATCATTAACTACACGGTCAATTGCTGCTTGGTTAATATCAGTTACAAACAGTTCAGCACCCGCATCATGTAAATGTTTACATAAACCATAAGCAACAGCACCTAAACCTTGAACGGCCACTTTCACACCTGCAAAATCTTGATGACCACGTTGATGCTGTAGCGCTGCTTTAATTCCTAAAAACGTACCGTATGCTGTAAATGGCGATGGGTTACCACTTTTACCTTCAAGGCCCAGTACGTAATTAGTTTCTTTATTCATAATAGCGACATCAGCACATGTGATATTTACATCTTCTGCTGAGTAATAGCTGCCATTTAATCGCTCTAATTGACGACCAAATGCACGGAATAATTGCTCAGATTTAATTTCTTTTGCATTACCAATAATAACAGATTTACCGCCACCAAATGGTAGGCGCGCTACTGCATTTTTATACGTCATGCCTTTTGATAAACGTAGCACGTCGTAAACGGCATCTTCGTCGTTCGCATAATCCCACATTCTACATCCGCCAACAGCAGGACCTAGATTGGTATTATGTACAGCAATAATTGCTTTTAAACCCGACTCTTCATCAGAACAAAAAACTACTTGTTCATGGTTATCAAATTCAACTCGATTAAACACAGCCACTTAAAATACTCCGAAATAGTTAACCCGTGAGAGGGTATGCGCGCTGGAAATTGACGAGACTTTATCACTTCATATTAGAGTTCGCTACACTCACAGATGATAAAACCGATGAAAACATGACTCTTAGATTAAATAATCAAATTAAAACCTTTATACAGATAAAAAACCCATAAAATCATCATTAGGCAGTTTTAAAAACTGCAAATATAAAAACCACACTAACTTACGTTTACGTGAACGTAATGGCATTGCTATATGTAAAGTTTAATATACAAGTACTAACTGCCCGCTAAGCGCTATATTCTATAGGTTTACAGTAAAAAATGATGATTTAGAACAACTGGTCAGATGTGCAAACCTGATCATAGCTATATCTAAAAAACAAAAAAGCGAGCACCAGGCTCGCTTTTAACAACACAACTTAGGTTATTTTAGCTTGCTATCAAGCTCTTCTATTTTAGCTTTCCAGATTGCAGGGCCTTGTGTATGCGCATTGGCGCCCTCACTGTCTACTGCAACGGTCACTGGCATATCTTCTACTTCAAATTCATAAATAGCTTCCATACCTAAATCTTCAAAAGCAACTACGCGTGCTTTTTTAATCGCTTTAGATACTAAGTAAGCTGCGCCGCCTACAGCCATCAAATAAACAGATTTATGCTCTTTAATAGACTCAACAGTCGCAGGTCCACGTTCAGCTTTACCAATCATGCCTACAATGCCTGTTTTTTCTAGCATCATATCGGTAAATTTATCCATGCGAGTAGCTGTTGTAGGGCCTGCAGGACCAACTGCTTCATCGCGTACCGCGTCTACTGGTCCAACGTAATAAATAAATTTATTATCAAAGTCTACGCCTTTTGGTAAACCTTCACCTGAATTGATCATATCTTGCAGACGTTTATGCGCTGCATCACGACCTGTTAAAATAGTGCCTGAAAGTAAAACGGTTTCGCCCATTTTCCATTCTTGAACATCTTTTTTAGTCAGTGTATTTAAGTCAACACGGCGAGTGCCTTCGCCCACTTCAAATGTTACTTGTGGCCAATCTTCTAGTTTAGGCGCTTTTAAATTCGCAGGGCCAGAACCGTCAAGCGTAAAATGTACATGGCGAGTTGCCGCGCAATTTGGGATCATTACTACAGGTTTTGAAGCAGCATGCGTTGGAGCCGTTTTAATTTTAACATCAACAACCGTTGTTAAACCGCCTAAGCCTTGTGCGCCAATGCCTAACTTATTAGCACGGTCAAAAATTTCTAAACGTAGTTTTTCTTCAGTCGTTTCTGCGCCGCGCTCCATTAGTTCATGGATATCAACCGGGTCCATTAACGACTCTTTAGCCATCACTGCCGCTTTTTCAGCCGTACCACCAATACCTATACCTAGCATGCCTGGCGGACACCAACCAGCACCCATTGTTGGTAATGTTTTTTCTACCCATTCAGCAACGTCATCAGACGGGTTTAGCATAACCATTTTACTTTTGTTTTCAGAGCCGCCGCCTTTAGCTGCAACCATTACTTCTACTTTTCCACCCGCTACTAAATCAATATGCACAACCGAAGGCGTGTTATCTTTAGTATTTTTACGCGTGCCAGCAGGGTCTGCAACAATAGATGCACGTAAAGGGTTATCTGGATTCAAATATGCACGACGAGTACCTTCATCAACCATTTGTTGAACGGTTAAATCTGTTTTATCCCACTTAACATCCATACCTACTTTAACAAAACAGGTAATAATACCGGTATCTTGGCAAAGTGGACGCTTGCCTTCAGCCGACATGCGTGAGTTAATTAAAATTTGTGCAATGGCGTCTTTAGCCGCTTTACTTTGTTCTTTGTTGTAAGCTTTTTCGAGAGCTTGAACAAAATCAAGTGGGTGATAGAACGAAATATATTGCAATGCATCTTCAATGCTATCAATAAAGTCTTGCTGACAAATTGTACTCATAGTGGTTCCTTAAGTTACCGTTACGCGTTGTCGCGTAATCTAAATCAAACCGGTGACGGTGGTTTGCACTGTTTTTTACAGCTTAGTGCTGCCAAAAAATTTGACTTATGATACCCTCCCAGCCCGTTTCGAGCCAGTTCTTAAAGGGGCAGTAAATGCTAAACAATAAAAAAAATTGTATTAAATTAGGCATAACACAAAACTGCATTGACGTTTTTGCGCATTTTTCACATTTGCCTTATGCAATTCTATTAGATTCTGCAAATAGTAATCATATAAACAGCCGTTTTGATATTATTGCCATTGAGCCGCAAAGTACCCTTGAAGTAAAAAATAATAAAAGCTTTTTAAATAATATAGAAAGTAGTGATAACTGCTTTGAAATTATGAATAATGAGCTTTCGCATCTTGATAAAACAAAAGCCGATTACGATTTACCCTTTAACGGCGGCTGGCTTGGCTACTTTGGCTACGACCTAGGCCGTACAATTGAAAACATCCCCACTCGTGCTATTGAAGACATTAATCTTCCCCAAATGGCTATTGGCCTTTACTTAGATGCCCTTATTTACGACAAGCAGCAACAAAGCTGGTTTTATGTATCGCAGCCAAACACCGATCGATTAGCGCTTTATGAGCAATACTTAAATACACACCCTAACTCCCAAGTTAATACGCAGTCCTTTGCCCTAAACAGCGACTGGCAATCAAATATGAGCGAAACGGAATACGCTGCAAAGTTTGCCCAAATTGAGGAGTATTTAAAAAGTGGCGATTGTTACCAAATTAATTTAGCGCAGCGCTTTAACGCTCAGTTTGAAGGCTCCCCTTGGGCAGCTTATATTAAACTGCGTGAGGCAAATAAAGCGCCGTTTTCAAGCTTTATAAATCACCCTCAAGGGGCTATTTTATCAATTTCTCCTGAGCGCTTTATATCTGTAAACAATAACGTTGTAGAAACCAAGCCAATTAAAGGCACACTGCCGCGAAAAGCAGATGCACTAGAGGATCAACGCCAAGCGAAAATACTCGCAGCATCAGCTAAAGATCGCGCTGAAAATGTAATGATTGTTGATTTACTACGTAACGACTTAGGCAAAGTAGCAAAACCAGGCAGCGTTCACGTCCCTTCCCTTTTTGCTATTGAAAGCTTTCCGGCAGTGCATCATTTAGTAAGCACGGTAACCTCAGAACTTGATGAAGGTAAAACAGCGGTCGATCAGCTAAAAGCGGCTTTTCCGGGTGGCTCAATCACCGGTGCGCCCAAAATTAGAGCGATGGAAATAATTGAAGAACTAGAACCACATCGCCGCAGCATTTATTGTGGTTCGATTGGTTATTTAAGTGCATGTGGAAATATGGATACGAGTATTACTATTCGCACCTTGGTGTGCCACAAAGCGCAAATTTACTGCTGGGCAGGTGGCGGAATAGTCGCTGATTCTAAAGTCGAATTGGAATATCAAGAAACTTACGATAAAGTAAATAAAATCCTCCCTTTATTAAAACAGTAGGTCGTTTTGAATAGTGAACACATTATGGCGCGGTTTCTGTTAAGCCCTACAGCTGCGCCAAATCAGTTAAAAGACACACGTAAAAAACGCGCTAGCGCGGTTATGCTGCCAATTATTGATATAGATAACCATGCACATATTTTACTGTGTAAACGCCCTACTTATTTACACCATCACCCTGGGGAGATTTGTTTGCCCGGAGGCAAGTTTGAAGTAAGCGACATTACCCTTCGCACCACAGCACTTCGCGAACTAAAAGAAGAGCTAAATATTGCCCAAAGCAACGTTAATGTATTAGGTCACTTACCTGAGTATTCAACCTTAACGGGCTTTAGTATTAGTCCGTATGTAGGGTTACTTAGTAAAGATACCACCTGGGAAAATGACTATAATGAAGTACAAGCAAGCTTTTTACTGTCAATCACAGAGCTAAATAACGAAGCTAACTGGCAACCCTTACCTTTTCAACGATTTGGGAAAACGGTTATTTTGCAAGGTTTTAAAACGCCACATGGTTTACTTTGGGGTGCGACGGCAAGCATTATAAAAAACTTTACAAAACAACTCGCCTTACCAGTTTAAATCTTCGTTATTAGTAGTTACACAATCACAATTCCACGTTATCATGCTCGACCGTTCAAAGAGCAGCTTCGTGCTGATAAAACAAAGTAGAGACACACATTATGATCAGTGCATTTGATATGTTTAGCATTGGTATTGGCCCTTCGTCATCACACACCGTTGGCCCAATGCGCGCATCACGCTTATTTGTTAATGACCTACAAGAACAACAATTATTAGCAAATGTTACCGATATTAAAGTAGAGCTTTACGGCTCACTAGGTCAAACAGGTGTTGGCCATGGCTCAGGTAAAGCTGTAATACTTGGTTTAGCCGGTTACGATCCTGAAACAATAGATGCCGATTTAGTCGATGATATTTTAGCAACCATTGAAAAAGACCAAGTTATTTATTTAAACAAAACACACAAAGCCAAGTTTCCAAAGCAAGGTGCAATTGTTTTTCATCGTCGTAAAACGCTGCCTAAGCATTCTAATGCAATGGAAATTATCGCCTCAAACAACGGTGAAAAAGTTTACAGCAAAGTATATTACTCTATTGGCGGTGGCTTTATTGTCACCGACGAAGAGTTTGAAAACGAAAAACAGGCAGCCCTCGATATTAGAGAAGAAAACCCGGCCCCCTTCCCATTTGGCAGCGCAAAAGAGCTACTAGAGATGTGTAAAGAGTCTGGGTTTAGTGTTTCTACCTTGATGATGAAAAACGAAAAAACACTGCGCACTGAAGACGAAGTAAAAGACACATTGTTCCATATTTGGAAAGTAATGATGGCTTGTATTGACCGTGGTATGCGCACCGAAGGTATTTTACCTGGCGGCTTAAAAGTAAAGCGCCGTGCGCCCAGCTTATACTTAAAACTAAATATAGAGGTCAGTAACGACCCGCTTCGTGCAATGGACTGGGTTGATTTATTTGCCCTTGCCGTAAACGAAGAAAATGCGGCAGGTGGCCGTGTAGTTACTGCACCAACTAATGGTGCTGCGGGTATTTTACCGGCTGTGCTTATGTACTATCACACATTTGTGAAAGAAGTAGACCGCGATATAGCCACGCGTTATTTATTAACCGCTGCTGCTATTGGTATTTTATATAAAAAGAATGCCTCTATATCGGGTGCCGAAGTAGGTTGCCAAGGTGAAGTCGGCGTTGCGTGCTCTATGGCTGCAGGCGCATTAACAGAAATTGTTGGTGGCAATGTTGTGCAAGTAGAAAACGCAGCAGAAATTGGTATGGAACATAATTTAGGCCTAACGTGCGACCCCGTTGGTGGCTTAGTACAAGTGCCGTGTATTGAACGTAATGCAATGGGCGCTATTAAAGCAATTAACGCTTCACGTTTAGCTATACGTGGCAGTGGCGAGCAAAAGGTATCGCTTGATAAAGTGATTAAAACCATGCTTGAAACTGGTAACGATATGAAAACTAAATATAAAGAAACCGCTCGCGGTGGATTGGCTGTTAATATTATCGAATGTTAATCAGCTCGCTATAAAAAGAAAAAGCCGCCTATTTTTAAAATAGGCGGCTTTTTTATTATTCGTTTAATGTAGTGACATTATTTAACGGGTAACTCTATATCTGCAAATAACTTATCTACGTCATCTTGGTTACGTAATAAGCTTGCTCGCTCCACGCGCTCTTTAGTTAAATGCGGTGCAAAACGTTCGATAAAATCATACATATAAGTACGTAAAAAACTGCCCTTTCTAAAACCAATTTTGGTCGTGCTAGCTTCAAATAAGTGGCTTGCATCAATACACACTAAATCGGTATCGCTTACTTGATCTATAGCCATTGAAGCAACAACACCAACTCCTAAACCCAGTCGTACGTATGTTTTTATAACATCAGCATCGGTTGCGGTAAATACAATGTGTGGTTCAAGCCCGTGTGCGCTAAACGCTTTATCCAACTCTGAGCGGCCCGTAAAACCAAATACATATGTAATGAGTGGATATTGAGCAATATCAGCAACGGTTAAACTATTTGCCTTTTTAGCCAACGGATGGTCTTTAGCGACAACAATACTGCGATTCCAATGGTAGCAAGGCAGCATAACTAAATCTGAATACAAATGCAGTGCTTCTGTTGCAATAGCAAAATCGGCATCACCGCGTGCTGCAGCATCCGATATTTGCTGTGGAGTACCTTGGTGCATATGAAGCGATACCGCAGGGTATTTTTTCATAAACCCTTGAATTACGTTAGGCAAAGCATAACGCGCTTGGGTATGTGTTGTAGCAATATTTAACTTACCTTGATCAGGTAGCGTATGCTCATTAGCAACGGCTTTAATACCTTCTACTTTAGAGAGTATTTCACGAGAAATATTAATAATATCTTCGCCGGCACCGGTTACATGCGTTAAATGCTTACCACTGCGACCAAAAATTTGCACACCCAACTCATCTTCTAACATGCGTACTTGTTTAGAAATTCCTGGCTGCGAGGTAAATAAACTCTCAGCAGTCGCTGAAACATTTAATTTATGATTTTGTACTTCTACGATGTATCTGAGTTGTTGTAATTTCATGGCTGCAAATTTTAACGTTATTATTCATATTATTTATAAAGGCAATACCGCTTAAAACCAAGTGTTATTTACGTAAAATAGCACTTTAGGTCTTTAGGTGTGCAATTATCTGATTAGAGCTCAAGGCTAGCATAATAAATATGCTTCAGGTAGCGATGATTATTCAGCTTTAGTTTATAAGCCCTTAGGCTTACTGCAGTTTATAAAGAGCTCAACCTATCAATTTTTTGGTATATTTTTTAAGTTAATCGGCGCAAAGCTACCCTGTTAACGTATATTTAATGTAAGATTAAATAATTAGGTTATATATCCGAGAATTACACCATGATCGTTTCTATTATAATAGTGCTTATAGTTGCATTGATTGTGATTGCACTTTGGGTAAGTGCTGTACAACAACACAAAGAAAAACAAGAGGCAGAACGCCGTAAAGAGCTTACAAAACAGAAAGCTATAATAGAAGAAACGGAAGAGGCACTAATGAATAGTGCTAACATCCCCCTTTCTGAAAATCTAATTCGTACATTACAGCGCCGTATTTACGAAGCCTTAAATACAATGGTTACTAACTCGCAAACATCTAAAGCACTTAAAAGCCGCTTAAGTGAAGCAAAAACGCACTTATCTAATCCAGTTCAAGATAATAGCAGTGAAGCTTTAACGCTACCGAGTAATGACAAACAACTTGTAGGCCTAATTCAAGGCATTAAAAAATTACGCTCAATTTTACGCTCTGAACACAGCAAAGGTCGTATTGATAGCCAAGTTTTTGTTTTAGAAGATAAACGTCTCGAAAAACTACAACTGCGTATTAATATTGAAAGCCAAATAAAACGGGGCCTATCTGCCCGTTCAGCAAGTATGGTTGGCTCTGCAAGACAGTACTTTGAAAAAGCGCAGGCAACACTCAGTGCAGTCACCTACTCTGATGAATACGTAACAACAAAACGGCTAGAAGTTGAGGGTTACTTAGAGGCAATTAGTGTTGAACTGAGAGCTTCTAATGCAAGCGCACTTAAAAAGAAAACAGAAGAAGAGCAAGACGACTTAGATATACTGTTTGCTCCTAAAAAGAAATGGTAGTGCTTTTATAAAAGCATTAAAAAAGCCTGCACAAATTAAAATTTGTGCAGGCTTTTTTGTATTTTTGTTAGCTATTAAGACAAAAATGCAAACTTGAAAACAAACAAGGCTGTTAATATCCAAACACTAATACTGACTTGATCTTGCTTACCGCACAAGACTTTAACCGCCGTATAAGATATAAAACCAAGTGCAATACCGTGCGCAATCGAAAACGTTAATGGTGTCATTAGTAATACCACAGTAACAGGAATTGCATCGGTCATATCATCCCAGTTTACAAACTTTAAATTTTGCAGCATCAGAACAGCTACATATAAAATAGCGCCTGCCGTAGCATAAGCCGGTACCATTTGTGCAAGCGGTGCAAAAAACATCATTAGTAAAAAGCAAATGCCTACAACTACAGCTGTTAAGCCAGTACGTCCGCCAACAGATACACCAGCAACCGATTCTATATACGATGTAGTCGTAGACGTACCTAGCATCGCACCTGCAATTGTTGCTGAGCTGTCAGCACTTAATGCGCGCCCTAAACGAGGCATGTTACCTTTTTCATCAGCTAAACCTGCTTTTTGAGTTACCGCAACTAATGTACCCGAAGTATCAAAAAGATCGACAAACAAGAAAGCAAAAATAACACTCATCATTGATATATCAAAAGCGGCTGCAAAATCTAGCTGCATAAAAGTAGGCATTATTGATGGTGGCATAGCCATAACACCGTGATATTCAACAAGCCCCAAACTTAAAGCAATGCCAGTCACTAATAAAATACTAATAAGCACGCCACTTTTAAAATCGCGGTATAAAAGCGCTGCAATTACAAAAAAGCTTAATATAGCCAGTAACGGTCCTGGAGAAGTAATGTCGCCCAACTGCACTAATGTTGCCGGGCTTGAGACAATAATGCCTGCATTTTTAAGGGCAATTAATGCTAAAAAAGCACCTATACCCGTTGCGATTGCTCGCTTGAGCACCAGAGGTATGGCATTAATAATCCACTCTCTGACTTTAAATAAGCTTAAAAACAAAAATATACAACCCGACATAAATACAGCCCCTAACGCGGCTTGCCAGGTATAACCCATTCCTAATACGACACCATACGTAAAAAAGGCATTTAGTCCCATACCAGGCGCTAATGCTAATGGATAATTAGCCCATAAACCCATTATAAAACAGCCTATCGCAGCTGCTATACATGTCGCTACAAATGCAGCCCCTTGATCCATCCCAGCCTCTGCAAGCATAGCCGGGTTTACAAATACAATGTATACCATAGTTATAAAGGTAGTTAGGCCAGCAACGCATTCGCGTTTAACTGTTGAATTATTTTCGCTCAGTTTAAATAAGGCTTCGAACATAATAAACTTGTGATAGTAAAAAGTGGCGAGATTTTAACATAAAAATTATCTTTTACAGGACATTTTACCTTGCTATATACTAAACTGTTAAAGTAGTTAAAATAATAAATGAACCAATATGCTTAAAACAACACCTTGTGAGCAAGACTTAGAGCAACAGCTAGATAATATTTTAGGTTTTGTTACTCAACCCGAAAACACCTCTGTGCCCGTTGATAATAAAAAAGATGAGCAAAGTACGTTAAATAAAGCCCTATATTATTTAAAAAATAATCAAGCTCCATTGGCTGCAAAATGGATGCGACTTGCTGCAATGGCGGGAAACCATAGAGCACAGTTTTATTTAGGTTTATTTTTTGTGAAAGGTGAAGGCGTGCCACAAAGTGTATTTCATGCTGTAGCTTGGTTAAGCTTAGCAAGTAGCCAAGGGTACGCCCCTGCCACTGCAGCGGTTACAGATATACGCAAACATATCGAAACTAAGCGATTTAAAGATGCTCAATGTTATGCGGCAAGTTTGTACGAACAAATCCACCAACTCCAGTTTTCTCATATGATCCCTCGCACGAGTGAAAACACATAAGCTAGCTATGGCAGAAGTACTGTATGCAGTGTTAAAAAATACTGTATATGGTTATAAAGATAATCCTATACAGTATAAAACCCCAAAATGAAGACACTACGCAAAAAATTATTTTTAGAATACCTTCTCAAAAACAACCCTATAACAACCTGATTAATAAAGAATTATAAATTAAGAAATAAAAACAATGATCAAAAGCTGAATAACTGTACAAATAAATAGCATAAAAGGCTTGCACGAAAGCACTGTATAAACTACTGTATATGAATACTGTATAAAAACCCAGTGAGTGAAATTATGTTACAGCCTATTACCGTAAGAACAGTTAAAAGTTACCAACAAGATGAGCAAAGCGATTGCGTGAATTTGATTCAAATTGAAGATGAAATTTCAGCGACCTTTGAGCTTTTAAAAGTATTACACCAATACAATAGCTCTAATGCATGGACGTTACTAATTGCTCCAGATCACGTACCTAGCAAAGCTTTACTTGACTCATGCTCTATTGATACAAGTAAATTACTTGTTATTAGACAAAAGCACCTAGTAAATTTAGAGTATGTATTAAATTCTGCATTACATAACGGAAACTTTGCAGCGGTAATTACCTGGACCGATATAGTTAATAACCAACTACTTACGAATTTATCGTTCGATTTAAGTAAAACGAATACAAAACTATACTGTTTTACTAAAAAGTCTCAAACAACAGAGATATCACTCGCCCAATAAGCTTGTTAAACTAATGTTTTAGACTTTGTATTATTATTATGACTTCACTCAATACCACATTATGTTTTTGCAGCAGTGGGCACAATTATGCTGATTGCTGCGAGCCGCTTCACTTATCTGTTAAGCAAGCTGATTCTCCTGAACAACTTATGCGCTCACGATTCAGTGCTTATGTTATTAAAAATGCAGAATATGTTTATCAAACCTACGCAAAAGAAAAACAAGCTGAAAATCCGGTTAAAGAAATCAATGATTTTGCTAACAGCTGTCGATTTATAAATCTTGATGTAATTGGGTCAAGCCATGATGGCGATACCGGTACTGTAGAATTTAAAGCCCAATATTTTTATCAAAACTTATTTTGTGAGCTCCACGAAAAATCGCAGTTTATTAAAGAAAACACTCAATGGCGTTATTTAGATGGCACTATATATCCTGTTGAAGATATTAAAGTGGGCAGAAATGATGACTGCCCATGTGGCAGCAATAAAAAGTACAAAAAATGTCATAGCGTGTAATAAATAATCTTATTTAATATTTATCACCTACAAGGTGTTTTTAAGTGGCAAAGTGATTTATTAGCTAGCTAAACTTAAAAACACACTTGGTTACGACCTTGTATTTTGGACTCATACATTTTTTCATCTGCGATCTGCAAGGTGTTTTTGTTATTTACGTACGGTTGTAGGGTTGCACCGCCAATACTAATAGTCACAAAGTCATATTCTGAATATCTGTGTAATATTCCTAAATCGACCACATTTTGTTTAATTTTATCAGCAACACAAATCGCACCTTCAGTGCTTGTATGCGGTAAAACAACTACAAACTCTTCGCCGCCGTAACGCGCAACAAAATCGGTTGGCCTTTGCAAACTATTAGTAATAGTTTGTGCAACAAGGTTTAAAACCGTATCGCCTTGCACATGACCATAAAGATCGTTGTATTGCTTAAAGTAGTCTATATCGATGAGTAATAGTGCATAGTCGACTTTTTCTCGTAAGGCGCTTCGTTCCATTTTAGAAAAATGCGCATCAAAATAACGACGATTGAATACCTTTGTTAAATCATCTAGAAATACTTTTTGATTGAGTAAGTCATGTTGAAGTTTCATCGTAATATGGGCGCGCACTCTTCTATATAAAGTTTCCGAGTTAGTTGGTTTCTTTATAAAATCTACAGCTCCGGCTTCCCAGCACTCTTCTTCTTGATTTTCAGATGAGGTTACAAAAATAACGGGGATATCTTGTGTTTCAGATATATTTTTTAATTTTAGACATGTTTCAATACCACTCATTCCTTCCATATTAATATCGAGTAGTATTATATCTGGCGGATTATGTTTACAAATTTCAATCGCATCCTCACCACAGCTCGTTGTTGTTACACTAAAATGCTCTGATAATATTTTTTTTAATACAATTAAGCTTAATAGCTGATCGTCAACGACAAGTACCTTAGAGCTCTTTAAGCTTAATTTCAATTGGTGGTCAGAGTAATTTATCGGCATGGTACAACTGTTTTGTTTTTTTATTAAACACACCCTATATCACTACATTTTGCTATGCAAATGTTAATAAAGTAAAATTCTACTTATTGGTTACTAATAAAAATGATTTATGGTGAATCTTTAATGCATAAAAACAAAAAATGAGCCACTTGGGCTCATTTTAAAACTTCGAACACTTAATTAAATTAAGTGTTATTCGTCATCATCTAAATCTAACTGTTGACGTTGAGCAGGTCGAGCTAAAATCTCTACATAGAAAGAGGTCAAACCTTGCTTTTCAATTTCGCCAATTTGGTTACTTAATTCAGCAACGTGCACAACTTGCGCATCTTCAGCTGTGTTACCAAACTTACAGTCAAATGCCCAATAGTCAGCATCTTCAGGTAGCGTTTTATTACGCTCTCTTTTCAAATATTTTTTCACTTCGTGCTTTGCAGCATCAACCATACGAGGGTATTTGATTTTCTCGTGATTTAGCGTGAATGTTTTCTTCATTACGTTCCTAATTACCTTGGTTTAATGATAATGGCATTTCATGTCATACCATTTGACGCCATTATAGCAATTGCATTTAATTTTTGGATGCTTTTTTTTCATTAAATCAATTATTAGCAAATATATAAAGCAGACCCGTTATAAAGCATATATTAACTGGTGATTATTACAATCATATATCACACCGCAATGAGCTGAAGTGGTTGATGTAATGCATCATTATTAAGGCTGTCGTAAAAAGCAGCTGCATCTATAGGGGGATTAGCTAGTTGGGTTTGTTCGCTTTTAATTCTTCTTCTGACGGCAAGCTCACAGTTATCTATTATATTAAGTGGAATATGCTTATCATCATTTCTAATCGCAAGTGGTTCAGGGCTTAAGCATTGTCTTAACTTAATACTTGTCATACCACAGTGCTCTCCTTCTTGAGATATTAATGATGCATTAAATTGTCCAACCAACATATTATATTCATCAGGGGCTAAAAGTTGCTTTGGACCTGCGCCAAATTGCTTTCTTAACGCCTCTTCTTCTATAACTAAATTATCTATTTCAGTTTTTGGTAAGTGAAATTGACTAAAGTCGAGTGCGTCATGTGACAGCATCGCTAATAATAGTGCAAATTCGCCACGGCGATTTTCATGCACACTATTATTGAGTCTACTGTTTAACTGACTCTCTGTGATTAACAAATCATCTATTTGCATAGTCTTTAGCCGATTGTGGTAACTGATAGATATTTATCGGCTTTATTTCAATTTTCTTTAGCTTTTTTCTTTACTTAAATACGCAATTTGCTATTATCAGCGCCGTTGCATTGGAGGGGTTCCCGAGCGGCCAAAGGGATCAGACTGTAAATCTGACGGCTCAGCCTTCGCTGGTTCGAATCCAGCTCCCTCCACCACTTTTCTTACCGCTAAGTTAAGTGGGGCCAAATGCAATAAAATTAGTGTGGAGGGGTTCCCGAGCGGCCAAAGGGATCAGACTGTAAATCTGACGGCTCAGCCTTCGCTGGTTCGAATCCAGCTCCCTCCACCACTTCTCTAC
>NZ_WTKY01000007.1:0-48445 GCF_011378815.1 Pseudoalteromonas sp. 31A1 | reverse complement strand
CCTATATTCCTATATTCCTATATTCCTATATTCCTATATTCCTATATTCCTATATTCCTATATTCCTATATTCCTATATTCCTATATTCAGTAACATCAAAACACCCACTGTAAACTCATACCATTTTGTTTTAACCAATTAGATGATGTTTTGTAATCGGGGAGAAACGCCTCTACGCGCTGCCAAAAAGCTTTGCTATGATTTAAATACTTTAAGTGGGCAAGCTCATGAACAATCACATAGTCTATAGCGTGGTAAGGAGCACCTATAAGATGTAAATTAAAAGTGAGTTCTCGCTTGCTATTACAACTCCCCCACTTTCGTTTATAAACACCTATTTTTAAATCATTTGGCAACTCTTCACCCATTTGAGTACAAAAATACGCTAAACGCATCTCTATGTATGCAATAAGCTGCTCTTTTAAATAAGTCTCTAATAGCTGTCGATAATTTTGATAAGTATTTTTAACTCGAGGAGATATTGTGATAAGCAAGTGGTCATCATACGGGGTTACTTTGGAATCTTGGCCTGAGTCCAGTTTCAAACAAATAGTTTCTGAAAAAACCCTGATTTTTTTAGATTCAAAGGGGTACTGCTTAGTGTCATCAATTGACGATTGTTTTTTTAATTGTTCTGCAACCCACTCTTGTTTGTCAAATAACCAAGTATCAATGTGTTTTTTTGCGACAAAATGTGGCGCATACACAGTTACCTTTTGACTATGCACTTTTATTGCGACTGTTTTGCGTCTAGTACTCTTTTTTAGTTGATATTCAAACACGACCTAAACTCTAAATATTGCATCCGTTTATATAATCCATATTACCATCAATTTTAAACTCTTAAGCATAAAGTCGCACTTAACTCCTAATCCGCTTTATTATAATAAGCTATAGATTGAGCCGTCTGTTTTATTTGAATTGAAAGTTAAAATATTTTATTTACTTCAATAACAAAAAATAAATAAACTTGGTTAAAATTCGTCACTTTATAGCGCGATTAGAAATAACGGTTCATTTATTAGTAAATTAGATTAAACTTGTAAAATAAAGATTATATTTCGAGCCGTTATGCTATCAGCTTTCTTCATTACAGACCAAGATCCAAGCCTAATACTCAATGGGGTTTACGACCCTCTTCTAGTCTCAATGTCTGTATTAATAGCCATTTTTGCTGCTTTTTTTACTACTAAGCTCATTGATTTAGCAAAAGAGACTAAATTCCCTCGTTATCAACGCTTAGCAAATATAACTGCAGCAACTGTATTTTCTTCTGGTATTTGGAGTATGCACTTTATAGGTATGTTAGCTTTTTCGCTATGTACTAATATAAGCTACGATCCAACAATCACACTACTCTCTTTTCTTCCTGCTTTATTAGCATGTCAGTATGCGGTATCAATACTTGTAAATAGTGATGGAAACTTTAGAGTGCTCAGCATTTGCTCCATCTTACTAGGGGCTGGTATTGGTACAATGCATTACAGCGGTATGGCTGCAATGGAGCTTTCCCCAATGTTGCGCTATGACCCACTGACCTTTGGCCTTTCAATTTTAGTTGCCGTCGCTCTTTCGTTTATAGCGTTATATAGCCGCTTTAATCTTGAAAAATTTTTTCCAAAACTATCATACCTACAAAATAGAGCCATCAGCGCTACAATATTAGGCTTTGCTGTTGCTGCTATGCATTATATGGGCATGGCATCTACACGCTTTGTTGCAACATCTCCTCTTTTATATGACGACGCAAATGCTTCTGCTGGGCTCACTTTTGTAGCCATCGCGGTTGCAACTGCAACGATTGCCATTACAAGCGTAGTAGCGGTACTTAATGGCATGGTCAGATATAAAATGTTACTTGAAGAAAAGTCAGCCGACGAGTCTCGCTTAAACGCAATTTTAGGCACAGCCATTGATGGAATCGTAACGATTGATCACACCGGCATTATTTTGAGCTTTAACGAATCAGCCAGTAAAATTTTTGGCTGGCACGAAAATGAAGTACAAAATCATAATATTAAAATGCTAATGGATGATGCTATCGCGATGCATCACGATAGCTACCTTTCTAAAGCTAAAAATATTGATTTAGGTAAAGTAATCGGTGTTAACCGTGAAATTTTTGCAAAGCATAAAAATGGCCACTTATTCCCGATTCGTTTGGGGATTGGAGAAGTTAATCAGCCAGGGCAAAATCCTCTATACGTAGGCTTCATAACCGACTTATCAGAGCAACGAGCTTTACAAAAAAGCCTTGAAGAAAAAGAGCAAAAATACCGCTCTTTAATGGATAACATGCCAGGTGTGGCTTTTAGGTGTAAATTTGATGATAACTGGACCATGCTTTTTATCAGCCCGAGCATCAACGAGTTAACGGGTTATAACCCTAATGAATTTACTGAACATTGCATTGAATTTAACGATCTAGTTTTAAAATCAGACCAGCAACCTATTGTAGATGCCGTCACAAAAGCCGTAGAAGAAAAACGTCAGTATTCAATCGAATACAGAATTCGCCACAGAAGCGGTAAAATCTTATGGCTTTTAGATAAAGGCAGCATCGACTTTGACCCCCAAGGCCAAGCAAAGTGGATTGATGGTGTTTTAGTTGATATTACAGAACGCAAAGAATATGAAGAAAAACTAGAGCAAGCTAAATTTAAAGCTGAAGAAGCTGCTTATGCAAAGCAATCTTTTATGGCTAATATGAGCCATGAAATACGCACCCCAATGAATTCTATAATAGGTTTTAGCGATCTATTAATGGACACTCCACTTGATCAAGAACAACAAAAACATTTAGTGACCGTAAATAATGCAGCGCGTTCATTACTTAGATTATTAAATGAAATTCTCGATTCCGCAAAACTAGAGCGCGGTAAGCTCACTATTGAGCCTATACACTTTAGTTTAAAGCCAGTAATAGACAGTATTATTTCTACTTTTTGGCTAGAAGCTAAAAAGAAAGATTTAGAACTTAAACTTCATATTAAAGAATCAGTAAGTGCTACTTATTACGGTGACCCAGATCGACTCAGGCAAGTACTTACTAATTTAATTGGTAATGCTATTAAGTTTACCGAAAAAGGCTCTGTTACCGTAACTGTTGCTATAACACAAAATCAGCATCTGTTTTTTGAAGTGCAAGATACCGGTATTGGTATTGCAAAAGATCGTATTCAAGCAGTGTTTCAACCTTTCGAACAAGCCGATGGTACTACTACTCGCCGTTTTGGTGGTACAGGTCTTGGTACTACCATAAGCAAACAACTTGTAGAGCTTATGGGCGGAACAATAAACTTAGTAAGTGAACTAGGTAAAGGCACCTGCTTTTACTTTTCATTGCCGCTTACTTTAGGTGACGAAACTAAAATAGATCATTTTGATGGTCTACACACACAACTGCCTGCACTTAGGGTGTTAGTAGTTGACGATATAGAGCAAAATACAGAACTACTTTCTTTACTCCTGTCACGCGATCAGCATGCAGTTACCAAGGCATCTAACGGACTTGAAGCGATTAAAGTGTTTGAAGAACAAGACTTTGATGTCATTTTAATGGATATACATATGCCATTGTGTGATGGCATAGAGGCAACACAAAAAATAAGAGCAATAGAAAATCAAAGACAAATTAAATACACGCCAATTATCGCGCTCACAGCCAGTGTATTACAACAAGATAAGCTT
Source organism: Pseudoalteromonas sp. 31A1 (assembly GCF_011378815.1). Taxonomy (NCBI): domain Bacteria; kingdom Pseudomonadati; phylum Pseudomonadota; class Gammaproteobacteria; order Alteromonadales; family Pseudoalteromonadaceae; genus Pseudoalteromonas; species Pseudoalteromonas sp. 31A1. The sequence goes on along the minus strand of NZ_WTKY01000007.1, from coordinate 44,754 downwards.
ACGGCTAAAAAAGCAGGCATGAATGGCTTTGCAAATAAACCCGTCGATATAAATCAGCTAAACCAAGAAATAGCACAAGTGCTTGGTCTTGGTATTGCAAAAGAAATGGTTATATCGCAAAGCGATCCTAAAGCGCAGCATATAGATTTTGAAAAAGGGTTAGCTCTTTGGGGTTCTAAATGTAAGCAACTTACAGAGATTACTAAATTTATTAGTGGCAGTAATAAACGGTTCGAAACATTATTCAGTGATAAATTATCAAACATAAAAGATGTCGATAGCACCATTCACACACTTAAAGGTGTTGCTGGTAACTTAGGCCTAATAACATTAATGAAGTTATTAACCGATTTAGAGCAAAAACAAAGTGACGCTAAAGTTATTAGTACTTTAGAGGATATAAAAAACGAGCTACTTGTCATCTCACAATTGCTATCATCTAATACTTGCGATAAGCCAAGTAGTAAGCCTGAAGATAATAGTTCTGACACGCTATCAATTGATGAAATTAAGTCACTGTGTAAGACGCTTTATCAAGATGCACAAAATGCAGAGCTAAATGATGAGCTATTAGCAAAGCTGCAACGCGGCGCATCTTCAATCTATAAAAATGAAGTTGATGCTATAGCCGAGGCCTTTGATGAATTTGATTTTGATAAAGCACACGTAATACTAGAAACCTTACTTGAAAAACTAACAAACAATGAGTATTAATTAATGGATTTTACAACAGATAGGCCACGAGTATTAATTGTTGACGATGAGCCTGCAAATCTAAAAGTAATGCGCGAAGTGTTAGGTAATCAATATCGTATGTCGTTTGCTAAATCGGGTGATGCCGCATTGGCACTACTTGAAAAAGAACTACCAAAGCTAATCTTGCTCGACATAATGATGCCAGATATGAATGGTTTTGAAGTATGTCAAATAGTTAAAGGTAACCCTAAAACATCACACATCCCAATTATTTTTGTAACTGCACTTGGTGATGAAAGCGATGAATATAAAGGTTTTGAGTTAGGCGCCGTAGATTATATTACTAAGCCAATAAGCCCTGCTATTGTAAGAGCTAGAGTTAAAACTCACTTGTCGCTAGTGCAAGCTGAGCAATTAAAACAAGCACATGTAGATTTAGTACAACGCCTAGGCCGTGCTGCTGAATATAAAGATACTGACACTGGCGAACATATAGTGCGTATGAGCCAATACAGCAAAGTATTAGCATTAGCGCTAGGTATGGATGAGCAAAGTGCAGAGCTTTTACGCCAAGCCGCCCCAATGCACGATGTTGGGAAAATAGGTATCCCTGATGCTATCTTACTCAAGCCAGGAAAGTTAACTTTTGAAGAGTTTGAACATATGAAGAAACACGCCATAATTGGTGCACAAATATTAGCAAATTCTTCATCGCCATTATTACAACTCGCTCATAAACTTGCTATTGAACACCACGAAAAATGGGATGGTTCAGGCTATCCTAACGGGATCAAAGGCGAAGAAATATCAATTGAAGGTAGAATTGTTGCCGTTGCTGACGTTTTTGATGCTCTGACTTCAAAACGCCCTTATAAAGAGGCATGGAGTGTAGAGAAAACAGTTTTGCATATGCAAGAGCAAGCAGGAGCTCATTTTGATCCCGCTCTAATCGAACTATTTGTGAAAAACTTAGACGATATTCTTGCTATAAAAAATTCAAATCAAGAAAGCTAATTCTTTTTAGCGCTGTGAGAGCCAAGCTCAACATTTGGATAGTAAGACTTTATATAACGATAGTCATGTGAGGTAATTTCATGGCTATTACCGCTTTCATCTTTAAAGTACATAGAAAACGTTACACCATGATCCGCTAGCACTGCTTTTATGTTTAAACCCTCAAGATGATTACGCCATTGAATAAATTGATCCCCTGAGGCCAAAAATGCAATCCCTTTACTACGCCCCTCACCTTCAAAAAGTGCTAAACGAGTTGTTGAACTAGTATCTTCAAGTGTTAAAGGGCCGCGTCCGTCCTCATCCCAAAAGGCAAGCTCGGGTACTACACTAAAACCTAAAACACGCTCATACCACTTAACGGCATCAACCAAGTTATCAACATTTAAATGGCAATGATCAATCCCAGATAATTTAGGTATGCTTGTATTATTCACGTTACTCACCTATTTCTGACTTTAATTGCTCTAAAAAGTCATGCATATACCTTGTACGCCTGTTCGCTTCTGCTTTAGCAGATGGCGTATTCATACTATCGGCAATATGTAATAACTTTATAAAAAAGTGATCAAGCGTGTATGTTTTATCATCAGCCTCGCGTTCAACACAAAAAGGGTCTTCTGGATTGTACAATAGCCGAGAAATTGATCCGCCTACTTTCATGCATCGACTCACCCCAATAGCGCCCAATGCATCCATTCTGTCAGCATCTTGTACTATTTGCGCTTCAACTGTTTTAATTTTTATATTTGCGCTGAAACTATGAGCGGCAATGGCATGATGAATCTCATCAAAAAGTGACTCGTCATAATTAATAGATTTTAAAAATTCCAATGCCTTATCGGCTGCCATAGTAGAGGCTTTTGCACGATCAGGGTGGTTTTTAGCCACCGCCACACAGTCGTGCATCCACGCTGCAGGTAATACAACTGACATGTTTGCCTGCTCCGCATTACATAACTGTATTGCAACGCGCACCACGCGTTCTATATGGGTAATATCGTGAGCAACATCGGCATGCACTAAAGAGGTTATAAATTCTCTACATTGTGAATTAAGTATTTTTAAATCGGGGCTTAAAACGGCGTCAGGCACTATTAGGTTCCAAAAGCTAATGAATCGATAAATTATCCGTACTTTACCGTGCTTTATGCCCACCTTGCAAAACATTCATTGTATGTTGCTCCTTGCTTGACTAAAATACAGCGCTTATTTATTACTACTGAGAAGCCTTATGTCATCTGCCGTTTACCTACAAGCTGGTCGCGATAAATCATTAAAAAGAAAACACCCTTGGTTATTTTCAAAAGCCATCAAAAAAATTAAAGGTAAACCTGGATTAGGCGACACAGTAACGATTCACGATAGCGAAGGTAAGTTTTTAGCAACTGCTGCTTACAGCCCTCACTCACAAATTCGTGCACGTGTTTGGAGCTTTGACGAAAAAGAAGTAATTGATCAAAACTTTTTTGAACGCCGTTTACGTCGCTCATTAGAAGCACGTAGCCAAGTAATAGAAGAAGGCGGATTAACAGGGTTTCGATTATGTGCTGCTGAATCTGATTACTTACCAGGCGTTACAATCGATAAGTTTGATAATGTATTAGTGTGTCAGCTACTAAGTGCGGGTGCCGAGCGTCATAAAGGCGAGATTGTTGGCGCGTTGATGTCTATTTTCCCAGGTTCTAGCATTTACGAGCGCTCAGACGTAGAAGTACGCACTAAAGAAGGCTTAGAGCCAATAAAAGGCGCTCTTTGGGGTAACGAACCAACACAGCCGGTACTTATTGAGGAAAACGGTTTTAAAATTGAAGTCGATATAATTGATGGACATAAAACAGGCTTTTATTTAGACCAGCGCGATAGCCGCGCCGCACTTGAGCGCTTCTCAAAGGGTAAAACGGTACTTAACTGTTTTAGTTATACAGGTACATTTTCGTTGTACGCCCTGCGTGGTGGATGTGAGCATGTAACTAACGTAGACGTATCTCAACCCGCTTTAGATACAGCAAAACGTAATGTTGAGCATAATAACTTAGATTTAAATAAAGTAAGTTTTGTTAAGCAGGATGTATTTAAGTTACTACGCCAATACCGCGACGAAGGTAGACAGTTTGATACCATCGTAATGGACCCACCAAAGTTTGCTGATAATAAAGCGCAGCTAACCGGTGCGTGTCGTGGTTACAAAGATATCAACATGATTGCCATGCAAATACTAAAACCAGGTGGAACATTACTAACGTTCTCATGCTCTGGTTTAATGGAACAAAACTTATTTCAAAAAGTAGTAGCCGATGCAGCACTTGATGCAGGTAAAGACCTACTTATAATGGAGCGATTAAACCAGGCAGCTGATCACCCAATTGCTGGCAGCTACCCTGAAGGCTTTTACTTAAAAGGCTTAATCTGTAAGGTTTTTTAATATCTACTATTGAGTTTAACTGGATTCAAGTTAGTTAAACTGAATGATTTCAAGACCTGCTGTTACCGTGCCATCATCTTCTTTGCTGGCACGTATTACTTTTGCTGTTGCATTTAAAGGCGCAATACTTGGGTGAGTTGAATCAATGTTCACCGTCAGTAATGTATTAGGTTCAAGTAATTCATCTAAATGAATTGATAAACCTGTTGCACTTAAATCCACGCACTCTGCGGCAAAACTTAAACCCGCTATTGGTTCTATCGTTGTTAAATTTGCAGGTGTATTGATCTGCATGCGTCTAAAATTTCGCTTATCATCAGTAAACATACGTTACCTCTAAAAAACCGTGTTAATTTCTTCCAACAAAGCACCCACTGAAAATGGCTTTACAACATATGCGTTACAACCAGCGTCAAACCCTGCTTGTTTTTCAGATGGAGACTCTAGGCCCGATACCATAACAACAGGAATATTTTTTGTTTCAGGTGTGTGTTTCAGCATTCGGCATGTATCATAACCATCAAGACCAGGCATACAAACATCAAGCAAAATTATATCTGGCGGACTCGCAATTGCCGATGCAAGACAGCTTTGCCCTGAATCTGCATAACTAACATCAAATTTCGACGCGAGTGCTGCTTTGAGCATTTCAAAATTAAAATACTCGTCGTCTACCACTAAAAGTCGCTTTGTTTTATGTTCAATCGATGAGGACATAACTATGTCACTTCCTTTTCAAAACAAAAATAAATCCTCCTATTAAGGTACTAAGCTTAATAGAAAATGCAAGTTTTATTCTATCTCTTTTATCGCATTGAGTACCCGTTTAGCAGATATTGGGTAAGGCGTGCCGAGTGTTTGAGCAAATAGCGACACTCTAAGCTCTTGTTGCATCCAAAAAATAGCGGTTACTTCTTGTGGAATAGGCAAGCCTTTAGGCGTTTTATTAACTACTTTTTTGTACTCTTGAGCAACTTTATCCAACTCTAGTACGCATAACCTATCACGATTTGGATCCACAGGCAGCTTCTCTAAACGTTTTTGAATCGCTTTTAAATAACGAATTAAATCCGTTATTTTATCTGCGCCATGCGCGCTCACAAAACCTTTAAATATAAGTGACTCAAGCTGTGATTTTATATCGCCATGCGCGGTTATCATGGTTAAATCAACGCGCCCTTTCATTTTTTTATGCAGTGCGTGCGCAATACTTAATACTTGCTCAACTTGCGTTGCAATCGATACAACGGCATCACCTAGCTCACCTCGTATTTGCTCTTTTACTGTTTCAAATGCTTTTTCGTCGCGTATATCGCCGTGTTTCACTAATAAGCTATCAACACCTGCGGCGATACAATCATCAATTAAATCAGCTATTTTACCAAATGGATTAAAGTACAAACCCAGCTTTGCCTTATTCGGTAAGTTTTGTTGTAAGTACTTAATTGGCGACGGCACATTTAACAATACTAAACGGCGCAAACCTTGTTGATGCGCTTGCTGCGCTTTTGCTTCACTATCAAAAAGCTCCACTGCAGCGGCTGATTTTTTATCCACCAGCGCAGGGTATGCTTTTATTTCGTATTGACCTTGTTTTTTAACATATGACGCTGGCAGCTCACCAAAGTCCCATTGTGTTAGGTCTGATTTTTCAATGCCTTTATCGGCTACTTTAGACAGTGTTTCGGTTACTTCACCTTGCAGCTCTGCTTTAAGTTTGGCTAAATCAAGTCCACGAGCAAGTAACTTATCGTGTTCATCACGTACTTCAAACTGCAATCGTAAATGCGGTGCAAGCGCGGTTAAATCCCACGCTTCTGCATCAACTCTCACACCTGTCATTCTTAATAAGCGCGTAGCTAAAGCATCAATTAAGCTACCTTGCATTGGCTCAATAGCTGCAAGTACTGCATCTGCATAATTTGGTGCTGGCACAAAATTACGGCGAAGCGATTTAGGCAATGACTTTATAAGCCCACTTATTAGCTCATGTCTAAATGCAGGTATATGCCAGTCAAAACCACTCTCTTGTACTTGATTCAACAGTGCTACCGGTATTTGCACCGCAACACCATCAACCGCTTGTCCTGGGTCAAAATGATAAGCAAGCGGTAATATAATATTGTCTTGCTGCCATGTGTCAGGGTAGTCAAACTCAGTGATATTACTTGCACCATGCTGCATTAGCTCTTCACGGGTCATGTGTAAGTAATGTTTATTTTGTTGTTTTTGTGTTTTATACCATTTTAAAAATGCAGCGCGGTTATTAATTTCTTTGGGTATTTTTTTATCGTAAAACTCAAATAACGTTTGCTCATCAACTAAAATATCACGACGACGAGACTTATTTTCCAGTACTTGAATATCTTCAATAAGCTCACTGTTAAACGCTAAAAAGCCCTCGTTTAAGCCCAGCTCTTGCTCAACTAATGCAGTGCGTACAAAAAGCTCTCGGCTCACTTTAGGGTCAATATTGCTATAAACACAGCGGCGTTTATTTACAACAAGTAAGCCGTACAAAGTTTGCTGCTCAAACGCGATTACCGCACCTGGCTTTTTCTCCCAGTGTGGCTCTGTGTAGCTACGTTTTACTAAATGCTGTGCTAATGGTTCTACCCAGTTAATGTCTATTTTTGCATTTGTGCGGGCATATAATTTACTGGTTTCTACCAGCTCCGCTGACATGATCCATTTAGGACTCTTTTTAAATAAACCTGAACCCGGAAAAATATGAAACTGACTATTACGTGCACCTTTGTATATTTGCTTCTCATCTTTAAAGCCAATATGGCTCAGCATTCCGCTTAATAACGCTTTATGAACAAGTTCGCCATCAGCCGCTTGGCTGGTTGCTTTCATGCCCATTTCGTTACACACAGTACTTATTTGATAAACAATATCTTGCCACTCACGCAAACGCATATAGGCTAGGAAATCTTTTTGACACAGCTTTCTAAACTGGCCGTTAGTCAGCTCGCTTTGCTGCTCTTCTAAGTAATTCCATAAGTTCAAAAAAGCGATAAAGTCTGAATCTGGGTCGTCAAAGCGACCGTGTTTTTCGTTAGCTGCAGCACGTTTTTCTTGCGGGCGTTCGCGTGGATCTTGAATCGACAGCGCCGCTACAATAACAATCACTTCACGCAATGCGCCAAGTTTGTGAGCTGTGAGCACCATTTTAGCTAAACGAGGGTCTACCGGTAATCGGCTGAGTTCTCTACCTGAAGCGGTTAAACTCGTTTTACTATCACGTTTGTCTGGTTTTACTGCTTGTAGTTCTTCTAATAACGATAAACCATCACTTATATTACGGCTATCTGGTGCTTGCACAAACGGAAATTGCGCCATATCACCAAGCCCGAGTGCCAACATTTGCAAAATAACTGAGGCAAGATTAGTACGCAGTATTTCAGGGTCGGTAAACTCTGGGCGCGATAAAAAATCATCCTCAGAGTACAAGCGAATACAAATACCCGCTTCAACACGTCCACAACGACCCATACGCTGATTAGCACTTGCTTGCGATATAGGTTCTATTGGCAGGCGCTGAACTTTTGTACGATAACTGTAGCGGCTTATACGCGCAGTACCTGGATCTATGACATAACGAATACCAGGCACGGTTAGTGACGTTTCGGCTACGTTGGTCGATAAAATAATATGACGACGAGAATGTGGCGCAAATATACGGTTTTGCTCTGCGTTAGATAAGCGCGAGTAAAGTGGTAATACATCAGTGTGTTTTAAATTACGCTTGCTAAGTGCATCAGCGGTATCGCGTATTTCACGCTCACCGTTTAAAAATATCAGTATGTCGCCAGGACCTTTCGCGCACAGCTCGTCAACAGCATCAAAAATACCTTGTAGCTGATCGCCCTCGGCTTCCATATCTTCTTTATTAATATCGGCCGTTGGGTTGTAACGCACATCAACAGGGAAAGTACGGCCCGATACTTCTATAATGGGCGCATCATTAAAATGCTTTGAAAAGCGCTCAGGATCGATGGTTGCAGACGTAATTATTATTTTTAAATCGGGACGTTTTGGAAGTAGGTTTTTTAAGTAACCTAAAATAAAGTCGATGTTTAAACTACGCTCATGCGCTTCATCTATAATTATGGTGTCGTATTGGTTTAAAAATCGATCTTGCTGAATTTCTGCCAGTAAAATACCGTCAGTCATGAGTTTAACGTACGTATTATTAGAAACCTGATCGCTAAAACGAATTTTAAAACCGACTTGCTGACCAAGTTCGCACTTCATTTCTTCAGCAATACGGTTAGCCACCGTTCGCGCAGCGAGTCGGCGTGGTTGAGTATGGCCTATTAAGCCATCAACACCACGACCAAGCTCTAAACACATTTTAGGTATTTGAGTTGTTTTACCTGAGCCCGTCTCACCGGCAATAATAACCACTTGGTTATTTGCAATGGCGTCTTTAATTGTTTCCTTTTTTTGACTTACTGGCAATTGCTCAGGGTAAGTCACTTTAGGAAGGCCCGCTAAGCGTTTATCGCGTAATTCTTGGCTACGGGTTATATCAGCCGCTATTTTTTCAAGCGCGTTGGCATGCTTGTTTTCATCCGTTATTTTTTTTACGCCATGTAAGCGTTTTTTGAAAATGAATTGATCTTTTTTCAAGCACGTTTTTAGCTCGCCAAACAACTGACCTAGGTTTACCACCCGCATACCTTACAAAATTAGTTAAAGAGCCATAATTGTATCAAATTAAACGGCCGGGGTTAATCCTACAAAATGCATAACACGGGGTTGTTTGTTATATAAACGCTGCGATTCACCTAAACTGCGAATAATAAATCTATCTCAAGCAGTTATTTTCAGCGCTAACTGCACTGAAAATAACTGGCTAGCAATAAATGAATTAAAATATCATTGTGGTTCAATATGTTAGTAAATCTCTTAACCAGAGTTGAGGTTAATTAAATTACTTTGGCTTATTCGTCGTTAAAAATGCCCACGTAGGTCGCTTGCGTATTCGATTTACTTGCCCGATACATGCCAGAGGTATTAAACGGCAAGCTAATATTCCCCTTAGTATCAATAATAATAACGCCACCAGTGCCACCAATTGGCTTAAGCACACCGTTTATAACTTCATCTCCAGCTTCAGCTATGGTTTTACCTTGATACTTAACACGCGCACATATATCGCTCGCTACGTTATAGCGAATAAAATATTCACCGTGCCCTGTTGCCGATACTGCGCACGATTCGTTTTCAGCAAATGTCCCAGCACCAATTACCGGCGCGTCACCTACACGGCCATAACGTTTTGCCGTCATACCACCTGTAGGTGCTGTGTACATAAAGCTAAACTAAAGCTTGCTAAATTAAAATATCTGCTGAGTATGGGAACCTGAAACTCCAATGTATGCCAAAGAAAAACCTTTACGAGTTTCAAAATCCCACAGTGTCACTTAATCCAAAGCTTTAAGGAGCTCTAATAAAAAGCCCCTCCCTTTGTCGGTCAAGTAAGCTCGTCTTACTCTATAATCATTAGGATCATGTCTTAAAGTAACCAGATACATACCCTCTTTGGTAGGGGTGGCCCTGTCACTTAACATACGTAAATTACGGCTAACTGTAGCCTTAGGCATACCAAGCTTTTCTACTAACTCTGATGAGCTAATACCCTCTGAACTACTTACCTCGATAAAAATAGCCAACCCATTAGGAGGGAAGTCAGCATGGTATTTACGTAACAATTTTGCGAGGTTCATACCTCTCTTAAGTTCTTTCTGCATATTTAACCCGTATAGATCTTAATTAAATGTGATTGAGTTATCTTGAATGAAATTTCTTAGGGGAAGGATTCTACAATCAAAAAATTTACTTTTGTAGCTAGAAGATTGAACTTAAAACAATTTATTTTAATAAACCTGAATGGCTATGTTTAGCTAAATCTGACATCCGTGGATGTACCTGCCGCTAAATTACCGTTTTTATCAAGCGCCACTGCGCCAACCGTGCCCATTTTGTAAGAGTTAGGCAATGCTTTGTGCGCGGCTTGGTACTCTTTACTGGTTGCTTTGGCTTTATCTAATTTTTGTTTTGCTTTTAAAAGCGCTTTGTAACGAGGCTCGGTATCAAATAAGTTATTTTCGACAAGTTCAACACCTTGCTCTTTAGCAAACTCCTCAGCGCCTTGCCCACTAAGCATTACGTGTACAGAGTTGTTCATGACCAAACGCGCTAATTTAATCGGGCTCTCAATATGCTTTACACCCGCAACTGCACCTGCTTCACGGTTTCGACCATCCATTATGGATGCATCAAGCTCATGCCCGCCATCGTAAGTGTATACCGCTCCACGCCCTGCATTAAAATAAGGCGATTGCTCTAATACTGTAATTGCCGCAGTTACCGCATCTAAACTTTCACCGCCTTGGTGCAATACTTTATAACCTGTCTCTACGGCCTCTGTTAATTTAGCGCGGTACTGCTTTTCTTGAGCGGGTGTAAATCGTGCTTTTTCTATTGTCCCTGCCCCACCATGAATTGCAATGGCAAAAGGAGTCTCTGCAGCGAATACGCTATTACTTAAAGCAAAAAGGCTGCTCGCAAAAATTGCTAATAAGGGTGTTTTCATAATGAGTTCTTTTATGGGAAAGTTATAAACTAATGTGAATGGTTGCGGGCTTAATTTCAACTAAAGTGAGTTTAATGGCATAAAAAAAGCGCCTTAAGGCGCTTTTTAAAATTTTACGTGTTTGTAATACCAATTTTATTAAAAACATGATCATTCTAGCGTATTAAATAGCTCACTAACTACGTTGAAAATTATTTATATAGAACAACTATGTATCATAATTTTAGCCTTGTTATTGAGCCATTTCGTATCGCTATAATAGATCACTAATTTAATGCAATTGGTATAATTAAGCTTGTTTAGCTTTTAAACGCGCTAAACGTGCTACTTGATGAGTAGACGTTAAGAAAGAATAAATTGGTGCTAAGTAACCACGTTTACGAAGCTCTAAGAAATCAGCATCGCTTAACTCGTTTAGCTTTTTCTCATCGATAAGGTAAATACCGTTGATGTCTTTTTTCTCGCCTTTAATGTCTACTGTAAGCGTTTGCGCAATTAGTAGCTCTTTATCAGCAAGGAATTTAGTGAACGCTTCAGTTACTTGAGAAAACTCAATAAAAGATACAAGCGCTTCTTTACGACGTTTTAGGTAATCTGTTTCTTCGCCGTTTTCAAATAATGCATTACCTTCGTCTTCACCAACAAGCGCACTTGCTTCGTCAATTACGATACCGTATTGATCTTGATCTGGGTGTTTAACTAAGCCCAGTGGGTAACGAGTAGATGCCATAGGTGCAAATGCTGCAGTCCATTTACCATCTTCTACAAAAAGGTTTTCGCCTGGCTCTAAGCCAAACATAGCAACAGCTTGAAAAGTGCCGCTTTCGTTGTTTTTAACGAATGACATTGGAAACTCGTTTGCTACGCGTGCAAACTCATGTGCAACTACTGGCACTAAATGTTGAGTTTTCATGAATTCTACATTGATGCCGTTTTGAATTTTAGTGTTGGCATGTTTTTCGTTGTGTAAAGGCTGTACTTGTTGCTCCGCCATGTTACTGCTCCGTTTATTTTAATTTATATGTTTCATTGTTAATACCTTTAGGCTAATGCTTTTGAGCTAAAAAAGGAAGGGAAACTTTTATGACAACGACCATGAAAAAATAAAATTTAACTAAATCTGAACGTTGCTAAAAAACATACAGCTCAAACTCATAAATTTTGTTCAAAAACAACACACTTCATGGTTGATTTTAATACAAACCAAAGTTATTCATTAACATTGGTTAACAGTTAAGGACTGTTTTTTTGCGGTGTTTAGGCTTAAATTTGAGCAAATAAAAAAGGCCGCTTATATAAGCGGCCTTTAAAAGTTAAATTAGCACCTAAATTAAGGCGCCCAATATACTTCAATATTTATACTTGGGTGATTAAGCACAGCGCGAAGTGGCATGTCATTAACATCGCCGCCCGCTTTTGCTTGCTTATAAACAGCGAGTTTTTCTTCACCGCTAATTAAAAGCTTAACCACTTTAGATTGCGCAATAGCATTTAACGTAAGCGTCATTCGCTCAGTGATACTACCCGTCACATCACTTTGTATCGCATTAATTGCACATACTGTTTGCTCAGTTGTTAAACCGTGCTCTAAACCTTCTGCATTTGGGAATAACGACGCTGTATGACCATCTGGGCCCATGCCTAGAATAGTTACATCGTATGGCGCTTTTAAAGCACTGTAAGCGGCTTCACACACTTCACTGCCTTGCTGCGCGGTTGCAGCATCGTTTTTCATGGTTATAAAGTTTGCAGCACTGCCAAAATTTTGTAATAACGTGCTTTTAATAAACGCTTCGTTACTTTTTTCATGGCTTGGGTCTACCCAGCGTTCATCAACCATAGCAACATCAACATGTTGCCAATCTAAATCAAGCGTTGATAAATGCTTATAAGCGGGCGCAGGAGACGAGCCACCCGACACCATTAATACAGCACGGCCATCATTTTTAATACCATCACGTAGTGATTGCTCAAGCGTTGCAGAAAGCTCAGCTGTTAACGCATCTTTATCGTCAAAAAATTTTTCAACTAGTGTTGCCATGCTTATACCTTATCGCCTGTGTTAAACCACACGTGGCTTTTTTCTGCCAATAGTTCATCAGCATCCTCAGGACCCCAGCTACCAGCACGGTAAAGCGCAGGCTTGCCTTTGTCTTGCCAACGGTCAATGATTGGATCAATCCATTTCCACGCTTGACGAACTTCATCACGGTGAATAAATAATGATGGGTTATTTGCAGCGGCATCAAGCATTAAACGCTTGTACGCATCTGAGTGAAAACCATTGCTGTAAGCTTGTGAAAGCTCAATATTCATTGTTACTGGTTCAAGTTGCATTTGAAGGTTATCAAGACGCTTAGACATAAGCGTTAGTTGAATTGTTTCCTCTGGCTGCAAACGAATAACAAGACGATTGGGCTCGATATTACCCACGTTATCTTCGTAGATATTGTGAGATACTTTTTTGTATTCAACCACAATTTCTGCACAGCGCTTAGCCATACGTTTACCCGTACGAAGGTAAAATGGAACACCCGCCCAGCGCCAGTTATCAATATGCGCACGAATAGCTACAAACGTTTCTGTTTTACTAGAACCTTCATTTAGCTCTTCTAAGTAACCCGGTACAATTTTACCGTTTAAGTCACCTGGTACGTATTGACCACGCACAATATTTTCATCAACATCACCACCTACTAGTGGGCGAAGTGCTTCTAATACTTTTAATTTTTCGTTACGAATGCTGTTAGCGTTAAGCTTATTAGGCGACTCCATTGCAACTAAACAAAGTAGTTGTAATAAATGGTTTTGAACCATGTCACGAAGTGCACCGGCTTTATCGTAAAAACCAGCACGGCTTTCAAGGCCAACAGTTTCTGATAAGCTAATTTGGATGTTATCAATAGATTTAGCATCCCACATATTTTCAAACAATGAGTTTGAAAAACGTAGCGCCATTAAGTTTTGTACTGTTTCTTTACCTAAGTAATGGTCAATACGGAAAATTTGCTCTTCATTAAAAAATTCTGCAATTTTTCCATTAATTGCTTCAGCAGAATCACCGCAATAACCAATAGGCTTTTCAACAACAACGCGTGATGTAGGTGTAATTAAACCTTTAGTCGATAATATTTCACAACATGTGCCGTAAACAGCAGGCGGAAGCGATAAATAAAACACGCGAGACTTAGTGCTTTCGTGCTCATCTAAAATGCCTTTTAGCACATCCCAGTTGTCATCTGCTTCTGTAACATTACTTACCACTGGCACTAAAAAAGTAGAAAATGCTTTCCAATCTTTAGCGTTAAACTCACCTTTGCTTAAAAATTCTTGTAATGCTTTATGCGCTGTTTCTATGTATTCAGCACGTTTCGATTCTTCGCGTACTGTTGGTAGGATACGTGAGCCTTCAGGTAAGTTACCTTCTTGATATGCTCTGTACATTGCAGGTAGCAATTTGCGTAACGCAAGATCACCACCGCCCCCAAAAATTATAATATCAAAAGGATTAAGCATAGTTACTCTCTACGTTGTGATACCCAGTACACTTTATAAATGCGCGGGTATGCCTATTTATTGCTAGATTAGATGGCTTTTATAGCTGTATTTAAATAAAAGCCTGCTGAATTGTTCTGTATCGATGATTTATTATTATTTTTATCATTGCGCTTATTAAATGAGCCTTAGGGGCCCTGTATCTCCTCTCACAAAAATACAGACCCTAAGCACTCCAGCGCTACCCGTTCAAAGGTACTCGGTTTACTTACTTGCGTAAGCGAATTTTTTACTGCGTACGGTTTTGTTTGTAGTACGCCATTAAGCCGTTTGTCGAACTATCATGAGCGTGTTTAACGCTTTCATCAGTAAGTTCACTCTCAATTTTAGATGCTAAACCTTTACCCAGTTCTACACCCCATTGGTCAAACGAACATATTTCTAAAATAATGCCTTGGCAAAATATCTTATGCTCATACAGTGCAATTAAACGGCCCACTGTTTTAGCATCTACTGTATCTAATAGCATAGACGTTGTAGGACGATTGCCTTGATGAATTTTATGATTTAATAACTCATCAATCTCTGCTTGCGATTTACCCTTAGCGGTTAAATCAGCAGTAACTTGCGCTGCATCTACACCACTCATCATCGCTTCTGTTTGTGCAAAGAAGTTTGATAATAAAATATCGTGATGCTTATCAACATTCACTTGTGGTTTAACTGATGCAATAAAATCTGCAGGTACAATTACATTACCTTGGTGTAAACACTGATAAAACGCGTGCTGACCATTAATACCCGTCATGCCCCAAATAATTGGAACTGTAGTATAAGGTACCGTTTCGCCTGCAAAGTTAACGTGTTTACCGTTACTTTCCATTTCGCCTTGCTGTAAATACGCAGGCAACATATGCAGTGCTTGGTCGTACGGTAATATAGCTTGCGCTGTGTAGCCCAAAAAGCTCGTATTCCATACACTAAGCAACGCCATAATTAATGGTATATTTTGCTCAAACGGCGCAGATTTAAAGTGCTCGTCTATTTCAAACGCGCCTTCTAAAATTGCTTCAAAGGCGTCGTAGCCTAAATATAAAGCAATTGGTAAGCCTATCGCACTCCAAAGTGAAAAGCGACCGCCAACCCAATCCCACATAGTGAATACGTTTTCGTCGCTGATACCAAAGGCTGCCGTTTTTTCTAAATTTGTACTTACTGCAACAAAGTGTTTTGCAATTGTACTTTCATCTTTTGTTGTTTGTAAAAACCAGTCAACCGCTGTTTTAGCGTTTGTCATAGTTTCTGACGTAGTAAATGTTTTTGACGAAATAACAAATAATGTTGTTTCAGGGTCAATGGCTTTTAATATAGACGAAATTTGTACACCGTCAGCATTAGATACGTAATGAACATTTAACGTATCATCAGCAAGTGCTTTTAATGCCTCGGTTGCCATTTGTGGGCCAAGGTTAGAACCACCTACACCAATACTTACCACATCTTTTACCGCTTTACCGGTATAGCCTAACCATTTACCGCTACGAACTTTTTCTACAAACACTTTAATTTTAGCTAATTCGTTGTCTACGGCTTGTGTTACGTTTTCGCCATCCACTATTAATGGAGTGTGAGCACGATTACGAAGTGCCGTATGTAGTACTGAGCGATCCTCGGTGATATTGATTTTTTCACCGCTAAACATTTTATCGCGCCACGATGCAATATCGCATTCTTTAGCAAGCGACATTAAGTTATCAAAAACATCGTTATCAATAAGTTGCTTAGAATAGTCGAATAATACGCCTGATACTTGAGTCGAAAACTGAGAAAAGCGCGTGTCATCTTGTGCAAATAACGTTTTCAGATGTGTTTGTTTCATCTTAGCTGCACTTTGTTCTAGTGCTTGCCAACTTGCTAGTTGCGTTCGGTTAGACATGGAAATATCCTCTAGTTTTTTCAATCAATTGATTTAAAAATGTTTTTTATAAAAGCAAAACTCTTAACACTGCTTATTTACACTAAAATTAAGCGCCGATAGTATAGCTAAAAATGCAAAAAAAGTGTTGTTTTTATAATTTTAGATGCCGATGATAACGCAATTTTTAGCTTTTGACACCGGTATCATAAAAATTTTATAAATTAATTTACCCGCAATTTTAAAGGCAACGGGATAGCTTAATCAATCAAAATGAAATATTAATGAATTTTTATAAGCACAATAATTACTTTTTATAGTTATTCACTAATTATTAGGGCCTGTTTATCTTTCGAAGTTAAATTTGCAGCAGTGTGTTTGGCATTTAGGCAAGGCAGAGCCTATGTAGTGTGGTTATTCCCCATAAATAGGCGATAACGTGGAATAAATGCCAAACATGCGCTGCCCGAAGGGTTCTGCCTAGGGGCAATTTACTCTTTGTTACTCGGTTTTTACTTAGCCCACTAGGTTACAAACCTCACGCCGCGATTAAATAGCCCCTAGATTGAACAAATTTTAATCCTGAAAGGTCAACAGGCCCTAGGGCTTGTTTACCTTGCGAGCAAATAAACCTTAAAAACAAAAAAATCGGCCCTAAAGCCGATTTTGTATAAATTACAATCTTTGTTTAATTACTAAGCGCTAACCCGCCGCTTAGGTTATAAACCGTTTTGTATCCTAGTTGCATTAAATTAGTTGCAGCAATTTTTGAGCGGTTACCACTACGGCATAATAAAATGTACTTGTTATTTTTGTTTAATTGCCCTTCAAATACCGCATTTGCCATTCTACTAAGTGGTATATTTAATGTTTTTTCATCTAGCGTATTAAATAACTGAGTAACATTATTTGCTCCATGCTCATACGGCTCCCGAGTATCTATTAAATATGTATCGCTGGTGTTTAACATTACTTTAGCGTCATCAAAATTTAATTGCTGTGTATCAACCTCAGGTAACGCATTTACATAACCACACAATTGCGTGTTATCTACTTGTTTTGAAGCGTCGTACTGCTGTTTTTGTATTGCAAATTCATCAACTGAAATACTGCCGCTCACTAACGCATCAAGAAGTGGCGTTTGGTTTTGCTGTACAGCCCAGTTCATGGCAAAACATTGTTGGTAGTCGTGCCCTGAGCAAATAATACTGGTGCTATTAAGTTGCTCGCTCATTGCTAAAATAGAGCGTGCCATTGCTTTTGCATCCCCACCTATAAGCGATGTATTGCCAAGCCCTGCAGGCAGTATTAAATCGCCACAAAAACAGTAACGCGTTTCGCCATTACTGTTTTTTAATAAATAACTTACACTGTCTTTGCTGTGCCCAGGTGTAACTACTTTTTCAAGTACGTCGTTTGCCAAGTTAATACTTGCTGTATTTAGCGGCCAACCTAGCGAATCAACCTCACCTTTTATAACTCTTGAGTCAAGAACGCTGGTTAGTAAATTAGTCGCTGACTCTCGCTCTTGATGTAGATGGGTATTAAGCACCGCTGAAATAGTTAAGTTTTGTGTATTAGCTATTTTTTCAAAGCGCGGAATAAGCTCAATAATAGGATCGATAATTACAGCGTGCTTATCATCGCTCACATAAAGCCAACTACATGCACCTTGGTGCCTAAATTGAGTAAGGCCCAGTGCGCATACTTCTTGTTGTGGTGTGGTGCTGTCAGATACGATTAAACAGTTTGCCTGTAATATTGCTTTAAGAGCGCGAATACGCACACAAGCATCATCAATATCGTGTTGTGTTGCAGCAGGTCCATACGATAGCCTAATCGCGTTTTCGCTTTGCCACTTACTTGCACCCATTGCATCTAAAACAAAACTTGTTGATGCGCCTGTACTGCAAGCCGAGCCACCACTTACGCGAATGCCCGCAGCGTCAAATAAATCAATCACTTCTTTGCTCGTTAAATCGTTAACAGCAAAGTTAAGTGTGGTAGGCACGCTATAAGCAAAATCATGATTGAATGTAATATCGCCAAAGGTGTCTTTTATAGCGTTTTGTAACTGGCTTCGATAAGAGTTAAGTACGCTAACAGACTTAAACGTGTTGTCTGATTTATCAAGCAACATACTAAATAGCTTATTTAACCCTGCAATACCGGGTAGATTTTCGGTGCCTGAGCGCATTCCACTTTCTTGACCGCCACCCGCTATAAAAGGCGTGTACGCACTACCACTTCGAATATATAAAAAGCCAATACCTTTAGGTGCATAAAGCTTATGTCCCGAAAAAGGGGCATAATCTATTGTTGTATCGCTCAGCGCGAGCGCTTGTTTACCCAGCGCCTGAACGCAATCCACCATCCACGATACATTTTTATTACGGCGACGAATTACCTGCTCTATAGCGGGTAAATCTTGATACACACCGGTTTCGTTATTAACGGCCATGGTGCAAATCATCAATGCGTTATCTATATGCTGTGCTATAAAATCTAAATCTAAAATACCGTTGCTATCAACTGGAATAGCAAGTACCTCAGCATTAACGTCAAGTACGCTATTCCAGTGCTTAAGTGTGTTTGGCACCGCTTTGTGCTCAGTAGCGCCATATAATAATACGGGGTTTTTAATCGGGTGTTTTTTAGCCTCTATTAGCGTAGAAACCACCGCAGTTTGAATGCCTTCTGTTGCGCCAGAGGTAAATAAAATATCGCCATTACTTGCGCCAATAACCGTGTGTGCTTTTTGACGTGTTTGTTCTAATAAATGCTTGGCTTGTATACCTGTAATGTGCGGACTTGAAGGATTACCAAAACATATTTGCATGGTATGAGAAACAACATCAGCAATACAAGGCAACACAGGGGTCGTTGCGTTTGCATCAAGGTAAACCTGTTTTACTGGCTCATCGTGCAATAAAAACTCAGACATTAAAAAACGCACCTTATTACTAAAAAATATATCTTATTACCAATAGTACATAAATTTACAGGTAATGAGTAATAATCAATTAGCACTAGAGGTGCGTTTACTATTCTTTTTTAGACTAAAAGTCTGTTTACTTAATTATTCACTGGCCTCTTTACTTATCTCTTCATGCGTTGACGACCAAGCTGTTATTAGCGCTTTTACTAATGAAGCCAACGGGATGGCAAAAAATACGCCCCAAAATCCCCACAAGCCACCAAAAAATAATACCGCGACAATTATAAATACCGGATTTAAATCAACCGCCTCAGAAAACAGCAGTGGCACAAGCACGTTGCCATCAAGCGCCTGAATAATTCCGTAAATAATTAAAATGGTCCAAAACTGTGTTTCTAATCCAAACTGAAACAGCGCAACTGCCGCTACCGGAATAGTGACGAGTGCCGCGCCAATAAATGGAATTAATACCGACAAGCCAACAAGCACACCAAGTAATGCGGCGTAGCGTAAATCTAAAACAGTAAATGCAATAAAAGACACACCACCAACAATTAAAATTTCAAACACTTTACCGCGAATGTAATTCATAATTTGTTGATTCATTTCGTGCCACACTTGCAAAATTAAGCGTCGTTGCTGCGGGATCAGTTTAGCAATACTCCCCGTTAGCTCCAGCTTATCTTTAAGCATAAAAAACACCAGTAACGGCACAAGTACTAAATATATAAGCCATGCAACAACATCTTTTAATGACGTAAGTGAAAACGACAATACAGTTTGACCAAACTCAATGATTTTAGCTTCTACCGTTGCAACAATAGCTTGTACTTGATCTATGTTAATTAAACTTGGGTATTGTTCAGGTAAAGCCATTAAATAAGACTTCCCTTGCTCTAACATATGCGGGGTTTCTTGCACTAAGTTACTGGTTTGCTTCCAAAGCACTGGGCCAATAACCAAAATAAGGGTGAGCATAATGCTAATAAATATCAACATTACAATAATCGTTGCAGTAAAACGTTTTAAGCCAACGCGCTCTAAATGAATAACCGGCCAATCAAGTAAATAAGCAATAACCAATGCTACAAGCACAGGAACAATTAACGAGCCAAAAAAGTAAAGTAAGGCCACTGAGGCTAATAATAAAAATAATAAGGTAGACGAATGAGGATCCGAGAACTTCCTTTCGTACCATGTTTTTACGTATTCAAACATGTAATGGCTCCACTAATAACAACCCACGTTGTTTATCAAAATTGTAACTATAAGCATTTTTTTGCAAAAAACGTTCAATATCGTTCGCACTTTCACCTTTATTAAGACTAAAAGTGATACGTTGTTTTGAAGATTGCGCACTTCGTAGCGCAAGTTTAAACTGCACAAATTGCTGAGGGCATTTAAACTCTTTTAAATCGCGCTCTACCATAACTACTTTATCCGTATAGTAAATGAATAATAAGTCGCATATTGTCGGTCAATATACTTATATACCCAAACCGTTGTAACTTTTTGTTAAAACAATACCTGCAATAGTTTATCCTTATAACATAACTAGCAGTAAGGATAAGTTAATGCCTGGCACGCATAATAAAGCGCAACTACCCAGTAATCCAACACTCAAAGAGATTAATTGGTTTAAAAAGCAAATTAATTGGGGCGAACTACCTCCTTTTTATCACCTTGTTGCCTCATCAATAAGCGAATCTGAAGGGATTTTAGATCATGGATTCGATAATGCAGTTAAACAACTTATAGATAAACGCAATTGGAACTTAGATTTATTAGAAGGCCATGAAGACAGCTTTGGTGTAATACATACTAAACATAAGCCACGTATAGCGCTGCACCAAGTATTTACCGACAGAGGCTTTGAGTTATGGGCACAGCCTTATGCTAAAGATGTTATTGTTGACCAATACGTAAAAGATAATCGCTTTATGGAATTTAGAGTGTGGGATCCGCATTCAATGAAAAATCTAATCAGAATAAATCAATTACATAAGTTTATTGGCTTTTATTTTGAACGAGGCGACAAAGCAGATAAAGCCATTATTTTACATGCACATAAAGTAGTACATAAAATTATTACTTTTTTGCAGCGAGAATTGAACGTTGTAAAGCTTGATGGAGTCACAATAAAAGAACTATACCAATTGTGCGAAAAAGACAGCCGTGCAAGCAGTGACGAAATAGACATAGCCAAAATTGCAATTGGCGAACCAATTAACAAGGAATAAAATGCAGCTAAAATCAGCATTTATCACTTTATGCAGTGCCGCGCTTACGTTCAGCTTATTAGTAAGCGAACCTTTAAAAGCGCAAACTAACTTTACTCTTCCTGATTTAGGAACATCTGCATTACAAGCGCTGCCACTTGAAAAAGAAAAAGCTATTGGCGAAGTAATGATGATGCAAATACGCGGTTCATCGCCCGTTATAAACGACCCTGTGCTAGATGAATACCTCACGACTATTGGCCGTAAACTTGTTGCTAATGCTAACGATGTGCGCTTTCCGTTTTCGTTTTTTTGGATAAACAACTCAGAAATAAACGCCTTCGCCTTTTACGGCGGGCATGTAGGTGTGCACACAGGGTTAATAGCACAAGCCGATAACGAGAGCCAGTTTGCCTCTGTACTTGGCCACGAAATTGCTCACGTAACACAGCGCCACTTAGCACGTAGAATTCAACAACAACAGGATAACAGCGCGCTGACCATTGCCGGTATGATTGCCGGTATACTGGCAACAGTTGTTGCACCCGACGCCGGCATTGCCATTATATCAGCGAGCCAAACGCAGTCTGCTTTTAGTCAGTTAACGCATAGCCGCTCAGCCGAGCAAGAAGCCGACCGTATAGGTATGCAAACTCTTAATAATGCGGGTTTTGATGCACGTGCATCGAGCGAATTTTTAACTAAACTTGCAGCGCAAATTCGCTATAAATACAAGCCACCTGCGTTTTTGCTTACTCACCCATTACCAGAGAGCCGCGTATCAGACGTACGCTTGCGGGCAGAGCAGTATCCTCAACGCCATATAAACGCGAGCCTTGAGTTTAGTTTAGCAAAAAGTCGCGTACTGGCACGTTATTACAACAAACCAGAAAAAGCGGAAGACCTATTTAGAAAGCTCCTTCGCGAAAACACCTACAACAATACAGCATTAAAATACGGTTTAGCTATTAGTTTGCTTGATCAAAAAAAGCTTGATGAAGCAGCGCCAATGTTAGATGAGCTTTTAAAAAACGATCCTAAAAACCTATTCTATATAGACACTCATACCGATTTACTCATCGCACAAAAAAAGGCAGATGAAGCCGTTAAATTTTTAGCGGATTTAAATCAGTATCGCCCTAATAATCAGGTAATTACACTTAACTATGCCAACTCAGCACTTGAAGCTGAGCAATATGAACTTGCCGAAAACATTTTAAAGAGTTTTTTGCTTGAAAAGCCAGATCACAACTTAGGTAAACAACTCCTTGCTGACGCGTATAAAAAACAAGATAAATTAGCCTCTTACCACGAAGCTAACGCTGATGTATTAGCGCAATATGGTGCTTACTTAAAAGCCGCTGATGAAATCCAAAAAGCGCTTAATTTCGTAGAATCAACAGAACTTGTAAAACAACAGCGTTTAAAAGCACTGCTTACTCAGTATCGACTTTTACAAAAAGAGCTAGCGAGGCTTTAAGTCTGCAAGCGCTTACCCTAAAATAGACGCAATTCACACTTTGGAATCATTTTATGTCTGTTACTATTTACCACAACCCTCGCTGCTCTAAATCGCGCGAAACGCTGGCGCTACTGCAAAGTAAAGCGGTAGAGCCAAATATTGTAGAGTATTTAAAAACGCCTCTTACTCACGAGCAAATTTCAATGCTTGTAAGTCAGCTTGGTTTTTCATCAGTACGCGAACTAATGCGCACTAAAGAAGATGCTTACAAAGAACTTAATTTGAAAGATGAAAGCAGTGAGTCAGCATTAATAGACGCCATGGTACAAAATCCAAAGCTAATTGAACGCCCTATTGTTGTTAATAACAATAAAGCAGCTATTGGTCGTCCGCCTGAAAACGTACTAAGCGTTTTATAATGAGCGAAACCATTGTGGTACTTTACCACTCAAGCCATGGCTCAGTTGAAGCAATGGCTCACGAAATAGCAGAATCAATTGAGCAACAAGGCGCAACTGCCCTGCTGCGTACTTTTGTAGCTAAAAATCCGCACGACATTGTAATAACCAAAGATGATTTAATAAATTGTGATGGTTTAGCATTTGGTACGCCAACGCGATTTGGCATGATGGCCTCTCAAGCTAAAAGCTTTTGGGAAACTACCAGCGACTTATGGTTAAAAGGTCAGCTAATAGATAAGCCAGCGTGTGTGTTTTCGTCATCAAGCAGTATGCATGGTGGTAATGAAGCAACCTTACTTAACTTATCTCTGCCACTATTACACCACGGTATGATGCTACTGGGCGTGCCGTACGATGTACCCGAACTACTTGCAACACAAACAGGTGGAACACCATACGGTGCAACACACGTTGCTGGCAGCGCTAATAGTGCACAGCTAAGCAAAGACGAAATTAAAATATGCCAAAGCGTTGGTAAACGCCTTACTCACATTGCGAGAAAACTTAAATGAATACCGCTGACAACCCAGCTAAAAAGCCGATTACAGTAAAGTTTCAGCGTGCCGCACTATTTGGCTATGTAGGTTTACTTGTTCTTATTCCACTGTGGATGTATTTTGTGCCACCTCTAAATGGTAATGCGAGTTTAGTGTCTTTATTTGTACCTATTATTCCGTTACTACTGCCGTTAAGAGGCATAATTAAAGACAGTACATACACTTATGCGTGGGCTAACTTTGTTGTAATGCTGTATTTTATTCACGGGCTTACCATGCTGTGGGCAGCGCCAGATGAGTTAATTTGGGTATTGCTAGAGCTTGTGTTTGCCTCTTCAATGTTTATTGGCTGTACGTATTATGCAAGGCATCGCGGACAAGAGCAGGGGTTAAAAATCCGTAAGCTTAAAGAAGAACTAGCTGAAGAAAAAGCAGCAAATGAGCACGGTAAATAAGGCTTAACCATAAACGGTTATAAATACAAAAAACGCGCTTAAATTGCTTTAAGCGCGTTTTTTATTAGCTGTTTAAAAGTGACTAAACTAAATCACTTAAGGCAGCTAGCACCACAATGCTCGCTAACCCTATTTGAGCCACTAAGCTAATAAACGAAAAGCCCCTAAGCACAAATAAACCCCAAGGGTGTTTAATATGCGGATATAACGCGCAACGTTTTAAAGTGGTTGCAAAGAAAAAACAAATCACCGCCGCCATAGTTAAACCCAGCGTCAGCTCACTTTTAATAGAGAGTGTTTCATCAAAAAAGAAGAACAACTGTAAAGGCAGCAGTATAGTGACGATAGCGTGCAGCACATGTACTTTTTTAATGCGATCAAACTGCCCTTCTGGCGAAAGCTCTTTAATACCAAAGTCACGTTCTAAGCATTTAACTAAGTTATTGGCTTTTATACTTACCGCTAAACGGTAACAGCTTAAACCTTCTTTATTGCGCGCTCTAAAGTCGTATCCGGCTTTAATTAGCAGTACCATAAGTGATTCATTTTTAGCAAATACAGCATAATGAAGTGCTGTATTACCTAAATTATCAACCGCTTTTTTGTCTTGCTTTGCAAGTAGCGTTTCAACCACATTTACAAAGCCTTTTTCGGCGGCCCACATAAAAGCTGTTTTATTGTTTTCATCAGCAAGAACACCTGTAGCGCCTTGCTCAATAAAGCGCATTGCCATTGTTTGCTTGGCTGTTTTTTTACGCAGGTGCGTTAATAATGCTTTTTCTAGCAGTACAACAGAGTCAACATCAGGAGAAACCTGTGTAAGCAACGTAAAATAATCTTTACCCGCTGCTACTTTTTCGCTGGCAAGTTCAGAAAGAGTATCTAAATCAGCAATAGACTCTGGAATAAACGCACTTAAACGCTCTCTAAAATCAACTTCTTTCCAAAGCGCTAATGTATCCTTTGCCGAAAGCTTACTGTTATTATTTAGCGCATGCTCAATTAACGTGAAATAGCGCTTACTAAAAAACAAATCAACTAAAGACAGTGGCGTATCTATGGTGTTTTGCGCAGCCACACTTGCGTATTTTTCAAGGCGTTGGCATAGCATAAGCACTAAGCTTTCAGGGGTGTATTCATTATCGTAGTAATGGCTTTTAACCGCACTAATATACGCTTGTGCGTCTTCGTCATATTCAGAGATATGTTGAAAGTAACATTCTTCAAATGGTTCTAGCGGGGTTAGCCATGCCAAATAATAAATAGGCGGTAACACGGTGGTGCATACACCATCGTCTTCATTTGTAGAACGACAAGCAGGCCAAGCTTCCAAAGCATCTAAAATAAAGGCACCGTTTTGTTCTACCAGTCCTTTAATAAGTAATGGGTATTCCTTTGGCCAAATCAGTACATTTTCCATTAAAACAACACAACTCCAGTGTGGCTTGGGGGTGGTAAGTTATATCAGTTTTTAGCTGACACCACGCTTAATCAAAGTGTCGATATTCTAGCACACCTTTGTTTTGCTGCTAGCGCAAAATTACGCAATAACAACAATCCTTTACTTACAAATATAAAAACGGCCAAGTACATAAGTAATTGGCCGTTTTTGAGGTTGGAGTTGGGCTTAATCAGAGCCAGACAAATAGTCTATTTACTTTTTAACTCGCTAATAACTTGATCTAAACCCACTTCAGAAATACGTTGAATAATCTCTTTTTGCTTAGCACTTAATAGTGAAATGCCTTCGGCAACAATATCGTATACTTTCCACTCATCATTTTTACCTAAACGAAGCTTAAAACTTAAGTCAATTGTAGGCGCATTTGGCTCAATAATTTGTGTATTAACTGTTGCGTACTCAGAGTCACTTTTTGCGTTATTACGCTCAAATACTACTTTTTGACCTGTGTACTTCATTAGTGCACCAGCGTATGTGCCTGTTAAGTAATGCTCTACTGCATCTATAAATTGAACAGCCTGTTCGCGCTCAATGCCTTTAATGTGCTTACCTAATAATTTAAACGACACAAACTTAACATCAATATGTGGCATTAAACGTTTTTCAACAATGGCAGCCATCGCTTCTTTGCTTGCTGTGCCTTTTGAATTTACTTGGCCAATGTCTGCAAATAGCTTATCGGCTACTGATTCAAGTAACTGATCTGGCGATTGCTGAGTTTGTGCAAATAACGAACTACTAAAAAAAGCAGTGGCTAAAACGAATAGTTTAAAGAGTTTCATAATTGTATATGTCTGTGTGATTAAGATGGCTGTAATTTACGCGAACTATACGCAATAAAAAAGGCACAAATAAGCAACTTATTAATGCCCAAATCGCACCAATAAAATAACTAAAATAAATTCAAGCAGTTAGAAAACTCCATTAACAGGCCATATACAACCGGCATTTTGTCCTCATTGTAATTGTTAATAGGTCGCCCTTATCATTTAGTTATCACTTGAATCAAACAGACATTTGGCACCTATGAAAACGTCACTTAAAACACTTATTATCTCTTTTGTATTAGTAGTTTCACTTTTTGGCAAATTTGCTTTTGCTCAATCGAACCACGGTTATGCCGTTGATTTTCTCAAAGGCGAAGGTAACGTAAACGGCGTTAAGCTTGCGTATCAGTATCATGCACCTAGCATGCAAAATATAATTGGTGATGCACGCTTTTACTTTGAAACCAGCGTAAATATGTGGGAATACCGCCACGGCGATGAAACACAATCAAACCTAGTACTTGCTATGTCACCTGTGCTGCAATTTCCTGCCTTTAGTTTTAACAACACCCCATTTTATGTAGAAGCAGGGATTGGTGTATCACTGATTGATGAAACGCAGTTTGCCGGTAAAAACATAAGTACTCACTACCAGTTTGAAGACCGCATAGGCCTTGTTGCCGACTTTGGTCATACTAACGTTGCCCTTAGAGTTATTCACTATTCAAACGCAGGCTTTAAAGAGCCAAACCCAGGGCTTAACTTTTTAACGCTTTCGGTAGCTAGACGTTTTTAAGGTTATTGATTGTGTTTAAGGTTATTGATTGTTTTTAAAGTTATTGATTATGTTTTGAGTAATTTAATTGCTGTTATAGCGTAAAACGGTCACACTTAAACGTACTAAATATTAAGTGATACTGCGATGCAAACTTGGCATATTGTAATTATTGTCGCCGTTGTTTTTACTATTGTCATTGGTAATATTGCGCTGATTAAACTCTCTGCAAAAACGGAGTTTAAAAAGCCCAACGCCAATATTAAAAATACAACAGACACAAAAAAGCCCTGATTAATCAGGGCTTTTTTAATAATACCAATTCGCTTAATTATATTTTCGTTAATTTAGCCTACTAACCAATGCGCCATTAGCGCAATAACAGGTAAAGTAATTAGCGTTCGCAAAATAAATATAATAAACAACTCTAAAATATTTACCGGTATTTTACTGCCAAGTAAAAGTGCGCCCACCTCAGACATATAAATAAGCTGAGTTACACTCATTGCGGCAATAATAAAGCGCGTTACATCACTTTCAATTGTTCCTGCTGCTAATATTGACGGAATAAACATATCAGCAAAACCAACCATAATAGTTTGCGACGCTGCTGCCGCTTCGGGTACTTGTAATAACTCTAAAAATGGCACAAACGGCATACCTAAATACTGAAATATAGGCGTATGCTCAGCAATGATCAGTGCAAATGTACCTACCGCCATAACTACAGGCAATACACCAAACACCATATCAAGCGCGTTATGTAAGCCCTCTTTTATAGTACCTTTAACACCCGTTGAGTTATCTGCTTTAGCTAATGCAACATCTAACGAATGACCAAATAAGGTTTTATGACCCGGAATTGTTTCAGCGTCTCTATCTGGCTCAGTGCCATCAATCAGTAAGTCTTTTTTAAAGCGCAGTGGAGGTAATCGCGGCACAATAATAGCGGCAACAATACCGGCTAAACATACCGTTGCGTAAAACGGTGCAAATAGGTATTCAAGTTTAACTTGCCCAAGCACCACTAAACTAAACGTAATTGAAACCGCTGAAAACGTAGTACCAATAATAGCCGCTTCGCGTTGTGTATAGTGCTTTTGATCGTACTGCCTTGCAGTCATCAAAATACCCACACTACCATCACCTAACCACGATGCAGTACAGTCAACCGCGCTTCTACCAGGTACACCAAATACAGGGCGCATTACTTTAGTCATTAACGTACCAGCAAGCTCTAGTAGACCAAAGTTAATTAATAGCGGCAGTAATAAGCCCGCTAAAATAAATACCGAAAACAACACCGGCAATAAGTCATTTAATACCAGCGCGCCAGTATTGGCCGAGGTAATCATCTCGCTGCCTAGGCTTAAGTACGTCATTAAACCAAACGCCATACCAAATAAGCGCACCACCAGCCATGTCCAGCTCACATCAAATAAATGCTTTAACAAAGATGAGTTACATATAGCGGCGGGTTTAAACACTTTAGTAATTACAGAAATAACCCCTGTAATACAAATAATGAGAGTAATAATTGCTTGAGCAGAGCCAAGCATCATTGCTTGAACCGCTTTTGCCATAACGGCAATAGGAATGGTCATCCCTTGCGAGGTACTAATGGGTGTCATAAATAAAAACACACCAATTAACGAAGGAACCAAAAAAGTAAACCAAGTGCGCCACGTGTAGTGTGAACGATGAGGTAGCTGAGACATATTTATTAACCTATAAAAACCACAAAAAGAGCATAGCGCTCTTTTTGTGGTAAAACTTATTATTATTTAAATTTTAATGCCGCGCTGAATGAGTGCTGCTTCTAATGCTTGTTGTAAACCATTCATAGTACCTGGCTCAAGCGTTTCGCCTTTGTCATCCATCCACGTTAAGCTAGTACCGCCTTCTTTAGTTTTACTTACTAAAATTTGGTATTGGCCTTCATCAATAGGTAGTTGAGCTACGTCATCACCCCAAATTGAATCCCAAACACTTGTTTCTGGTTTAGTGTAATCAGCAGTAATTAAGCCCGTATCTGGGTTAATTTCAACAATAGTGAACGACAAGCGCTCTAAAAATCCAGAGAAACGGTCAAAAACAGCTTCGTAAGATTGCTCAGTTACAAGTGCTGCATTACCTTTGTTATCAAAGCCCATTTCAAGAGAAATAATACCTTGGCGTTTACGCATATCAACTTCAAGTTGACGGTAACGGTAATCAAACTCGCTCACTACTTGGTTAAGCGCACGTACTTCTAACTGCTGTTTTAACAAATCAGTTAGCGTATGGTCGCCTTTAAAATCAATCAGCTCTACACGTAAAGACGCAGTACGCTGATGTGACTTTTCTTCAATAGTGAATCTAAATTTTTCTAAGTCATCGTTAACTTCATCGCCCCACCACCAAAAACTTTCTTCCGTTTTGATAATTGAGTACCAATCAGTTTCAATAGTACCTAGTAGCTTGTCTTCTTTAGTGGTTGCTGCATTGTTATCAGCGAGGACTGATTGAATCGTGTCCCAAAGAAATTCATCTAAATCAGCAATGCCATCGTTTTTATCAAAATAAATACGCGCTTGTTTATCTGTCTCTTCTACCCAACTGCCTTTAGCAATTGTTAATACTTGTGCCGGTGGGCGGTAATTTGTAGCTTCAGGATTGTTGTCGTATTGACCTACATCCATTTTATAAACTGGGTCTTGAGCTGGTTGAGATAACGACGTTGGTGCTTTTACAGGCTCATGCGTACGATAGTTACGCTCATTATGTGCTTGATTAGTAAATACACTACATCCTGATAAACTTACCAATACACTTACTGCAAGTGCTTTTGGGATCCAATACTGCACAGATATTTCTCCTTAGCATACCCTTTAATTGTTTTAACAAATATATGAGTGGGTAATGCCGATTTGGTTCAGTGTAAAATCAATATTAACTTTACATTTATTATTTGGCTGCCTAAATGCAATAAAGTTCAGCACTTCAACTTAGCAATAAAACTAAGCGCAAATAAGCAAATTTTAGCTATGGTACTTTCCCGTGCCAGTAAAAACAAGAAACACCGTACTTTAAAAGCGCTTAATTAGCGTGTGCTGTAGTTTAGAGCCCTTTTTGTGTTAAACTTCGCCGCCGTGCAACTTCTCGTGTGTATTTTTGGTGTTGCCAACTCGGTTGATATAATCCAAGTAACAAGGTATTTGAACTCATGACTGCATTTTCAAATCATCAAATTGTTTTAACAGCGATTGGCGAAGACAGACCCGGTATTGTAAGTGAACTAACCCAACTCGTTAGCGATTGCCACTGCAACATTATTGACAGCCGTATTGCTATTTTAGGCTGCGAATTTACCTTCATAATGCTACTAAGCGGCGACATGTCGGCAATAAGCCGCATAGAGCACGTACTGCCAACTAAAGCCATGGAACTTGGCCTGCTAACCATGATGAAGCGTACAGCAAGTCATACTCCTGAGGAGTTTTGTGCAGGTTACACACTAGAATACACAGGCATAGACACCCCTGGCACATTGAGCAAAGTAACGCGCTTTTTTGCCGACAATAATATTAGTATTTGCTCACTTAAGTCAGACACTTATTCTCAAGAAGACAACATTAAAATGCGTTGTGAACTTGAATTCAACATACCTGTTGATGTAGATATAGATCAATTTAAAATTAGTTTTGAGAGCCTTTCTCACACGCTAAACGTAGATTATATTTTTAAACGAATTCGTTAAGGATGCTAAACATGAACACAATTAGTCCATTACAAGCAGGCGATACTGCACCCGCTTTTAGCCTACAAAACCAAAACGACGAAACAGTAACATTAAGCGAGCTGTTAAAAGAGCAACAAGTGCTTGTGTACTTTTACCCTAAAGCGTCAACGCCGGGCTGTACTGTACAAGCCGAAAACCTACGCGATGAGCAAGCACAGCTTGCTAAATTTAACACCCGCGTTGTAGGTATTAGCCCAGATCCAATTAAGCGCCTTAAAAACTTTGAAACTAAAAAAGAGCTTAATTTTGATTTATTAGCCGACGAAGACCACGCCATTGCAGAAGCATTTGGTGTATGGGGCTACAAAAAGTTTATGGGTAAAGAGTACGATGGTATTCATCGCCTAACGTTTTTAGTAGGCCAAGACGGTAAAATTAAACACCTATTTGATAAGTTTAAAACTAAAGATCATCATCAAGTGGTTTTGGATTATTTAGCAGCAGAATAAGTTAGCTATTAGCGAAATACAGAAAAGCGTTGCTCACGGGCAACGCTTTTTTTATGTTAGTTATTAAATATTTTAGTTAAAGTAGTAGCATGATGGAGGAATAAAGCAATAATTTTGATGCCTGAACTGAAAGTTTGATATTTTTATTTTAGAGCAGCGAGACAATCTTGAGCTACTGCACTCCTAGAATATTCAGTAAGGCTAGGCTCCGTTACTATGCGCTTTCAATATAGTCAGTTAGGTGAGTTTAATTAAAAATTACGCTACAATACTTTTTGGAAAAACTTTAATCTGAACACTGTGTGGTAACCAATTTCGTTAATTTTTGTAGCAAATATATTCATCGCATCGATGGGGGTTAGGAAATAATAATATGATTAAGTCTATATGGGTTGATAATTTTAAATCACTAGTTGACTTTAAGATCGACTTGGCAAAGTTCAACTGTGTTGTTGGGTTGAATGGCGCTGGTAAATCAACATTGCTTCAAGCACTAGATTTTGTCTCGCAACTAATGATTGGTGATATTGAGGAATGGCTAAAAATACGCCATTGGGATAGTTCAGAATTGAACTCAAAGCTAACTAAAAAAAGCAATATTGAATTCAAAGTTGTGTTAGATATTGATTCCTCAATCGTAGAGTGGTCAGGAGGTTTTAACCGCACTTCCCTTAGTTGCACTAAAGAAACAATTACGGAAAATGGGAATAGAATTCTTTTTGTTGAAGATGGAAGTTACGTATTCAATGGTAAACGACGTGAGATTAATTTTGAATACCAAGGTTCATTATTGTCTAGACTTAAAGAAAATGATCAATGGAAAATATTAAAGTCAGTAAAAGATGAAATACTTAACATTCGTTCCCTGGATCTCATAAGTCCTGAATTACTAAGGAGCCAAAGCCGATTATCTGAAGGTAAACTCGGGCTGGGGGGGGAAAAATTATCGGCTTTTATCCATGAGTCAGGCCCAAAAGCTAAAAGTAAGTTGACGCAAGAGCTGTGTGATGTTTATCCACAGCTAGATACTATTTTGACCAAATCTTTACGCTCTGGCTGGAAACAGCTTGAAATTAAAGAACATTATGGTGAACGAAAGTTAACCTCAGCTGCCAGACATGTTAATGATGGAATGTTAAGACTGATGGCTATACTTATTCAGTTAGAAATTGGTAATGCTTTCTTATTATTCGATGAAATTGAAAATGGAATAAATCCAGAGCTTATTGAGTATCTTATAGATCATCTTGTAAATACTGATGATCAGATTTTGGTTACAACGCATAGCCCAATGGTTTTGAATTTTATGGATGATGATGTAGCAAAAGAGGGTGTGAACTATCTATATAAAACAAATAATGGCTTTACACGTTCAATTAAGCTATTTGATATCCCCTCAATGGCTTCAAAGTTAGAATTTATGGGGCCAGGTGAAGCATTTATTGATACAGATCTGACCCAACTTTATAAAGAAATCGGCAAAATTCAATCATCGGAGGCATAGCATGTATTTGTTATTAAGCGGTGAAGGGGTTGGTGATATTGGTGTTTGCAAACTTCCTGCAGATCGCTGCGAACGAAATGATTTCAGTGAAGGTCCTATGACACTCATTATCGATCAATTGATAGGGATATTTTTGGGTTATGAGATGTCTCACCTTGAAACTGAACGTGTCAGCTATGTCTCTAAAGCTTACCTGAAAAGCAATAAGCTACCACCAATGAAAAAAGCAATGTCATTGAAAGGAAAAAAGAAACCTCCAGAAACGAAATATTATTTTGAGAATGCTCGAATTCTAGCCTCCATCGCTAAAACTAAAAGTATAGAGGTTGATGATAAAGTCGTTGCTATTTTATTTAGGGATTCTGATGGCACTGCGTCCGCAGGACGAGGTGATTGGGTGGATAAACGTAACTCTATGATTCAAGGGTTTAGAGCCGAGACTTTCGACTTGGGCGTGCCTATGGTACCTAAGCCAAAGTCTGAGGGATGGTTACTTTGCGCAACGAAAGATAATACATATAAAGATTGTGAAGCATTGGAAGATGAGTCTGGAAACGATGACTCAGGTAGAGAATCTCTAAAAGATCAACTTGCAGCTTCATTAGATGGAGATATAAATAGAGATAGCCTGAACAAACTGATTATTGAGAAGGTTATAGATATTGAAAAGATAGACATGTCTTCGTTCAATATTTTTAAAGAAGACCTTCAAAATGCAGTAGGTTTGGCAATAAAGAAATGAAGGTTTTAAAGTTGAAAGAACTATTAAACCAGAACTAATTTAACAACTAAGGAGAAACCATAGGGGTCAAATTTTGACTTCATACATCATAATTAATTAGCTATTTATATCCGCAGAAACTTAAATAATTTACTTTTCGGATGGCGCTTCGCTTATCCGACCTACGTTTTCAAATATATAATGCGGGGTTATTGGGGGCGTGGTATTGGAGGTTCGTTGGGTTTCGCTACGCTCTACCCAACATACGTGTTTAACTTAAATTTTTACGCAGACAAAAATGGCGTTGCCTGAGCGCTCTGCCCATGGGGTTATTTTGTCGTAGTCATGTTCAAATATGTGGATTTCGAAGTACGGCTTTAAGGCTTCTTTGAGCTCGGTATAACTAAAAGCCACCATTGGGTGCTCGTCGTGCCATACGAGTGTTTTGTCTGCGGTGGTTTTTTCTATATTGAGTTTTAATAACTGTTTACTGCCGCTGCCACTGTAGTGCCAACCAGAGCGAAATGTGAAGAAGCTATTTTCGCTTGTTGCGGTGTGCTCTACAAATGAATCGCTGTCGATTTTGTTTTTATCAACCGTGTTAAAACAAAATATTCCACCTACATTTAATGCGCTGTGTACGCTGGCAAGGCATTCTTTTAACTTATTAATACCGTCGCAGTAGTGGATTGAATACAAAAAGCAGGTAATTAAATCCAATTGCTCGGTTACTTTAAACTCACTCATATTTTGCAATGAAAATTGCGCTTCTGGGCAACGAATTTGTGCTTTATCGAGCATTGGCTGGTTTAAATCAAGCCCACTACTTTTATAGCCGTAATCAATAAAGTGGCGTACGTGCGGGCCGGTGCCACACGCTAAATCGAGATGGGTATTTGCGCCATTACCAAAAATTTGGTGCAGCCTGTGAATAGAATTGCTTTGGGCTTGATAATCTATATCTGCGCACATTAAGTCGTAGTAATCAGAAAGGTCGGTGTAGAGTGCATTTGCGGACATATAAGCCTAGTGGTAAGTAGTAGAATATTTTTAAGTCGCGCATAGTAAACTAATTAGCACAATTAACGAAGAAGATATGAGCTTTAGGGTAGATGTAATCTTAGGTTATAAAGTTCAGGCTATAAAGTACAGGGTTGTCGGATGGCGCTTTGCTTATACGGCCTGTGTATTTAAATATTATAGAGCGTTGTTATAAAACGGTGTGAAATTGGAGATTCGTTGGGTTTCGCTACGCTCTACCCAACCTACGTACTATAACTTTAAGCTACTCTTTAACTAATTCCTAAATACTTATGTACTTGTATTGATAGGCGCCAGTTTTTGGCAATGCAGGTGTCGATTGCTAATTTGGTTGCTGATACTTTTTGGCTTATTGGCTGTAAGTAAACAAGCTTTGGATTAACACCTGTTTTAGCAAATAATTCTTCTAGCTCTTCTACGTGCTTTTGCATAGCAACGGGGTGTTTAATTTCGTTTGCACGCTTCATGGTGCTGGTAAGTACTTCATAACCGCCGCGCATGTTGATTTTTGGCGATACCGTAACCCATGTTTGCTCTGGGGCAAGTATTTCAAACGTGCCGCTGGTTTCTATTTGTGTGCTAAAACCGTGTTCGTGTAATAAGTTACATACTGGGTTTAAATCGAACATGCATGGCTCGCCGCCGGTAATTACTACGTGCTTTGCAGTATAACCACGCGATTGAAATAACGCTAAAATTTGCTCTGCACTGGCGTTAGCCCAATGATCAGAGTCGGCTTTTTTTTCTACGGTTTCATCCAGCGATACTTTATATACATTATCAACATCCCACGTTTGCTTAGTGTCGCACCAAGAGCAGCCTACTGGGCAGCCTTGCAAACGTAAAAATATTGAGGGTGTGCCAGTAAAACTAGCTTCACCTTGAATGGTTTCAAACACTTCATTAATTTTGTACAAAAGAGATCTCACTTACTACCTAGCAGCCAAATTGCTACTATTAAAAAACCAAAAAGCGCTGTGCAAAAATTGTTATTTAAGCTGCGGGCGTGTAGTATATCGCGCCCTGATATAAACCTCTATTAAAACTAAGAGCAAAACAGATATGACGCAAAAAGTAGTTGTTATTTATTCCGGCGGTATGGACTCATTTACCGTATTAAATAAAGCCCTGCAACAAGGCCATGATGTATATGCCCTATCATTTGACTATGGTCAGCGTCATGTAAAAGAGCTTAAAGTGGCGGCAAGTGTGTGTGAAAAATTAAACGTTCCGCATAAGATTGTTGATATTTCGGCGATTAACCAACTTATTGGTGGCTCATCACTTACTGATGATATTGATGTACCTGAAGGCCATTACGAAGAAGAAAGCATGAAAAGTACGATTGTACCTAATCGTAATATGATTTTGCTCTCGCTTGCTGTTGGTTACGCGGTATCGCTTAAAGCTGGCCAAGTTTATTACGGCGCTCACTCTGGGGATCATGCTATTTACCCTGACTGCCGTCCTGAATTTGTGCAAAAAATGGATGATGTGTGTCGTATTGCTAACTACGACGCTGTAGAAATTTTTAGCCCATACTTAAACAATACTAAAATTGGTATTTTAACCGACGGTATTGAAATGGGATTAGATTACAGCCAAACGTGGACTTGTTATAACGGCCGTGAAAAGGCCTGTGGTAAATGTGGCGCGTGCCAAGAACGCCTTGAAGCATTTGCACTAAATAACATTACAGACCCGTTAGAATACGAATAAGCAGCAATTAATTAGTAATACAGTTGCTACAAACAAAAAAGGCTATCATCGATAGCCTTTTTTGTTTGTTTAATTTTAACGAATGGGTATAAATTACAACCAGCGCTTTACGCGCGCTTTGTAAGCCGTAAACTCTTCACCAAATAATTTAGTGAGCGCACGCTCCTCGGGTATTATTTGAAAAAACGTTAAATACGCAATAAAACCGATAATACATAAAAGTGCCCACAAGGAACTTAACCAAATACCCCACCCTGCTAAAATAAATGCAAAACCCACATACATAGGATTACGTGAGATTTTATAAATGCCACTGGTAATAAGTTTTGATGCTTGCTCTGGTTTATTAGGGTTTACAGTGGTGTTTGCTAGTTTAAAACTCACCACCCCTGCAATACAAAAAAAACACCCTATAATGACCAAACTTGCTGCTAGGTAGGTAATAAATACGGTGAAATCAATAACACTGTAATGCGCAATAAGCGCCATTATGCCTGCAAAAAACAGCACAACAATAACGGGAGGTATTTTATTATTTAACATGGCAACTCACTGTATTGGCTAAAATATGTTTATTATATGGTGACACTGACGTTATTAAACAATATCTAAAGTGTATAAATGATGAACACACTCAAAGCTGAGCTTAAGTGAACTATACAAATTAAGTTACAATTGTCAGCTTTATCAAAAGCGCTTAAAGGTTATACTTTAACCATAAACGAATAATAAAATGATAAGGAATGAGATTATGTCTGGAACTACGATGATTGTACTTATTGTACTAATTTCGGTTGGCTCAGGAGTGGTATACGATATGTATAAAAAGCATCTTGAGTTTAAGCATAAAATGCAAAACAACAACAGCGATGCTCACAAACAATTAGCTGAAACAAACGCACAAGTGCTTGCACTAAAAGAGCGTGTACAAACACTTGAGGCTATTGTTACTGATTCAAGCTTTAGCGTTAAAGATGAAATTAATAAGCTTTAAATTGTTATAAGTAATTTGGATATAAATGTGCATTTTCTGGCTGCTCAATGCCATGAGCAGCTAAAAACCCACCAATAGCTTGCCCGCAGCCCTGTGGTGCTCGCCCGCTGTCTATCTCAAAATTTAACTGGTTAGCATGTTGCTTACCCATAGAGCAAAGCCCTACAGTACTTGGCGAGCGCATAGCGATACTTAAGTTACCTATTTGTTCAACCACAACGTGCTTACTAAAGCGCGCAAAACCTTTGTACTTAAATTGCTCGTTTACGTAGTCATTACTTGTAGCTACCAATGCCGCAATTAAGCCATGTAAAAAACTATTAGCAGATGAGTCTGCTGTTAAAAACGAAATAGTTTTGTTATTAAACTCGCTAAGTTGGCAATCTTCACACAAAAGCTCAACGGTATATAAATGTTGTTCTGCTATTTGCTGCTGGCTTTTAAGCTCAATACTTTTTCCTGCAAATACAATGCGTTTAAGCACTTCATCAACTTGGCTTTCAACACTTGCGCTTTTAACAAGCTCAGGGTTTTGCGCCATAACAGGTAAGTCGTGATGGTTATTAAATGGCGTGCTTGTTGCGCCGCTTTGCGTTAACTGAAATAGCTCTCTTACTTCATGCTCACGCGCTACTTTTAACGCTAAAAATGCAGTTTGAATAAGCTCTGAAGTAGGTAAGTTTTCCTCTACTATCCAGCGCCTGCCAAATAATAGCTTTTTGGCTTTACCTTCATTTATAGATGCACTTTTTTGATAGTTATCTGGGCTCAGCACTGCTACTTGCAGGTAAATTTCTTCACCTTTTTGTGCAGCAAGCACTCTAAAGTGAGCCGAAAATTCTATACTATCAAGCACTTCGTTTACGCTTTCAAGCGTGTGCTTGTAACGTAAAAAATGTTGTGGCACTACCCAGCTACTATTAGCCAATTGCACAAGGGGTGCATAAGAAATAGGTTGCTCGTAACTGTGTTGCCATTTTTGCTCATTGCTAAGCAAATGATTAATGTGACTCTTGTTATCTGACATAAATAAACCAAATAAACTCGCGTTGTGCGATATAAACTATGAACACATTACGTCGTCAATGTCGTAATTAGATCACATGTACGCCCTACTTTCGGGCTTTTTTAACTATCGGTGAGTTCTTGATAGTCTGTTATAACTTTTTGATAGTATGGCTTATCTTTATTGAGCATTTTATTATAATGATTTATGAGTTGCCGTTGGTACATAGCGTGCTCTCTACTCGCAAAGTCCCACATATTATTACCGGTATGACTAATCTCATTATTGCTACTAAAGCTCACTTCAATCACTTCATAAAAACGTTTGTTGTCGTAAACTATTTGCTCACTTACAAGCCCTAAACCTAATTGCTTTAAACCGACTCGCAACTTATAAGTGTGATGCACTGGGCATAAAATAAACCGAACATTATTTAAATGCTCACTTACGTTATTAGCAGTAATTTGTTGTATTAAACTTAACAACAGCTCACCGCCAACACCCGCTATTACAACTACTTGGCTTTTACTTTGAGCAATTTCAATTTTGCCTACATCCTGACATAAGACCTGCCACTGCGGATTTTTATTACAGGTTTTTTGTAATTTATTAATAGATGATAATTGCGTTTCTAGGTCGTTCATTAAAGTGGCGACTATATCTACAAAAATAACCTGGTTTGCAGCTGCGCGTTTTAATAGCGCCATGCCTAAATAACCATGGTCGCAGCAGCAATCCCAAATAATATCGTGATGCTGCGAAATTAATGTATCAATGGCAGTTAGGCGTTTGCTGAGCTTCATTTAATCAGCAGATTGTGACGTTTTGTAGATAAGTGCTTTTAAGCTTCTGTCGCTGTCTACTTCAATAAAACGCTCGGTAGGGGCTAGGCGCTCAACAAATTCAATTGCGCCTTGGGTGTGCTCGTTTATTAACGCCTTAAACGCCTCTTCGCTAAGCTCTGGGCTATTAGCACATAATAACAATTGTGTGGTATCGCAAAGTAGCTCTGGCAACCTGCGCAGCACTTTTTGATAGTCTTTAGTTAAAATAAAGCTGCCTTTTTGAAAGCTTGGCGGATCAACTATTATTAAGTCAAACGGGGCTGCTTTTTTTAGTTTTCCAAACGACTTTAAAATATCGTGAGGTAAAAAACTTACGCCACGCTCAAAACCGTTTAGTTGATGGTTTTGCTTACCGACTTTAAGAACACCTTTGCTCATATCCATGTTCATTACATGATCTGCCCCGCCTTGCATGGCTGCAAGCGAAAACCCACATGTATACGAAAATAAGTTAAGCACTTTGCCATGCTTACTATTGGCCATTACAAACTCACGGCCGCTGCGCATATCGGGAAATATTCCGGTATTTTGACGGCTCTGTAAATCAACCAAAAAACGAATGCCGTTTTCGGTTACAACATGCGGGTTAGGTAATTGCCCATAAACCACAGTGTTTTGGCTTTGTACGCCAGCGCGTTGCTGATACACAAGTGAGCTAATAAGCTCTGGCTGGTTTTTTTGTGCCCACTGCCACACAACATCGGTAAGCTCGCTTAGTGTTTGTTCGTAAATTTCGTCGTACGAAACCAAAAACAAACTAGGCGGATAAAAGTCTAAATTAATATGACTTAACGCCTCAACACTATGGCCACGGCCATGAAAAACACGGCACAGTTCATTTTTTAAAATTGGCGCATCTTCAAGCGCAGTAATAAGAGGAGTAAAGTTTGCTGTCATTTTTAATTAATCAACTGTTGTTGTAGTTCATGTATTTCATCGCGAACAGAGCCCGCTTTTTCAAATTCTAGATCGCTTGCGTATGCATGCATTTTGGTTTCAAGCTGCTTAATTTGCACTGTAATTTCTTTCGCACTAAGTACCTTTTTAGAGTCTTTACGAACAAGTCTAAGGTTATCTTTAGGGCCGGCTTCTTCGCCTACATCCATCGCATCAAGAATCTTTTTGGCTAGTGAATGCGGTTCAATACCGTGTTCAATATTATAAGCATGCTGAATTTCGCGTCTGCGCGCTGTTTCGTCCATGGCCTTAGCCATCGATTTTGTGATTCTGTCGCCATATAAAATAGCGCGACCATCTAAGTGACGTGCAGCACGACCAATGGTTTGAATAATTGAACGCGCTGAGCGTAAAAAACCTTCTTTATCGGCATCAAGTATGGCTACTAGCGCCACTTCTGGCATATCTAGGCCTTCTCGAAGTAAGTTAATACCCACTAACACATCAAACACGCCCGCACGTAAATCACGAATAATTTCAACGCGCTCAACCGTGTCTATGTCTGAATGTAGGTAACGCACTTTTACGTCGTGCTCACTTAGGTAATCGGTTAAATCCTCCGACATACGTTTGGTCAAAGTGGTTACAAGTACACGCTCGCCCTTCTCTACACTTTTATAAATTTCTGAAAGTAAGTCATCAACCTGATCGCCCACTGGGCGCACTTCAATAAGTGGATCGAGCAAGCCTGTTGGACGAATTACTTGCTCTGCGATTGCGCCCACACAACGCTCTAATTCAAAATCACCAGGTGTAGCCGATACATAAATTGTTTGTGGTGAAATAGCTTCAAATTCTTCAAAGCGCAGCGGCCTGTTGTCCATTGCTGAGGGCATTCTGAAGCCATATTCAACTAAGTTTTCTTTTCGGCTTCTGTCGCCTTTATACATAGCCCCAATTTGCGATACGGTTACGTGCGATTCATCAATAATCATCAATGCATCGTCTGGGAGGTAATCAAGTAATGTGGGCGGCGGATCGCCCGGCGTACGGCCCGATAAATAGCGGCTGTAGTTTTCTATACCAGAGCAATAACCTAGCTCTCGCATCATTTCTATATCGTATTGCGTACGCTGCGTTACGCGTTGCTCTTCTACTAATTTATTAGCGCTGAGTAACTGGGCTCTTCGATCTTTTAGT
Organism: Pseudoalteromonas sp. 31A1; assembly: GCF_011378815.1. NCBI lineage: Bacteria > Pseudomonadati > Pseudomonadota > Gammaproteobacteria > Alteromonadales > Pseudoalteromonadaceae > Pseudoalteromonas > Pseudoalteromonas sp. 31A1. Next base: position 3,409 of record NZ_WTKY01000007.1, on the reverse strand, counting down.
TCTTCTTGTATTTTATCGATAGCACCGAGTATTTTTTCACGCGGGGTAACATAGTGTGTTTTTGGATAGATAGTGGTGCGTATTATATGCTTTTCGACGGCGCCGGTAAGCGGGTCAAAAATACTTAAGCGCTCTATTTCGTCATCAAACATTTCTACGCGAATTGCGAAGGTGCTAGATTCTGCAGGAAATATATCAACCACTTCACCACGAACACGATATGTACCACGGCTAAAATCTATATCGTTGCGGGTGTATTGTATTTCAGCTAGGCGACGTAGCATGTCGCGTTGGTCTACTTTTTCGCCCACTTTTAAAAGTAGCATCATTTTCATGTATGATTTAGGGTCGCCCAAACCATAAATAGCCGATACCGACGCCACAATAATAGTGTCGCGACGCTCAAGCAGTGCTTTGGTCGCACTTAAACGCATTTGTTCTATATGCTCGTTTATCGAGGCATCTTTTTCAATAAATGTGTCGCTAGATACAACATAGGCTTCTGGCTGGTAGTAATCGTAATACGATACAAAATACTCAACCGCATTTTTAGGGAAAAACTCTTTCATTTCCCCATATAGCTGCGCGGCAAGCGTTTTATTGTGCGCCATTATTATTGTTGGACGGTTTAAATCGTTAATAATATTAGCCATGGTAAAGGTTTTACCTGTACCGGTGGCACCTAATAAAGTTTGGTGTGCAAGGCCTGCTTCTAATCCTTCGCATAGCTGCTTAATCGCTGTGGGCTGATCGCCTGCTGGTTTAAAATGTGATTTTAACTGAAAATGGTCGCTCAATTATTGCACTCCTGTAACGATTCGCCGCTCAGCGCTTCTAGTTTTTTCATAAACCATTTGTATGCCACTATTGCTGTAAATAAGTTACCTAAAGCAGCGCCAATAAATAGCCCTAATAATCCGGCTATTTCGTTGCCTACATAAGCAAATGGTACATAAAATATGAATAACCGAATGACACTTAATACCAATGCGTACATTGGTTTGTGTAAAGCATTAAACGATGAATTTGATAATATGATCACCCCTTGTAAGCCATAACTTAGCGGGATGGTATAAATAAAGAGTTTAATTACATCTATTACGGCTTGTTCTTTACCAAATAATTGGCTTATAACACCTGAAAATGCAATGAGTAATACGTAAATGGCAAATTGCCATACCATTACAAATTTTAGTGTGCCGGTATACGCTTCTTTAACGCGGCATAATTTGCCAGCGCCAAAGTTTTGGCTAACAAATGGCGGTAATGTCATCGATAGTGCAAGCACTAATATACTTGCAATAGATTCTATTCGACTTCCCACTCCAAATGCAGCTACGGCCTCTGGCCCGTGATGCGCAACCATAGCGGTCATTACGGCCATTGCAACCGGTGTAAGCATGTTTGCGCCGGCAGCAGGCAAACCAATTTTTAATATTTTACGAATAGCGCCCGTCACTGTTTGCTTGCCTGCTTTTAGGCTCAACAAGCGTTTTTTAACCGCTAATATATATAAAATAATAACCACAGCAACCGACCATGCAATAACGCTTGCTATGGCCGCGCCTTGAATACCTAACGCTGGTACTGGCCCAAAACCAAATATCAATATAGGGTCGAGTACGGCGTTTATGAGCCCTGCTCCACCCATTACTATACTTGGCGTTTTTGTATCGCCACTGGCGCGCAGTACCGAGTTACCAATCATTGGAGTTATTAAAAATACACTACCGATAAACCATATATTCATGTATTCGTGTATTAACGGCAATACTTGTGCGCCCGCTCCTAGCAAAGTAAATATGGGGTCAATCAGTAAATACCCAACAGATGACAACACAATAACCAGAACCACACCAACCATTAAAGAAATACTGGCGTCAAAACGCGCTTCATCTATTTTATTACTACCGAGCGCTTTTGCTATTACCGCCGATGTACCGATCCCCAGCCCTATTGCTAAGCTAATAACGGTAAAGGTAACCGGAAATGTAAAGCTCACCGCTGCAAGCGGCTCAGTGCCTAGTAAGCTTATAAAGAATGTATCGACAATATTGAACATCATTAGCGTGATCATGCCGAATATCATCGGGATGGTCATCGTCTTTAATGTGGGCAAGATGGGATCGTTTAGTAAATCTGGGCGAGTCTGGGATTTTGAAATTGCGCGCATGAAATAAATAGGCCTCTTTTACTGAACGAATCATTTTAAAGCATCAAGGCAGTTCAAGCCACGGATTTATCACTACAATTGAAGTAATTAAAGAAGTAAAGATTCGAAAAAATAGTAAAACTTAGTTTTTGCATCTTTTTGTTAAAATAGAGCCTAAACACACCAAAAACCAATTAAAACACATTTTTATAACTTTTATTACAAACAAGCTGTGTTATCTGGTGCTTTTTTACACAAAGGCATGACTTGATTTATCGTTACGAAAAAATTCACTCATCGAGTTACACCCTTTAGCCATAAAAACATAACCGACTGTTTTTAAACAAATTAAAAATAGTGATTTAAAAGCTTGAAATCGTTGTAGCACCCTAAACCATTGGTGCCGATGATGTTCTTAAAGTTTCATAAACAGAGTTATCCACAGAAACCGTGGATAACTCATTCAAACCCGCATTTATAAAGGCTTTGAGAGAGCCTCCATTTTCAGTGATATCCAACCAATTGACCATTTGTTAATTGTGGCATTTTTATAAACTCACGCTAAAAACTGTAGCTCACCAATTTTTCTTCTTAACATAGTTGTACGTTAGGTATAAAAAAACGTTTAATACAAAGTTAAGTTATTGATTGCTCTATTTTTGAACGGATAAAAAAATACTCATTTTATACATAGTGATTAGATCACAATTTAGATCAAAAAATATTTCTGTGAATATACGCATAGATATATTTTTAGAAAATTAAAACAAAAACGAATTAAATACGAGAAATATCGCTAAGTAAAAAATGAGTTTTTATGTTTTTGAGTTGTTTTTTAATAACAAGCCACTTTAATACCGTGTTTAATTTAACCAATTTGAAGGCTCAGCAATAATAAAAGTCACATTGTTATTCTTAAATTTTTAAAAAAGTAACTTTAATAGAGCTATAAAACACGCAGATCGAACACAAAAACAACGAATAAACCTCTTTTTTCAATTTATGACTTTTATATGTTGACACTTTGCGGCGCGGTCATTAATATTTCGCCCCGTTGAAAGGCAAGACGCTTCCCCCTTAGCTCAGTTGGTTAGAGCGACGGACTGTTAATCCGCAGGTCCCCCGTTCGAGTCGGGGAGGGGGAGCCAAGTTTTTCAACCATAAACGATTCCCCCTTAGCTCAGTTGGTTAGAGCGACGGACTGTTAATCCGCAGGTCCCCCGTTCGAGTCGGGGAGGGGGAGCCAAGTTTATGTTT
>NZ_WTKY01000069.1:0-1110 GCF_011378815.1 Pseudoalteromonas sp. 31A1 | reverse complement strand
AAGCGTCCCTCCCAGAACCGTCCTGTGCAGTTATCTTCTTTGTTCGCTCTGCGCGCAATACCTTCATTTAATAAGCGCATAAACCAGCTAATACTTGATAGGCGCTCTCGATATTCCTTTACTATTTGATTAAAAAATATGAGCTCTATTTTGCTTAGCTTTTCGCCTTGGATGTATTTTTGTGTAATCAATGTACCTTTACAAAGCTTATGCCAACGAATAACAATGGCTTTGTCATTCAGTCTATTGGCTTTTTTATCATCAACATACAGTACTAAATGTGTATGGTTACTCATTACGGCATAAGCACACACATCAATACAAAATACCTTCGCTAATTCAAGTAGCTTATCTTCAACCCAGCCTCGTCGATGTTCGTAAGACTTCCCCGTAAAGTGGTCTTCACCACACAGAAAGGCACGTCGAACACACCGTGAAATACAATGATAATATTTCGTATCAACCAAACTTACTTGACGCTTTCTTGCAATTGCCATGTGACACCCTGCTTGTTTTTTGCACTAAACAAAGGCTAGCCTCTAACTTCGAAAAGTGCAAAATTTAGGATGAGTGTCTTGTTAATTCCCTCGTCAAAATTTAGGATGAGTGTCTTGTTAATTCCCTCGCTTCCCTTATTTATTATTCGGTGAGCTTCAAAAAAGCGATTAAACTTCGTTTTCTTTGGCATTATTCCAACACCGAAGTAATTATTATTTTGCATCAGGTTCCTTTGCTTTAATAAACCTAGACAGCACTTGTGCCACCTAGGTTTAAATTCCATTTTTAATTATTATCAGAATCCTAGTTGCATGCTATAAATATAATCATCTTTAAGGTATTCCCATAAACAACTGCAGTGCTAAACGCTTTGCTTTGTATTTCCAGGTTAGTTTTTCGATACGTTCGGGCTCACCTTTAAAGTGTAGCCAAGGCTTAATTATTTCTTCGTTAGGTGTCGCTCTGAGCCAATTAAAATGAGCAGCCTCTTTATTAAACTTTTGCCATATTTCGACTTGTTGAGCAAGTGAAAAGTCGCTCCAAAATTTATTAGGTCTGTCATTTTTTTTATCAAATTCAGCGGTGGGTTCATCAAGGTGTCGGTAGGTTTCA
>NZ_WTKY01000068.1:0-1132 GCF_011378815.1 Pseudoalteromonas sp. 31A1 | reverse complement strand
GGCCACGTTGACCACGGTAAAACTACACTAACTGCAGCAATCACTAACGTACTTGCAAAAGTATACGGCGGTGTTGCTAAAGATTTCGCATCAATCGACAACGCTCCTGAAGAGCGCGAACGTGGTATCACTATTTCAACGTCTCACGTTGAATACGATACTCCTTCACGTCACTACGCACACGTAGATTGTCCTGGTCACGCCGATTATGTTAAAAACATGATCACTGGTGCTGCTCAAATGGATGGCGCGATCTTAGTAGTTGCTGCGACTGATGGCCCTATGCCACAAACGCGTGAGCACATCCTTCTTTCTCGTCAAGTTGGCGTTCCTTACATCATCGTGTTCATGAACAAATGTGACATGGTAGATGACGAAGAGCTACTTGAACTAGTAGAAATGGAAGTTCGTGAACTTCTTTCAGAATACGATTTCCCAGGTGATGACTTACCTCTAATTGCTGGTTCTGCGCTTAAAGCGTTAGAAGGCGAGAAAGAGTGGGAAGATAAGATTGTTGAGCTTGCAAACGCACTTGATACTTACATCCCAGAGCCAGAGCGTGACATCGATAAGCCTTTCATCATGCCTATCGAAGACGTTTTCTCAATCCAGGGTCGTGGTACAGTTGTAACTGGTCGTGTTGAAGCTGGTATCATCCGCATCAATGACGAAGTAGAAATTGTTGGTATCAATGATACAACTCGTTCTACTTGTACTGGTGTTGAAATGTTCCGTAAGCTTCTAGACGAAGGTCGTGCTGGCGAAAACATCGGCGCACTTCTACGTGGTACTAAACGTGAAGACGTTGAACGTGGTCAAGTACTAGCTAAGCCTGGTTCAATCAACCCACATACTACATTCACTTCAGAAGTATACGTACTTTCGAAAGATGAAGGTGGTCGTCATACTCCATTCTTCAAAGGTTACCGTCCACAGTTCTACTTCCGTACAACTGACGTAACTGGTGACGTACAGTTACCAGATGGCGTAGAAATGGTAATGCCTGGTGATAACATCAAGATGACAGTAACTCTAATCGCACCAATCGCGATGGATGAAGGTCTTCGTTTTGCTATCCGTGAAGGTGGTCGTACTGTAGGTGCTGGTGTTGTAGCAACTATCGTAGCGTAAT
>NZ_WTKY01000067.1:0-1238 GCF_011378815.1 Pseudoalteromonas sp. 31A1 | reverse complement strand
TATGAAACGCGATTAAAAAAAGCCGAAGCACTCAATGGTTGCAGATTCAAAACTCGCACGTTTAAAAGTAAGCGTTTTACTGATGAATACGCAGCAGAGCTCAAGTCGCCTAATCGTGGCTCAACACTTGAGGGGCACTGGGTTCGCTCTGATGGGCAACAACTTGCTATTTCATGGTTTGGAGGGTGGTCAAATTTATTTACTGCTCTAAGCTTCTTGTTAATGGTAGCTGCAGTTATGTTTCTCTTCGTTGACTTGGTTGTTATTGGCTTTGTGTGGGGCGACTATCGGTGGGTGCCATTTGCAATATATGCACCTATGTTTATTGTCGGTTTTTATATGCTGAAACACCGGGCCATATTATCGCACCGAGATAAGTTTTACTTTAATCGCCATACCGGCCTTGTAAAAACCCCGCATACATTATTTAGAAAACCGTTTTATTTACCTTACGAAGATATTGTTTGCTTTGGTGCAATTGAGCGTAATGTCGGCTCAGCCCGTGGTGGTTCACGTGTGTTTGTGTCTCTTATGGTGCCGTTAAAATACCCTAAACATTATTGCTTCACCAAGCCTACTTTTTATGTGGGTGGTTTTAATCGTGAATGGGATTCGCTGCAATATGCCACAGCCATGACCTTTATGGATACATCAATCCCACTTGGCACGCATTTATATCAATCGATAGAGCATTACTTCAAAATCGATAAAGATATAACAGAAAAACACGCCTTTCCTGAGGAGCTAAAACCTTATTTAGACCCTGATGACTGCCAAGTAAACAGACATGAAGTTTGGTGATGTAAAAAACAGCGGTTAGTGTGAATCGCTGTTTTACTTTATGAAAAATCAACTTTAAAAACACAATTAGAGTGGCTGTCTAGTTTAATTATGAATTTGATGATAATAGCCTGAGCTTAAATGCTGCAGTTTATGAGTTTGAAATTGAATCTCCTAGTATTAGTGTGTTTGATGTTGAAATAACACCAATACTTATATACAACGAAAATTTAACCTTACCAATAGATTTTGATGCGTTTGAAAAGCCAATTGAAAAGCCAATTGAAAAGCCAATTGAAAAGCCAATTGAAAAGCCAATTGAAAAGCCAATTGAAAATGCCTCACCTGATTTAGCAATTGCATAAGGATCCTGATGCAAAATAATAATTACTTCGGTGTTGGAATAATGCCAAAGAAAACGAAGTTTAATCGTTTTTTTGAATACCGTAGTATAAAAA
>NZ_WTKY01000066.1:0-1268 GCF_011378815.1 Pseudoalteromonas sp. 31A1 | reverse complement strand
CTCAGCTTTTTGCGTGATTCATTATTTATAAACTGTACTTGTCGCCCCGTTTTAATGGGTGGCTTTCGCATGCATTGTTGTTGTAGTGGACATACTTTGCAATCTTTTAAGTAACCGCAGAATCGTATGTATTGTTGGTTATGGCTGTTTACATTAACTCCGCTTCGCCACATGGCATTGCCTGCAGGGCAGCGGCATGTTTGCGTTGCCTCATCATAATGAAAATCGTCTGAGGTAAATAATCGTGGCTTGCCTTTGCTGCGTTTTAGTCGGCGCTTTTCTTGCTCTGTTTCGTATGTTTCGCTGGCTTTAAACAATGGATTTCGTTTTCTAAATTGGTTGTCCGCAATGTAGGTATCGAACCCACTTTGCGCCATAAATTCAAGATTTACTTCGCTGTTAAACCCACTGTCTGCGGTGAATTTGATGGTATGCTCATCTTCCATTTTTTCTGTATTGAGTTTAGCGAGTTGCTGTTTTAATTGTGCAACGGCTGGCTGTAAAGTTTGTTGCTCGCCTACTGAGCCCCACGCTTGTGCTTGCAGGATAATTTGGTGTTTATCATCGTTTATCGCGATGCCGTTGTAACCTTGGATTGTGCCTTTTGAGGTCGTCATTTTTGCACTATCTGGATCAGTGATATTACTTTTAACAGGCTTGCCTTTACTGCCTGTTTTCTCTTCGTGAGTGGCTAAAAACTCGGTGATTTTATCTGCACTTTTATCTAGCTTTTCTTTTTGTTTTAAATCCTGAGTTATCAATTCTTCGCCCAGTCCATCTTGTGATTGGTGGCGTTCAATAATACGTTTGCTTGCGCGTTCTAGTTTTGCTTTTTTGCGACCTAACTCATCGAATGTGCTACTCCACTCTTTACTCGCATTGGACTTTAATTTACACCCATCAATGGCAAACATGTTGCGGCCTATCAAGTCTTCCTCATCACATATCATCAGCACTTGCGTAAAAATCGGCTCAATCTGTTCATGCATTTTAGCAACGAAGCCTGCTATTGATGTGTAATGCGGCTGGATATCTCCCGACACACTCATAAATAAAATGTTCGTCTCACACGCTTTAGCAATTCGACGGCTACTGATCAAACCATGTGCATAGCCCAGTAAAATAATCTTTAGCATTACCGAAGGTGGATACGCCGCCGCGCCCGTTTTGTCATTGTTGTACCACGCGTCAAAGCCCGATAAGTCGAGTTTATTTTCGACAATATAACAAAGGGCATACTCAAAGGTGCCAGGCAAAATTTGCTCAGC
>NZ_WTKY01000065.1:0-1348 GCF_011378815.1 Pseudoalteromonas sp. 31A1 | reverse complement strand
TATTTAACCTGATGTAATGGTCTCCTCCCTATACGGCATCTATGTGCCATGATTAAAGTGGTTACAATAATCAAAGGGAGAAGACCAAAATGAAGATTACAACAATTGGTTTAGACATAGCAAAAAGATTTTTCCATGTGGTGTGCTGCAATGAACAAGGGCGCTTAGTTAAAAAGAAAATGTTAAAGCGTGCGCAAGTGTTATCTTTTTTCCAACAACACACTACGTGTTTAGTTGCTTTAGAGGCCTGTGCAACTTCTCATTTTTGGGCTCGAGAAATCAGAAAATGTGGTCATGAGATAAAGCTTATTCCACCTCAGCATGTAAAAGCCTTCTTAGTTGGCAATAAAAATGATTATAACGATGCTTTAGCAATTAGCGTTGCTTCAAAACAACATCATATTAAAAGTGTCTGTATAAAATCAGTTGAGCAACAAGATAACCAAGCACAGCACAAAGCGAGAGAATTAGCGGTCAGACAAAGAACGGCACTATGCAATCAAATCCGAGGCTTAACTGCTGAATACGGAATTATTTTAAATCAGGGTGTAAACACAATACGCAAAAGTATCCCCCTAATTTTAGAAGATGAAAATACCGGATTATCAGGCGCATTTAAAGCGGTACTAAAGCAGTTAGAAACACAATTGAATAACTTAGACAGCTGCATTGAAACTTACAGTACATTAATAGTTGAAACAGCAAAAAATAATGATATTTGCCAACGGCTCCAAACAATACCTGGATTTGGTCCTATGGTATCAAGCGCCTATTTCAATGAAGTTGGAAATGGCAGTAACTATAAAAGAGGCCGCGATGTTTCAGCGTCTTTAGGTATCGTTCCGCGTCAACACAGTAGTGGCGGAAAAGATACTTTACTTGGGATAAGTAAGCGAGGAAATAGCTACTTAAGGTGCCTGTTGATCCAAGGAGCAAAAGCGGTTGTCTCCAGAGCAAAAACGAAGAATGATAAATTAAGTCAATGGATAAACCGACTAGTTCAAACTCGAGGGCATAATCGAGCATGTGTAGCTTATGCCAACAAGATGGCGAGAATGGCTTGGGCTATTAGCGCTTCAGGTGAGAGTTACTCACCCGTATAAATACTCTTCAAAGAATTGCGTAAGTGACTAAAACGATGACATAACAGGTCAAACCTGCATATTGAAAACCTATAGAGTTCAGTGGTAGTAAATACCGATAACCTGATCAGGACAATATGCGCGGATTACATCAAGGTCAGAAGTAATAATCTTCACTAAAAGACCGTATATATGACAGCAAACCTGTCCCTGCTATCGTTGAATGACACCTTGCAATACTGGAGGAGACCATATATGAACTCTGG
>NZ_WTKY01000064.1:0-1442 GCF_011378815.1 Pseudoalteromonas sp. 31A1 | reverse complement strand
TAGCTAACACCATTCAGTTAAGCATGTTTTGACTTAATGGTGTACCGAGTTTTTGAAATTCGAACGGTCCTACTTTTGGGCCGTTTTCTTTTTTCTGGAAGAATATAACGTTTCACTCGCTCTCGCATTGCCCTTAATTTCTTTGGAATTGAACCTGGCGAAGCGATGGCACACCAGAGTATTTCATCCTGTATATCCCGCAAAGCCATGACAAAACTAATTCTCAGCGGGGAGACTTTAGCCTCTTTGGCTATTCGACTTATCTCTACTCGAATTAAATTGTAGGCTAGCAATATCCCCCATAACTCTTGATTGACTCCATCCACAGTCTGACTACGCAAAAGAATACTATCCTCAAGCATCTGGTGTTTTATTTCTCCATAGCTATTTTCAATTTCCCAGCGTTCGAAATAGACATCAAGAATGGCCTGCGCACCAAAAGCCTGTTCATCATCCAAAGAGCACAGCAGACCTTTTATTTTTCCAGGCCCCATTGGCTCAGGATAAAGAACCAGTCTGGCCTGCCAGCACTCAGGAAGCGAAGGGTCTTGTTTTCTGGCATGCGCAGATACACTCATCTCTACTTTGAAGTCATGCTCAGAGTAAGATTCAATAACGGTGTATTGCGTGTTGCTTTTAATCGGGACCATCCAGTGCGACTGTGGGTGTTGCTTACGCCAATTAATCAGTAGCTCAGCGCTGAGATAACATCGGTCAAAAATAGTTAGACTGTTATCACTTACATGACCAAATAGCTGCTTTGCGTAGTTCACCTCACCTTGATAACTGGGCCCGAAGGCAACGTGGTGTATCAACCGGCTACGCAAGGAGCTTAAGGCGCATAGGCGTACAATAGGATATTCTGTATGACGGTTTTTACTGTGCTTAATATAGTGAAAGTGCTCAGCAAGAGCAGGTGTGTCGGGTGCACGAAATTGCGTTCCATCGACAGAAAATAACCGGAGTCCATACCACGTATCATCAGCATCTTCTTCTTGTGTCCAATGGGCTGCACATAGGTGAAATAAGGCTTGGAGGGGGTCGCTACTGAGGCGCTGTCTCGCTTGAGGAATAGCACTTGGAGCAACCGTATCGCCCAGGGTATCAGTGAGTGTTAAATCTAACTTCTCAACAACGTCACTAATAGAGCGGTCGCGAAAAAGACCCATTGCAATGATAAGCCAGACGACAAGCTCAGCAGGTAACTTTCGTTTGCGAATACTTGCTTTATCGGTCTGCTCGAGCACATTAGAAATCCACTCAAGAGGGATATGTTTCTGAAATGTAGATAAAGAGTCAGGAGTGGCGAATATATCCGTATCAAGTAACCAATGACTAAGCATAAAAATACCCTCATAATCAAAAGATGATAAGGGTATTGTGAAGCAACCAAAAGATCGGTCAACCGATCAAAAATACCTTAACTGATCGGTGTTAGCTAA
>NZ_WTKY01000063.1:0-1483 GCF_011378815.1 Pseudoalteromonas sp. 31A1 | reverse complement strand
TTATACACAAATCCCTGCTAAGAAATTAGCGGGGATTTTTTTGAACTAAATCTCAATGTCATGATCAGATCTTCAAATCTTGTTTGAGGGCACATTATGATTAACGAACATACTCATTGGGCAAAACAACAATTCGGTAAATCGGACTTAGGTGATCCAAGAAGAACAGCGCGTCTGGTAAAGTTAGCATCAACGCTTGCAAATGAACCAGGAAAACCACTTGTGAACATCACTCAATCCCCCGCCGATATGGAAGGTGCCTACCGCTTTATTCGCAACGAGAATATTGACGCAACGGCTATAGCCGAGTCAGGCTTTAAAGCCACGGTTGAACAAGCAAAAAGTCATAACTTATTGCTCGCATTAGAAGACACGACCACACTAATTTATAAACATTCCTCCATTCGAGATGATTTGGGTCATGTCGGACGAGGAGCAAAACAACGAGGCTTGTTAGCTCATAGCGTATTACTGTTTGCGCCAGACACAAAGCAAGTTGTGGGATTAATTGAACAGTCTCGCTGGAGTCGTGATATCAACACGATTGGAAAAAGAGAAAAACACGCGACGACTTCTTACGAAGAAAAAGAAAGTTACAAGTGGGAGTCAGCGTCACGAGCGATGGCAGAGCGGCTGCAAGGACAAATGGCGAACGTGATATCGGTGTGTGACCGCGAAGCGGACATCTACGAATACTTGCAGTATAAACTAACCGAGCAGCAACGATTCGTCGTACGCTCGATGCAAAGTCGTCATATTGAAGAAGGTGAGGATAAGCTCTATGCGTTTGCAAGCGAGCTGATGAGTGCAGGCACCAAACACATCCACATTGCACAAAAAGGAGGAAGAAAAGCCCGAAGCGCAACACTGGATATCACCTATGCGCCAGTGACACTCAAAGCGCCTTACAATAAGAAAGGACACTCCCTCCCAGTTTACTATGTCGGCTGTGCAGAGCGAGGAAACGCTAAGAACGGCTTAAGCTGGCACCTATTAACCAGTGAACCAGTCACCAGCAAAGAAGACGCCTTAGCTATCATCACCTACTATGAGCACCGTTGGCTTGTAGAGGAATACCATAAAGTCTGGAAAAGTGATGGTACGGATATCGAAAGTTTACGCCTTCAAAGCCAAGATAACATGGAAAGATTGGTGACGATTAATGGCTTTATTGCGACGCGAATATTGCAACTAAAGTTCACCAATGAGCAGCCTGATTCTCCAAGTTGTGAACAACTGTTATCTCCCAAAGCATGGAAGTTATTGTGGTTAAAGAGAATAAAAACACCATTGCCTGAAACTGCTCCAAATATGTCATGGGCGTATCAGGAACTGGCAAAGTTAGGAGGCTGGAAAGATACCAAGCGCACAGGGCGTGCATCTGTGAAAGTGTTATGGCAAGGATGGCTTAAGTTACAAGCCATCCTGGAAGGCTACGATTTAGCAAAATCTCTTGAGCCAGACTTGTGATCAAGAGACAGCT
>NZ_WTKY01000062.1:0-1536 GCF_011378815.1 Pseudoalteromonas sp. 31A1 | reverse complement strand
ATTGGTTCAAATTCAAACGAAACGATTAATGTATCACTTTCAAGCGTAGCTGCTGATAGTATTGGCTCTAATCAAGTAAATCTTCAAGCTTTGACTGCAAGTACTGTAGGTGGTTTTGGTGGAGCTACACCTGCTGATGCTGCGGTTGCAGCTACAAATGGTGTTGAGGCGGGTACTTATGAAATATCTGGAACAGGTGATGCAGCTTCAACTGTTAATATTACTGCTGGGGCAAGCGCAAAAGAAGCTGCAGCTGCTATTAATCAGTACACATCTAATACAGGTGTAACAGCCCAAGCAAGAACAACCGCCGGTGTTACAATTGCAACATCTGCCGCGGATGAAACAGTCAGTTTTACGTTAAATGATGAAAAAGTAGCATTTAGTAGCACTGGTGATAAAGTTGCGGATCAGCAAGCAATGGCTGAAGCTATAAACTCAGGCACTGATGATCACGGTGTAACTGCATCAATTGAAAATGGTGTATTTACTCTGAATAATGATCAGGGTGACGATATTGAAATAGTAGATTATCAGAGCGCAGATGCAGCTGGTGCTATTACAGCAGGATCTATAGTTGTTACAGGTCAAAGCTACGATGGTAAAAATGGTTCAGTTGCTACGCTTGTAAGTGGCGCTGCTACTGATGACTCTACGACTGTAGCTGGTGGTATTCAATTAAATTCATCAGAAATATTTACAGTTAAAGCTGATAAAACCTCACTGGCTACAAGTGCTACAGCTACTGTAACTAGTACATTATCCGATGTAGACTCGGTCGATATCACAAGTCAATCAGGTTCGCAAGACGCATTAGCAATTATTGATAACGCGATCGCAAATATCGACTCACAACGAGCAAGCCTAGGTGCGGTTCAAAATCGTTTTGACCATACAATAAGTAACTTAGCGAATATTTCTGAGAACGTGTCTGCATCACGTAGTCGTATTCAAGATACTGACTTTGCAACAGAAACCGCTGAGATGACGAAGAACCAGATATTGCAACAAGCAGGTACATCAATCTTGTCGCAAGCGAACCAGTTACCGCAAACTGCACTTAGCCTATTAGGCTAACAGTAATAAGGTAATAGCTACTTCTCTATTTTAGCTAATACTTATAATAATTTTAAAAGGAGATGACTTTGGTCATCTCCTTTTTTATTTGGTTTTGATATTGCACCAATCGGCTCAATATGGGCTTTATTTAACGACAGATGATTGTATTGTAACAAGGCTAAATATTTCGTTACTTAATTGTTTTCGGCAATTCCCCTACTATTGTTCTACACCCGTGTAGTTGCAATAAAAAGTCTTAAATGCAGTTCGTGTCATAGTTAACCCCCTAATAACAAGCTAATCAAAAAGTTATAAATTTATTAACATGAATTTGTAATTATTTATAAATAAAAGCTAAAGGTATTTTATTTCCTGCCGTTAACTTAATCAGTAAGGGGCTTGTACATAAATTTGTTACGGCTCTTGGTTAAATCAAAACAGTACTTTTACGAAAGTAATCAGGAGTTTTATTATGAT
>NZ_WTKY01000061.1:0-1885 GCF_011378815.1 Pseudoalteromonas sp. 31A1 | reverse complement strand
TCGACTTATCGGGCTTTGACGCGTGGTATAACAACGACAAAACAGGCGCTGCTGCGTATCCGCCTTCGGTAATGCTAAAGATTATTTTACTGGGTTATGCACATGGATTTATCAGTAGCCGTCGGATTGCAAAGGCTTGCGAGCATAATATTTTATTTATGAGTGTGTCGGGAGATATTCAGCCGCATTACACATCAATAGCGGGATTCGTGGCCAAAAAAAGAATATAAACAAGACACCCACTCTAAATTTTGCGCTTTTCGAAGTTAAAGACTAGCCTTTGTTTAGTGCAAAAAACAAGCAGAGTGTCTTATGGCAATCGCAAGAAAGCGTCAAGTAAGTTTGGTTGATACAAAGTACTACCACTGTATTTCACGTTGTGTACGCCGTGCATTTTTATGTGGCGAAGACCGTTTTACAGGCAAGTCTTACGAGCATCGTAGAGGTTGGGTTGAAGACAAACTGCTTGAGTTAGCTAAGGTGTTTTGTATTGATGTATGTGCTTATGCCGTTATGAGTAATCATACCCATTTAGTACTGTATGTTGATGATAAGAAAGCGAATAGGCTGAATGATAAAGCGATTGTTATTCGCTGGCATAAACTCTGTAAAGGCACATTGTTAACGCAAAAATATGTACAGGGTGAAAAGCTAAGTAAAGTTGAACTTATCTTTTTTAATCAAACAGTAAAGGGATATCGAGAGCGCCTATCAAGTATTAGCTGGTTTATGCGGTTGTTAAATGAAGATATTGCTCGCAGAGCAAATAAGGAAGATAACTGTACTGGCAGGTTTTGGGAGGGGCGATTTAGCTCACAAGCATTACTAGATGAAGCCGCACTTGCCGCCTGTATGGCGTATGTAGATTTAAACCCCATTAGAGCCAAGATGGCTAAAACGGCAGAAGAGTCAGACCATACCAGCGCTCAAGTACGCTTAATATGCGCAAAAGAAGGCAAGCAGCCAAAACAGCTCCTTCGCTTTGCAGGTATGCCACGTCAGATTATGCCCAAAGGGCTGCCGTTTGAGCTTAAATCGTACCTTGAACTTGTTGAATTTACAGGACGTTGTATACGAGAAGACAAGCGAGGGTATATTGAAAGTACACATTTGTCTTTACTGGAAAGGGTGAATATATCTCCAGAAAACTGGTTAAAGCTTACAACCCAATTTACGCGCGTATTTCGTGGTGCAGTGGGCAGGCCAGCCTCACAAGAAGCTTATTGTGAAAACTTAAAGCGAAAGCGGCGAGCGAATATCAGTAACTGCGAAAAGCTACTGGCATAAAACGTAAACTACTCAGTAAAACTATTCAATAATAAATTACAACTGCACCATGCAGTCATTTTCATGCGTGCAATTTAGATTAAGAGCGCTAATGACTTATTTGATGGATGAAATGAAAATAACCTGTCGATAAAAGATATATTATTAACCTACAAATTAAATTTAATGGCAACATTTTGTTTGTTCAATTAAAGTGGCTGTCTAGTTTATCTTGCAGTCTAGTTTATCTTGCATAAAACGTAAACTACTCAGTAAAACTATTCAATAATAAATCACAACTGCACCATGCAGTCATTTTCATGCGTGCAATTTAGATTAAGAGCGCTAATGACTTATTTGATGGATGAAATGAAAATAACCTGTCGATAAAAGATATATTATTAACCTACAAATTAAATTTAATGGCAACATTTTGTTTGTTCAATTAAAGTGGCTGTCTAGTTTATCTGTAGTTTATCTGTAGTTTATCTGGTTATTTAAAAGACTGTAAAACGTGCCCGCTACAGCAGCAATGCATGCGAAAGCCACCCATTAAAACGGGGCGACAAGTACAGTTTATAAATAATGAATCACGCAAAAAGCTGAGCTATGTAGACAA
>NZ_WTKY01000060.1:0-1944 GCF_011378815.1 Pseudoalteromonas sp. 31A1 | reverse complement strand
CTTAAGCGCAAACAGCTAGATAAAACAATATCGCACACAGTATCGCCTGAGCAGCCTAAGTTAATTGAGCGCATTGACAAACCTGATGCAACATTACAACCAGGTACCAATCGAGGCGTAACAACGCAGGTGTCAGCGAGAGCCCATGCTGACTACTTATTGCAAAATCTACCCGATGATATTCGTGGCAACTACCGTGCATACACCAATGCAGACGGTAAAGTTATCATACAGCGCATAGATGGCAGTAAACCACCAAAACTGCGTTATGAAAATGGCGCGTTAGTGGCCGTATCTGACCAAATCGATGTGTTTAATACCCTGTCACAAAAATTAAAAATTAAACACAGCAATTTAAACTCAGCCGCAAGAGCCCGTCTAAAAACACTCGAAATGGCGCGAAATAGCGCCGTGGCACAACGTGATGCCGCGCTATTAGCAGGAGACGCTAAAGCATTAAAAGATGCACAAAAAGCCATGCGACTGGCCAGTGAAGACTTAGGTGAAGAAGCCGCCCGCATTTATGTACAACAAAACTACCCCAACGCCAAACCATTAAACACCAAATTACCCGGTAACGGCAAGCAAGGTGAGTTTGACCAAGTGTATACTATCGACGATGGCAAAGTGCTTATCATGGAAGCCAAAGGCGGTAATGCAACATGGGGCAGCAGAATGGCAGGAGAAGAGCGCGCACAGCAAGGAACTGCCAAATACATGGATTCTGTGATTAATAATTACACAACCAAACTAGATACACTCACAAAAGACCCTCGCTATGGTAAAGTCGGCGAAGAAGCCTTTACTAAGCAGGTCGAGGGTATTCAAGATATGTTAGATTCACTAGAAGACGCAAAACTAGATGGAACGCTAGAGTATATTGGCATACAACAAAAAGCCAACGATAATGGCTTAATTGATGTTATTGATGTGTCTATTTTTGATATCGGATTTTAAGGAGATTTTTTAAGATGATTAAAAGCCATTACAGCTTTGCAAAAGTAAGTTATGAACACATGTGTGAGCGATACAAAAAACACGAAGAAAAAAACATCCCTCGTATCCAAAAAAACCCAAGTTTAGGGCTGCAAACTCAATTTAAACGAAATTTAATTGAATCATTCCCAATGGAAGCCATTGAAAACCCCAATAGCTACCACGCTTGGTTATACCTACTACGCGCGTCACAATTAGGGCACGGTATTTTTCAAAGTAACGCCAATGATGGTCAAGCCTTTGCATTTTTTTATGACGATGAATACCTAGAAGTCATTGGCAAGAAAAATCCTGAAAACGCAGAGCATCCTGTTTGGCTACTTGCTTTATATGCCGCGATTATCGTACGCAACCAAGAGGCCATTGATTTTTTAACCACCATAGATAATGAGGTGTTTGTAAACTCTAATTACGGCAATCAACTCAAACCGTTCGATTACGCCTTAGCTGATTTACTCAAAGGGCTATTCAATCCAAGCGCCGACTTAGCACACCTGCTAGAGCAAGCGTATGTCACCTCTAACCCGGATGATTACTCTATTGATGAAGCGTATTTATATGCCAGCCGCCTCAAGTGGCCGTTGGTCTCTGTTATCGAAGCCATCTTCACAGAAGACGGTGAGCAGGCCTACAATAGCGCCATGGAAAAGGCTTTATTACTGCACAAAGAATATTACAGTGATGAGGAGCGTTTAGGCAGCCGAAGTGGAGGTTTAGCAATTTCTCTTATCGCGATGGCCGTTATCGCTAAAGAAGTCAAAGGCTATCAAATCACTATTGAAAATGAGTATATTCCTGATTGGTTAATTAATGTTAACCCACCAAAACCAGAATAAACAAACGTATAAATAATTACCCGCTCTTTAACAACATGAATGTTGTAAGGCTAGGCGCTGCAGCCTTAAAGGATTAGCGCCCTAACCTTTCAAGTAATGGCTACTTTTATGG
>NZ_WTKY01000006.1:0-219071 GCF_011378815.1 Pseudoalteromonas sp. 31A1 | reverse complement strand
ATGAAGTAAATTTAAATCCAGAGAAAAAAGAAGCAATGCGGGCGGCATAAAATTTAATTTGATGCGACAACTAACTTGAAAAACTCCGCTACCTACTTTTGCCTTCACTAAAGCGCAGCGCCCTCTTAACCTCTTTGTGAATAAATTACTTATAAATCTATTTTTTGTAGGTATAACTTATTAAATGCGTTCACCACCTGCTTTATAGCAAAACACTACATGCAAAAGCGCGCTCGAATTTAACGCAGCGTCAATCCCTGCGAATGATAGCTTACTCCTATATATCCCCACTAATATATCGCTTTTTTCTTCCTTACTTAGGCGTTTATTGCTAACCTCGCGTTAACGTTTTTACTTAAACAAATTTTTGCTAACGGAATAATTATGCTCAAAAAAATATCACTGTTTATCGGGATGGCAATCAGTGCAAATGCTGTTGCTAAAGGTGGCGTGTCACCTTATTTACCTTTAAATCAAGCCCCAGAACTTGAGCACCAAGTACAACGACTTTTAGCTGTAAGTAAAAATACACATATTATGAGCAAGCCTTATAAAGCGCACGACATTTATAGAGTGCTGCAAACAGTAAGGCATACTTACCCAGAACTATATCAAACACTTTCGTACCAACTTAGCCCTTATATTCAAAGTGATGCGGGTACATTTGCAAAAGTAACACTTGCTGCTGGCACAAAAGATAAAACATTGCCTAACCAACGCGGCCAAACCACTAAAACCAACTTAATTATTGAAGGTGGTGCTTACGCTAACTTCGGACGTTACTTTGGTGTAAGTGTTGCAGGCATTGCCAACGAAGACGAAATACTACCTACACAAAGCTTTTTTTACCTTGGTAATAAATACGCGCAGTTAGATGTAGGTTACCGAGAGCATTGGTACTCACCTTTTAACGATAGTGCCATGCTATTAAGTACACAAGCTAAAACAACGCCCTCTATAACACTTAGTAATGTAGAGCCAATAACCAGTTTTAATATTCGTTACGATATGTTTATTAGTAAAATGACAGAACAACGTGGGATCCGTAAAGGTAACTACGACCCTGTAAACGGTAATGAATTTACACCCGGTAAGCCTTATTTATTTGGTTTACATACCAGTTTTGCAGCAACCGATAATTTAACAATAGGCCTAAGCCGCTTAATGCAGTTTGGTGGTGGTCCGCGTAGTGTTAAGTTAAAAGACTTTGCAGAAGGCTTTTTTACCCCTGGCAGTAAAGATAATATAACGACCTCGGAGGCAGAAGAGGTTAATACAGATTTTGAGCTTGGGGATCAGTTAGGCTCAATTACTTTTGCGTATAACAATAGTATTTATACACTTCCTTATGAGCTATACGGTGAGGTAGCACTTGAAGACACCCTAGGTGGCTCTCGCAATAATGCATATAGCTTTGGTATTTATTTACCTTTTATTGCTAACAACCACAGTTTACGCTTCGAGCACAGTAACTTACAAAAGAGCTGGTATGCAAATAGTATATATAAAGATGGTAACCGTAATTCTGGCAATGTAATTGGCCACTGGGCGGGTGATGAACACGACTACACCGACTACACTCCGGCTAAATCTATGAGCGCAAACTGGCATTGGCAATTAAGTAAAATAGAAAGTTTAAATACCACCATTCGCATGCTTGAAAATAAACGCAGTGGCTATAAAACAAGTTACGAACTGCAAACAGCATATACTCGTAAGTTGAGTAAACCAATAATGGGTGCTAAAAGTTGGGGAGCTGAGCTGTATCAAGGAAAGGATGTATACGGGGAAACGTTTGCTAGATTAGGTGTATTTGCCAATTTTTAACACCCTGTAGGTGCGAATTTACTTCGCGCTCATCTAATCCAACTTTACCAAAGCGAGTTATAAAACCTCACCTACAATATATGCCACCTGTAGGTGCGAATTTACTTCGCGCTCTTCCAATTTAACTTTACCAAAGCGAGGTATAAAACCTCACCTACAATATATGCCACCTGTAGGTGCGAATTTACTTCGCGCTCATCTAACCTAACTTTACCAAAGCGAGGTATAAAACCTCACCTACAATATATGCTTCCTGTAGGTGCGAATTTACTTCGCGATCATCTAACCTAACGTTACCAAAAGCGAGGTAATAAAACCTCACCTACAATATACACACCCTATCGATGCGAATTCACTTCGCGCTTATGTAATTTAACTCTACAAAAAGCGAGGTATAAAACCTCACCTACGATATATGCACCTTGTAGGTGCGAATTTACTTCGCGCTCATGCAGCCTAACTTTACCAAAAGCGAGGTATAAAACCTCACCTATAATATATACACCCTATCGATGCGAATTTACTTCGCGCTCATCTAACCTAACGTTACCAAAAGCGAGGTATAAAACCTCACCTACAATATGCACACCCTATCGATGCGAATTTACTTCGCGCTAATGTGATTCATCCCTGTAGTGGTACAGTGATTTTGGCCACCCATTAAGAAAGAAATGTTATGCTAATAAGCATACAAATTTGGGTGAAAAAATGACGAAATTAAAACGCGCAACGTATTCTGCAGCAATAAAATTAGAAACAGCTCAGCTTGTAGTTGACCAAAGTTATACTCAAGAAGAAGCAGCCAAAGCGATGGGGGTGGGTAAATCAACCGTCAGTAAGTGGGTTACTCAATTAAAGCAAGAGCGGAATGGCCAGACACCATCTGCTTCGCCAATGACGCCCGAACAAATTGAAATCCGCGAACTTAAAAAGCAAATCCAACGCATCGAATTAGAAAAGGATATATTAAAAAAGGCTACCGCTCTCTTGATGTCCGACTCCCTGAACAATTCTCGTTAATCGAGAAACTAAATCAACGAGAGCGTTACCCAATTAGCGTGCTGTGTAACGTATTCAATGTGCATCGTAGCAGCTATAAATATTGGGCTATACGGGATACAACGCCGACGTCAGAGCAAGTAAGGCTAGAGGCTGAAGTTAAAGCAATACATGCAATGAGCGGTGGCTCAGCTGGGGCGCGGACAATCGCGGCAATAGCAACGAACAATGATTTTGAATTGAGTCGTTATCGTGCTGCTAAGCTAATGGTTAAATTAAAGCTTGAAAGCTGCCAAGTACCTCAACATTCATATAAACGCGGCGGTAATGAACACCTTGAAATTCCAAACCTGCTTGATAGACAATTTGATGTTGTTGAGCCAGATACCGTGTGGTGCGGTGATGTGACGTATATTTGGGTAGGTAATCGCTGGGCTTATTTAGCCGTTGTTATTGATTTATTTGCACGTAAAGTAGTTGGCTGGGCCATGTCGTTGTCGCCAGATACTAATTTAACGCTAAAAGCGCTTGAACTCGCGTATGAAAGCAGAGGAAAACCGACAGGACTGATGTTTCATTCAGACCAGGGTAGTCATTATACAAGTTTAAAATATCGCCAACGTTTATGGCGCTATAAAATCAAACAAAGTATGAGTAGGCGTGGAAACTGTTGGGATAATGCACCAATGGAGCGATTTTTTAGAAGCTTTAAAACGGAATGGATGCCAAAGGTTGGATATGGAAATTTTATAGATGCTAAATATAGCGTTAGTGATTATATCAACGGATATTACAACAACGTTAGGCCGCATCATTATAATGCCGGTTTAGCGCCAAATGAATCTGAGGTTAGATATCAAGATTCTAAAACTGTGGCCAAATTTTATTGACCACTACAGTTTCAGCTTCTACTACTGCTTGCTTAACTGAATCAGTATTTAAAATCTCATTCGCATTATTTTTTGTTAAACGCACATTAAGCAGCACCTGAGGTAATTTTTGCATACCTGCCGCGTAGTCTTTTAATGATTGCTTTTGCTGAATAAGCGCTGTTAATACCAATAAAGAGGCTACAATACCATCGCCTGTGGTTGCATAATCTAAGTGTAGAATATGGCCTGAACCTTCACCACCAAGTTTCCAACCAGTATTTTTAAGCTGCTCAACAACATAGCGATCACCTACTTTAGCGCGCTTGAACGGTATATCCATTTCCTTAAGCGCTAGTTCTAACCCCAGGTTAGACATCAGTGTACCAACAACACCACCTTGCATTTTGCCTTGCAGCTTTGCTGCTTTAGCTAAAATATAAAGGATTTGGTCACCATCAATCACAGCGCCACTGTCATCAACAAGCATTAATCTGTCAGCATCACCATCAAGCGCAATACCTAAGTCTGCTTTATGTTCAAGTACAGCTGCTTGAAGGCTATCTAAATGTGTGGCACCACATTGCTCATTTATATTTAAACCATTTGGTTTATCGTTAATGCTAATAACATCGGCACCTAACTCTGCATAAACATTAGGCGCTATGTGATATGCAGCCCCGTTAGCACTGTCGATAACAATTTTTAAACCTTCAAGTGTTAACTCTTTAGCAAATATGCCTTTGCAAAACTCAATGTATCGTCCTGCTGCATCGTTAATGCGCCTCGCTTTTCCTAAGCGCTCAGAGCTTACACACTGCATAGCGTTATTATTTAATGCTTGCTCAAGTAAGGCTTCAATTTCTAGCTCTTGCTCATCGTTTAACTTCGTACCAGAATTATTAAAAAATTTAATACCATTATCATAATATGGATTATGCGATGCACTAATAACAACACCGGCATCGGCTCTAAAGGTTGATGCTAAATAAGCAACAGCAGGTGTTGGCATAGGGCCAACAAATGCTACATTAACACCTGCAGCTGAAAGGCCTGCTTCAATAGCTGACTCAAACATATAACCACTGTTACGTGTATCTTTACCTATTAGAATCTCTTTTGTACCACTAGAGGCTAAAACAGTACCCGCGGCCCAGCCCAATTTCATTGCAAAATCAGGCGTAATAGGAAAAGTTCCTACTTTGCCCCTTACTCCATCGGTACCAAAATACTTACGTGGCATAATTATTCCTTTATAAATGTTAAATGCGCAGTGCACATATAATTAATATTTGTTAGCTCTATTATCTTAAAAACAGAGCTTTATTACAAAAAGCAAAAAGCGCGAGTTAAACTCACGCTTTAAATTTCATTAAATATAAAAGCTAAATACATAGCTTTAATTTGTCAGAATATTGAATAAATTGTTATCAACAACCCTACTCGGCCTGATCGTTATTTATTACTTTAAAATACAGTGTCTCTCAACTTAGAGTGTAAAATAATAACTTAATTAATATTTACAACCTTCTGCTTATTTCCCTTTATCAGATCCTTTTTTGCATTCCACACCAAATCGCATATGCCATCGGTTGGATTAAAGCCTGTTGGTGCATCTAATAATAATTGACGAATTGTTTCGTGATCAAAGTTATGACACGCAATATCTAACGCTTCTATAAACACATTAAGCTCAGCCAAAGGCAACATTACCTCATTGGCAGTCATGATTCGTTCATGAGAGGTCTCGCCAACATTATCGCCGATCAGCAGTTCTTCATAAAGCTTTTCACCTGGGCGTAAGCCCGTACACTTAATCTCGATATCACCATGTGGATTAGTATCACTTTTAACTTCAAAACCAGAAAGGCGAACCATTTTAGTCGCAAGATCTTTAATTTTAACTGGTTCGCCCATATCAAGCACAAACACATCGCCGCCTTTACCCATAGCGCCCGCTTGTATTACTAATTGAGCAGCTTCTGGGATCGTCATAAAAAAGCGTGT
The DNA here is from genome assembly GCF_011378815.1 of Pseudoalteromonas sp. 31A1. Taxonomy (NCBI): domain Bacteria; kingdom Pseudomonadati; phylum Pseudomonadota; class Gammaproteobacteria; order Alteromonadales; family Pseudoalteromonadaceae; genus Pseudoalteromonas; species Pseudoalteromonas sp. 31A1. The sequence goes on along the minus strand of NZ_WTKY01000006.1, from coordinate 213,369 downwards.
TATATCAGGGTGTGTGAGCGTTATTGGGCCGCCCTCTTTTATTTGCCTGCGAAATAGCGGCACTACAGAGCCACTCGACCCCAGTACATTACCAAAGCGCACCATACAAAAACGCGTTTTATGTTTAACACCTTGCTCTTGTGCTAACCCTTGCAGCGATAGCTCAGCCATACGCTTAGTTGCGCCCATTACATTAGTCGGGCGTACCGCTTTATCTGTTGATATAAGCACAAAGGTTTCTACTTTCGCATTTACTGCTGCTTTTGCCGCGTAATAAGTACCAAACACATTATTACGTACACCTTCAACAACGTTATGCTCAACTAACGGCACATGTTTATAAGCAGCTGCGTGATAAACAGTTTGCACACCAAATACTGTCATTACAGTTTCAATTCGGTTAATACGTTGCACTGAGCCCATTATAGGTATTAGCTCGATATCAAGGTTATTATTAGTAATGTACTCACTAAGCTCCTTTTCTATTGAATATAAACCAAACTCACTAAGCTCAAATAAAACAAGTTTTGTTGGTTTTTGTTTAACTATTTGCCTACACAGTTCAGAGCCGATAGAGCCACCGGCTCCTGTTACCATAACCACTTTATTAGCAATGTTAGCGGTCATTAAGTCAGTATTCGGTTCAACAGGGTCACGACCTAGTAAATCTTCAACACCCACTTCGGCTATTTCTGCAAGCTTTGCTTTGCCCTCTACTACATCAGCCATACCGGGTATTGAAAGCACATTAATAGCTAAAGGTTCTAACTGGGCGAGTATTTCTTTACGGCGGGCACGAGTTTCGCTTGGAAGTGCTAATAAGACTTTACTTACTTTGCGTTTATTTATTAGCTCGTAAATACCTTTAAAACATAAAACGGGTATACCCTGAATAATTGAACCGTGCTTAGTTACATCATCATCAATGAACGCTCTAACAAAATATTCTGGGCCAGCACCTAATGCCGTCGCTAATTGGCGTCCGGCAGAACCCGCTCCATAAATAATTACAGGTTCTTTTTTGCTTGTCGTCATTCTGCCAATCATCGCGCGTACCAATACGCGAGAACCACCCACAGTTAATAAACACAACCAAGCAAATATAAATGGCATCGTTCGCGGTATATCTATACCTATAAAAAAGGCGATTAAAACCAAACTGATCGTTGTTATTACAGTGCCTAGTACAATTGCCCAAATAGCTTGTGAGTTCATGTATCTAAGTACAGCACGATACAAGCCTAAACTTATAAATGTATATAAGCTAACCGGTATTAACACTGCTAATAAAAGCCAATTATCTAAACGCTGCAGCGACTCAAAGCTATCAAGCCTTACAATAAGCGCTAACCAAAAAGCCAACATAATAAATAACGAATCAATGCACAATGTAATAATGCGTTTTTTGGCACGCGATGCGTTAAAAATAGAGCGAATGAAACTATCCAAGACACGTTCCTTTGTGATGTAAATACAGGGCCAACCCAGTATCGCATTTAAAATTAACAATATGGTAACTATAACAAAAAATAGGCTAATGTAATTAGCTTTTGATGTAGTTTATTGCTCAGTAAATAGTAATAAATTACAATATTAGAGCCCGATAGGGGCGGTTGATAATTTCAGATATGTCACTATTGTTGTAATAAATGATGGTGAAATGTGTCTCAGAAATATTTCATCTTGAGACACATTTCAAAATAACTGCTTTTAGATTAGTGAGTTAAAGAATCGAAAAAAACATCCCCAATAAATATACGATTGAGCCTAGGTACTATTATAAACATTAAGCACTATTTAACCCTATCACCACTACCACTACCAGTAACCGTCATTAGTATATATTTAAAATAGTTACCAATTGTTAGTGTATCAATCATTTCACGGTCTGTTTTAGCAAGTAGTTCAGGGGTAGACATATCAATTTCGTTAACTTGCGCTAAACCAGTAATCCCAGGGCGAACTGCAAACACATTTTTAGTTTCACGTGCTTGAGTCAACTCTTCTTGGTTAAACAAACCAGGGCGAGGGCCAACTAAGCTCATTTCACCTTTTAATACATTCCATAGTTGCGGTAGCTCATCTAACTTTGTTTTACGTAAAAAACCACCAAAGGGTGTTATTGATGCAGTACTTGCTAAATGACTTGCGACCGATGCTGTATCAACAGTCATGGTTCTAAACTTAACTAAGGTGAATGGTTTTTTATTACGACCAACACGCTCCTGAATAAATATAGGTGAGCCAGTATCAAATAAGCCAATAATGTATAAAATCACTAAAAATGGCATTGCAAATAACAATCCACAAAGTGAAAACAAAAAATCGAGTAAACGTATCATTTATAAATCCATTAATTACTTTATTGAAGGCTTTTTAGCTGCTAATTTAAAACCATGCTCAACGGAGTATGGAGGCACCCAGTTAAGTGTATTTTTTGTATGAGTAATATCTAGCTGAAGTGAGCCTATAAGCCTATCTACCACATCATTTTTATTAAGTAATTTCCCTGCTAATTTAAAACACCACACAGGTACTGGTAAAGCTAAGTTTTTTTTATGCTGTACTTTAGCCATTAACGCCACCATTTCAGACGTTGATAAATCATTATCGTCACTTGCTAAAAACACCTGATTAGCTGCTTTTGGATGCTCAATACATACCTTTATTAAATCAACCAAATTATAAACAGAAATTAAACTACGCTTATTTTTTTTTATACATCTAAAAGGTAAAGGCAATCCTTTGGCAACAAATCTCATCAATGATGCAAAATTTGCTTTAACGTTTTCACCATATATCAAAGGACTTCTGATTATTACAGAATCAATAAAACCTTTATCAGATTTAGACATAATATAATTTTCCGCCAACAACTTATTATAATTAGTATTCAGTAAATTACTACTAACGTCGCTCGTAATATGAATTATACTTACTTGTTCTTGATAAATATTTGCAGTGCTAAGAAAAATAAATTTAGGTATTTTAAGATTTATACACTTATCGATAACTTTTTTTGTTAAAATAAAATTTGTATTTCTTGCTTCTTCATCTGAAAAAGTACGATGAGCTGCACCTGCTAAATGAATTACGACATCAAAGTTATTATTAAACGCCGGTGAAAAAAATTGTTCGAAAGTGAATTTTTTATCTTGATTAAAATAGTCAGTTGAGTTGGAAATACGATAAACTGTAACACCGTTACTAATGAGTTCATTAAATAAATGCTGACCAACGAAGCCGTCGCTCCCTGTTATTAAAACTTTTAAATGATTCAAAACTGACCTATCACGTCCAAAATTACACCATTAACTTTATTAACATCGTACTTTGCAACTGCCAATGTCCTACTTTCGACCCCCATACTTGTAATTAGCTCTCTATTTTCAATAAATTTTATCATTGCATTACCCAATGCAAAATAATTACCTTTTTCAACTAAAAAACCATTCAAACCATCTACTACTGTTTCCCTACAGCCCGGTGCATCAGTGGTAATGATCGGCATAGACATAGACATGGCTTCTAAAGTTGAACGAGGTGTACCTTCTCTATAGGATGGCAAAACAAAAACATCAGATTCTTCATAAGCCTCTAGAATATCACTTACATTCCCTAAATAATTTATTAGACCACTTTTAATGTACTCATCCATGTCTGAACTTTTAATAGATGCAGGATTCGAATCATAGGGACCTGCAATGTAAAAAACGGCTTCTTTTGGATACATTTCTGAAATAGATTTTGCAGCTTCTATAAATTCAAATATTCCTTTATCTCTCAGTAAACGGCCTACGAATAAAAATTTAATTGGCCCTTCCACATACTCTTTACTTGAACTAAATTTAACTGTATTGACACCAGAGCCATTAATCAATACAGTTTTAGATCTTTGAAGTAGCTTGTATTTTTCAAATATAGATAAATCATCTGTATTTTGAAAGAAAATTTTCTTATTATACTTTAAGGCAATTTTATATTGGAAGCGAACTAGTACAGATAGGATTTTTGCTTTAAAAGTGGTACCAGTAAAAATAAACCCCAAGCCAGTTATATTCGAGTAAACATGCTCAATACCTAGCCAACCGGCTGCTATAGAAGCATATATTGTGGGCTTGATAGTGTAATTTAAAACTGCATCAGGAGAGATAGCACTAATTAAACGATAGATACTCAGAAACAGGAGTAATTCTGAGAAAGGATTCAAACTTGATCTACCCAACACAATATTATGAAATAAAACTCCTTTAGATTTTAGGTAACTTAAGTAGTTACTATCTTCAACTAAATTACAGCTACTTGGACAAATAACGTGAACTTCGTGACCAAGAGCTAAAAGCTCTAAGATAAGCTCTTTTCTAAAATTCACAACTGTAAAAGGGGAATTCGCAACTATTAAAAAACGTTTCAACTACTGCTCCTCAGAAAAAATGGTTGTTTGTCATACGAACCTTCAAATATAAAAAATTGCTTTTAAATAAACATACACTTTAATACTAGAAACACAGCCAGTGCAGCTTCACTTTTTATATACTCAGTATTGTTATGATTCTCAAAACTCATATAAACCTACCTGGCTCAATTAATATAACAATAATACGAAACATCCTTTATTATTGGCGGCTTTCCTGTGTATTAAAAAAACAGTATCTCTATGTTAATTTATTATAATAATTATTTTATTTCATTTAGAAAGCTTGAATTTATTTCACTCCAATAACTTGCAATATCTCTAGATTTAGAAAACTCTTTATAGCTTTGAGAGTAACATTCTGGTTTCTTAAGCTTTCTACTAATAATATTTTGCATTTCTTTAATTGAAAACCCTTCTAAAACAGTGATGTCTGGAATTAACTCTAAATCTCCCGTACATGGAGTTATTATTATATCTTTCGTACCTGAAACCATCATTTCAATAAGTACATTGGGAAAGCCTTCTGAAAAAGAAGAAATGATCCCTAAATCTGCATTTGCCATATATTTATATGGATTTTTAACATTTCCAACAAAACGAATTTCTTCTAACAAATTACTTGTTCTGCATAATTCATACAACTCGTTTTTGAGCTCTCCATCTCCAACAATGTAAAGCCTAAATTTGTGTTTAATTTGTGAAAGTGCTTGAATAACAAGTTTATGATTCTTGATTTGAACAAGCCTACCCACCATAACTATATTAAAGGCTGTACCTGAATTCATATTAACTTCTAATTCAGATAATGGTTTGATTAATTTTAAATTTATGGGGTTATGAATTACTTTAGAGTTAGTAGAAATTCTCAGCCCTCTGTAAGATATTAACTTTTCTTTCATCAGGTTAGTTTGACATATTAGCAAATCCTGATTTCCATAGGGCTGATACATTATATTTATTAAAAAACCTTTTAACCCATTAAAGCGTGAACTTAATATTGAAGATTCTCTCAAAATTAAAAATCTGCATGAGAGTATTCTTAATCTTCTAAAAAGGCAAAGCATAGAGTTAGTATGAGCTTGGGTAGAGTAAACATAATCAAAGCTCCTTCCATATAAAAAAGTTGAAAGTTTAAATATAGACTTAGCAACCCGAGTAGAGTTTTGATGAATTATATCAACATTGTCTAATTCATTAAAAAATGCCCATGAATTAGAATTATTTTTTGTTAGAAAATAAATAGTTACATGTATATGATTCTTACCAGTTAGATATTCAACAAGGTTCATTGCTACTCTCTCAGCTCCACCTATTCTATCTGTTGGTAATACAACAAGCATGTTAATCATTAAGTAAATCCTATAACTTATTTCTTAAAAAATTTATAAAAGGCTTTGATTATATATGCCATTATGATAATTAAAATTGCAGTGATTATGACTCTTTTTTCTAAATTTATTTGATAAGATAGATCATTCCGATGAATATAAAAACCCCAGTAGGTAGCTATAACTGTCAAGATTATCAAATAAGTACCATCTAGTTTCTTGTATAAACTTGAGAACGCATATAATGTAAAACAATAAATAAAACAAAAAGTAAATAACCCAATCCAACCAGTTAATGCAAAGACATTAGCCCAGACACTACTTCCTGCTCCCCAATGCACGCCAGGAAAATAACGGGGTTGAATAATATCATTAAAAGTATCGAGATCAGGAAAAAGGGAGCCAAATAAACCAAAAGATAAAAAGATATTGTAAATTTGTTCTTTTGGAGCCTGTAGCTCCTCACTCAGTACCTCCGACATGATATAACTAATAATTGAAGGCTCAGCGTCTAGAAAGGAGTCAATGTAATACTGATAATCACTTAATCTTGTAAAAACAAGCTCATAGTTATCGAATTTTATGGCAGTATAAATTCCTTTATATATAAAGAAAAAGCAAACAACAAATAAAAATAAAAATACATGTTGTAACTTTATTTTATTTATTGATAATTTATACTCTTTAGACATTAATAAAAATATAGATATAATAGCAATCGCGGCCGTACTTCTGAATCCTATGTAAATCGTTATACAAATAAATGAAAATGATAATAAAGTAAAAAATTTATTCTTTATTGAGTAAAATCCCAAAAAAGCTAAAATAGAAGAAAAAGACCATATAATAAAGCCATACCCTAAATATCCTGACATTTCAGACTTAGAGTCTAAAAATATCTTTCCAGAACTACTATATATAATGTAAAGAAATGACAGGGAAGCTAGTAATAGAGCTGCTATTGAAAAAAACTTAATATCAACAACCGGCTTTATTTCAATCCTTTTATCATTCAATTTTAAAAAGGAAAAAAACACCATACATATCATTAGAAAAATTGAAATATATACTATTTCTTCCTTTAAGCACCCATAAGGTGTGCACTGCCCAAAAAGCTGAAATAATATAGGCATAAAGTATATTTGTAGCGATAAAAAACCGAGAGATATAAAATCAAAAACACGACCTTTTCTAAATATAGCAAAGGAAGAAAAGAACGTTATAACTGCATATATAAAAAGGATTATAGTCATTTCTTACACCTAGTATTAAATAATGCAATATGAAGAAAAAATGTAATCAAACCGGAAAGCAAAATAGCATAAACAATAGTATTTAGATCACCAACAAGGAATACACTTATAAATATTAATATTATTTTTATAAATAAAGAAAAAACATCAAGTTTCGCCACTTTAACCATTTCTATAAAGTGCATATTATAAGACTGATAAGATAATGTGGTAAAATTTAAAACTATAAATAATAGATATATTTTAATTACTACTAAAGCCTCTTCCCATTTCGTATTAACTATATTGTCATTAAAATAATCTATAAAAGTATAACCTAATAAAAATATAAATAATGACAATATAAAAAGTATAATAGATGACTTATAAATTAACTTTATATCGTTTCTCTTTTTATATTCAGAAGCAATTATACTTCTAAGGTTATTTGATACCACGTTTATGGGTGCTCTTATAACTTTTTCAGCAAGGAAAAAAATACCAGCCTCCTTTACTCCGATGAAGCTGGATATTAAAATTATAGGTAGTGCATTTGAGACGGTACTACCTAACGCTTGAACCCCGCCGGCAATAGCTTCATGACGATTAGAAGCATTTCTAAAGTAGTTTAGAATACTTATTTTGGTCCCAGTACTTATAGGTTTCACTTTTAAATAAAGGTAAGTAATAACCATCCCACCAATACTACCAATTACAACCGCATAATCTCCGTCAATTATAAAAAAAAATGAAATTTGGAAGACGAATACGATTATGACTCGAAATATCGAGGCTAGACTAATGATTTTATAGCTTATTAAGTAACTTTGAAAAACGGTATTAACAGTTATATAACAGCTAAATATACCACCGATAAATATTAGTGGCAAAAAACATAAGTCTAAAGTTACATATTTAAAAAACATAAGAAAGGCAATTAGTATGCATATTACAATCGCAATTATAGGAACTGTTTTATTAACTATCGATTGAATAACACCAAACTCACTCCCATTTAAGAATACTTTACGTTCAATTCTCAATGAGGATACTCCGGCGACTATACTTACTAATGAAGTAAAAACCCCCAAAACCCCAATATTTTCAGGGGAATAAAAATAAAGCAAAATAGGAAAGAGACTAATTGAAATTAATTGAGATATAGCCGATGCAATAACGACAGTAGAGGCCCCTTTAAAAAGTGACATATTAACTTAGTTTTTCATTGATAAGTTTATGTACCAAGGCATCGCTTTGCTTATTCCTTCTAATATTCTGAATTCTGGAGCGTAACCTAAGCTATTAACCGCTTTCTTTACATCAGCTTGAGAGTGACGCACATCACCAGCTCTGAAATCACGGTATATTGGCTCTTGTGTAACTTCAACATTACATTCTTTTAAAGCTAATTGAATTGATTTGTACAGATCGTTAAGTGTAGTCCGGTCGCCCACAGCTACGTTATATACGGTGTCTTTCGCATTATCTTCCGCCGTTGCTGCAAGTATATTCATTTGAACTGTGTTTTCGATAAAACAAAAATCTCGACTTGTTTCCCCATCACCATTTATAAATATATCATCGCCTTTGATCATATCGGCAGTCCACTTAGGAATTACTGCAGCATAAGCACCATTAGGATCTTGACGTTGACCAAATACATTAAAGTAGCGTAAGCCAATCGATTTGAATCCATACGTTTTTGCGTAAACGCCTGCGTAAAGTTCATTTACGTATTTAGTTACAGCATAAGGGGAAAGTGGATTACCAATGTTTTCTTCTACTTTAGGTAGCGCTGGGTGGTCGCCATAAGTAGAGCTACTTGCAGCATAGGTAAAACTTTTAACGCTTGCCTCTTTCGCCGCTTGTAACATATTTAAAAAACCAGTGATATTAGCTGAATTGGTTGTTACCGGATCAGCGATTGAGCGTGGTACTGAACCTAACGCTGCTTGGTGTAATACATAATCCACACCTCCACCGTTATTAGCTAATGCTGTTTCGCAATCTTGATAATTGCGAATATCACCTTCTATAAAGTTAAAGCATTGCCACTGCTCTGCAGTTACTAATCCTTTCACTTCATCAAGATTATGCTGATGGCCCGTTGCAAAATTATCGAGCCCTACTACTTTTTGATTTAGTTTTAATAAATGCTCTAAAAGGTTTGAGCCAATAAAACCAGCAACACCTGTCACTAACCAAGTTTTAGGCGATGAAAGTAGCTCGTTTTTAATTTGTTCGTAGCGCGTCATGAGTGTCTCTATAAAATCTTTGGATATTGAACTAACAACGTTTAAGTTATTAATTGTGGGTGGTGTATGCTATCTAATTTAAAAGCGCGGGGTAAACCCGCGCCTACAACGTTATAAACGCATATCTACACTCTGTTTTGGTAGTACGTACTTTAAGTCGTAAAGTACATGTTCTGCTTTACCTAGTTCACGAATTTGCTCTGCGCCCATTTCTTTAAATTCGTTATGGCCTACTGCAAGAATAATTGCATCGTAATTATTTTGTTTATGCTCTGCTGTTAGAGTTAATCCGTACTCGTGTTGTGCTTCTTCGTTAGAGCACCATGGGTCTACTATATCAACATTAATGTTATATTCTTTAAGCTCACTAACTATATCGACCACTTTTGTATTACGTAGGTCTGGGCAGTTTTCTTTAAAGGTTAAACCCATTATCAGCACATTTGCGCCATCTACATGGATGCGCTTTTTAAGCATATTTTTAACTAGTTCAGATACTACATGTTTGCCCATACCATCGTTTAAACGACGGCCGGCTAAAATCATCTCAGGGTGGTAACCTACGCTTTGTGCTTTGTGCGTTAAATAATACGGATCAACACCAATACAGTGCCCACCAACTAATCCTGGACGAAATGGCAGGAAGTTCCATTTAGTTCCGGCTGCTTCTAACACTTCAAGCGTGTCGATACCTAATTTATTAAAAATAATAGATAGCTCATTAATTAGTGCAATATTTACATCACGCTGCGTATTCTCAATTACCTTTGCAGCTTCGGCTACTCTAATAGAACTCGCTTTATGTGTACCGGCTGTAATTATTGATTTATAAAGTTGATCAACTTTTTCAGCTATTTCAGGGTTTGAGCCTGACGTTACTTTTAATATGTTAGTTACGCGGTGCTCTTTATCACCTGGATTTATACGCTCTGGTGAGTAGCCGGCAAAAAAGTCTTTGTTAAATACTAGGCCTGATACACGCTCAACTACTGGCAAACATGCCTCTTCAGTAGCACCTGGGTATACTGTTGACTCATAAATTATTATGTCGCCTTTTTTAACTACTTTACCTAGCATTTCACTGGCTTTAATAAGCGGGGTTAAATCAGGTTGCTTATGCTCATCAATAGGAGTTGGAACGGTAACAATATATATATTACAGCTTTCAAGATCTGACACTGTATAAGAAAAATTAAGTTGTGGAGACTCTTTAAGCTCTTCATCACTTACTTCAAGTGTAGAGTCGTGGCCGGCTTGTAACTGCGCAATTCGACCTTGGTTAATATCGAAACCTGTTACTGGGAATTTTTTACCAAACTCAACTGCTAATGGGAGGCCTACATAGCCTAAACCTATAATGCCAATTTTTAGGTCCGTTAATGAATCGTGCATAGTTGTACTCTCTTTGCTTGGTTATTGAGCTTCGAGCTTTAGGCTTCGAGCTTCGTAAAGTTAAAGTTAAATTTAAAAACTTTTTTCAAGTTAAAACGTGCAATAAAAACGAATATTCAAGGGTATACTCGTGGGTGAAGCGCATGTTTTATAATCTTTTTTGGGTGGGTAACCATTCATTTTTAACAACGAAAACATTCTGCATTTACTAAATCAGTACGCAATGGCTCACCACTAAACTGCATTTTAGCAATTTGGTATCTCAGTAATTATTTAACCTACTGAGACACTTTTTTCTAAATTGAGACAGTCAATTTAGACTATCTCTTTGTAATTACTTGATTTCATGGTTTTTCTAAAAAGTGCCCAATAGGCCCTTTATAAATTATTTATCACTTTTGTATTCGTAGTTGTAATATCCATAATACCCATACGCATTACTCGCTTTTTTAACTACACCGTTAAATACAACGCCTTTTACGTCTATGCCATTTTGCTCAAAACGATTTCGAGTTAGCTCTATTTCACGTACATGGTTTTGACCAAAACGGGTGACAAGTAATGTAGTGCCTGTATGCGCACTTACAATTGCGGGGTCAGTTACTGCAAGTATTGGAGGAGTATCGATAATTATAATGTCGTAAGCGGCACTTACCTCTTCAACCAACTTACTAAAGTTTGAGTGCATTAATAGCTCAGAAGGATTTGGCGGTATTTGTCCGCGCGTAATAACACTTAAGCCTTCAACCTTGGTTGGTTTAGTAACTTGCTCTAAGTTTAAACGGCCCGATAGATAATCACTTAAGCCATCGTCCCACTTTAAACCAAACTGGGTTTGTAAGTAGCCTTTACGCATATCGGCATCAATAATCAGTACTTTTTTACCGCTTTGAGCGAGTACAGAGGCTAAGTTAACCGATATAAACGATTTACCTACGCTTGGGCTTGGGCCCGATATAGCAATAATATTGTTTTTAGCTTCCATCATCGCAAAGTGCAGGCTAGTACGTAAGCTACGTAGTGCTTCTATTGCTAGGTCGGCTGGGTTATCTAGCGCTAATATACTTTTAGGTTTATTAACTTTGTTTTTGCGGGCTCGCTCAGCAAAGCCACTTAGTTTATCCTGATAATCTGAGTGCGGTACACTTGCGTATACAGGCAGGCCTAGTGCTTCAATTTCTGCTGGGTCTTCAACCCCTTTGTGCATTGCCTTTTGTATAAGCACAATAGCCACGGCTAACATGCCACCAAGCATAGTGGCCATTACCACGATTAATGCTTTTTTAGGTTTAACTGGCTTGCTGGTATTTACCTCAGCGTAATCAATAATACGTACATTACCTACAGTACCTGCGCGTACTATATCAAGCTCTTGTGTTTTACTAAGTAACAATGTGTAAATTTGGTTACTTACTTCAACATCGCGTTTTAAGCGTAGTAGCTCTTGTTGAGTTTCTGGCAGGTTACCTACCTCACCTACAAGCTCTTGTTTTTGTTTATTTACAGCTTCTATTTGCTCAAGCATACCTTGGTATGTTGGGTGGTCTTTTTTAAATTTACGGCCAAGCTCTAAACGTTTTAGGTTTAGCTCTTGTAACTTGGTTTCAAGCTTTACAACTTGCTCAAGCACGCCTTGTGTTTCTAGCGTTATGTTTATTGACTGGCGTTTTATTTGGTAGTCGTTAAAGCGTTGCTCTGCGTATTCAAGCTGTTTTTTAATTTCAGGTAATTGTACTTCTAAAAATTCAAGCGACTTTTGCGCCTCTGCGCTGTTGCGCTCAACGTTACGGCGTACATAAATAGCGGCCACTTTATCAAGCACTTTTTCAGCGTAACTCGGTTTAGTACTTTGTAAGCTTAAGTTAATTATGCCTGAGTCTTTACCTTTTTCGCTTGCGCCAATTGCAGTTTGCAAATCTAAAATAGTATTTAAGCGATCTTTGCGGGTAATTGTAAACTCTGTACCAGGGCGTGCATTTAAAGTACGAATGGTTAAGTTAAACTTACCGTTTGTAAGCTCCTCGCCTACTTTACCCGATAATATTTTCTCGCCGTCACCATTTAAAAGTGTAAGGCTATTATTAGCCTGTGCAACCAATGTAAATGCTTGATTTACTGCAGTGCGTGGTACATCAAACCTAAATACATTTATGCTTTCACCACCCCATGCGTAGCTATTAGCGCCAAAGCTTGGCTCGGCTAAGTCGCCATCTTCCATTGGGGTAAAAGTGCGGTAAGCTCGGCTACCTATAAACGGAAATAGCTTAGGCTCTGCTATTACATCAAGCTTTAAAGTGTCTACTGCCTCGCCTATTATACTGCGCGACTTTAGTAGCTCTATTTCGGTTACCGCAGCCGATGTACTTTCGAACATGCCTGCCATATCGTCAAAACCAGGGACTGATGCGCCGCCGTCTTCAACTTGTATCATGGCTGTTGCTTGGTAAACAGGGGTACTTAATACTGCATAAATAACACCTACAAACATAAACAGTGCGGTTACCGCTACTATAAAATATTTGCGATCGAGCAATGCGCCTAATAACGCCATTAAATCAATTTCTTGCGTTGGTTGTGTATTATTAGTGTTTTTATTATTAGCGCTACTTGAGCTGTTGTTCGGCTGGGTATTCATTAAATTAGCCATTCCTTATAAATACTTTTGCCAAGCGCTACACGCGCTGTCGATTAATGTGTAAACGTGTTCAAAAGCCTCTTGGCTTTGACGGTACGGATCGGGTATTTCAGCGTTATTAATCCATTTACCGAGTAAAAACGTTTTACCGCGCGCCTCTGGGTAACGAGCATGTACGTCGTTTAAATGGCGTTCTTCCATTACTAGTATTACGCTGTTTTGCGCTACTAAGCTTGATGTAAGCTGCTGGCCTTGGTGAGCATCCATATTAACACCATGTGCGAGTGCTATTTGTTTTGCTTTTGCATCTGCTGGTTTGCCTTCAAGTGCTGTTAAGCCAGCAGACGATACTTTAATATTTTTGCCTTCAAGCTTTTGCTTTAAAACATACTCACCTGTTGGGCTGCGGCAAATATTGCCAGCACACACCACTAAAACTGAATCAAACATTTTTAAAAACCCTTAGTTTGATGAAATATCGTCTAGGCTATCAACCGATGCTACCGACGGTAATAATAAGCTAATTACACGGTTCCAACGGGCAAGTGGTGCCGATGTTACATATACAATGTCGCGCGGTTGTAGCTCAAACTGCTCAGCTAATACCATTGCTGCTATATTTTTAGCGTGTAACTGGTATACGTTTGCAATAACGCCGGTTTGCTCCAGGTCACTTTTACGCAGTACAAATACGCCGTTAGCGTCTGCTGTTGCTTCGTTTAAGCCGCCCGAGTCGCTTAGCGCTTCGGCTAAGTTTAAACCATAACGGTTAAGCGTTACTGAACCTGCTTTTTTAACATCACCTAATACAAATATTTTTTGTGCATCGTTACGATTTACATGCACTATGTCGCCATGTTGTAATAAACGGTTTTGCGAAATGTCACCATGGGCATAAAAGTCATCAAGTTTAATAACTTCTGTTTTATCGCCACGGGTAAATGTAACTGTGCGCCAATCGGCAGCTTCTGTTAAGCCGCCTGCTTGGTTTAAGGCATCAATTAAGGTAAGTGGGATTTCGGTAACTGGGTATACACCAGGTTGTTTTACTTCACCGGTAACGTAGGTTTTTTGGCTTCTAAAGCCAACTACTTTTACATCTACTTGTGGGTCTTCTATTACTCGGCTTAGGCGTTTTACAAGCTCATTACGTACTTGGCTTATTGTTTTACCTGCGGCGGGTATATTTGGTGCGTAAGCGTAAGTAATGGTGCCGTCTCGTTGTACTCTAAAGCCGTCAAATTCTGCGGTACGTTGTACTGCTGCAGGTATTGTTAGCTCTGGGTGATCCCATACGCCTATTGTTAGTACGTCGCCAACACCTAGTTTGTATTCGTAGTTACTTACGTTTAAACCATCGGTGCTTGAAATTGGTTTAGCTGCTATACGCGCTTGATTTTGTTTATTTATTAGTAGCGAGTCGATTATTTGAATGTTTACTTTTTCGAGATCTTGTTCGAGGTTTTGTGTTTGCTCGCCTGAGTCTATACCTTCAAAGTGGCTGCCTGGTACTATTGTACAGCCGGTCATGCTTAGTATTGCGAGTATTGATGCGAGTGATTTACAGCTTAACGCCATTGTAGAATCCCAAAATTATTTTAATATTGCACTTACTCACCAACCTTGGTGAGCACTTGTATTTTAGCCGACTAATTAAAGCATGTGCACTATTGTGAAGCAATAGCCTTTGCTTTGTAAAAGCTTTGTTACTAAGTTTTTAATTAGCACTGAAATTATATCAGTATTTTCATAAGGTCTTTATGAATAAATTTAATTGATAGCCGTTTTTAGCAAAACACTTAACGCGTTCATCACCAATTGCACAAAGAGAAGTGAATGAGGAGCCATTTAAACAAGTACTTTATGGCTGCTTACTTCTTTAAAGCGCAGTGTGCTCTTAACCTCTTTGTGAATAGACCTTATTACGAGCTTTGCTCGTCACGCCAACAAGCTGCGCGTCTACAAGTGAACTTAGCCACGGTGTTAAACTTTGCCGTTGGGCTTTCACTTAAAAGCGCAGCGCCCTCGACCTCTTAAGATTAACCACTTAAAGCTTTATTGCACAAAGAGAAGCGAATGAGGAGTAAATGAGAAGACATTTAAACAAGTACTTTATGGCTGCTTACTTCTCTAAAGCTCAGTGTGCTCTTAACCTCTTTGTGAATAGACCTTATTACGAGCTTTGCTCGTCACGCCAGCAAGCTGTGCGTCTACAAGTGAACTTAACCACGGTGTTAAACTTTGCCGCTGGGCTTTCACTTAAAAGCGCAGCGCCCTCTTAACCTCTTTGTGCATAAATCACTTAAAGCCTTATTGCACAAAGAGAAGCGAATGAGGAGTAAATGAGAAGCCATTTAAACAAGTACTTTATGGCTGACAAGTGAACTTAACCACGGTGTTAAACTTTGCCGTTGGGCTTTCACGTAAAAGTGCAGCGCCCTCTTAACCTCTTTGTGCATAAATCACTTAAAGCCTTATTGCACAAAGAGAAGCGAATGAGGAGTAAAGAGAAACCATTTAAACAAGTACTTTATGGCTGTTTACTTCTCTAAAGCGCAGCGCCCTCTTAACCTCTTTGTGAATAGACCTTATTACGAGCTTTGCTCGTCACGCCAGCAAGCTGCGCGTCTACAAGTGAACTTAACCGCGTAGCTTTAAGTGCTTTAGGCACGCTTCCGCCCTTAGGTCACAGTTCCTACTTACTGATATAGAGCTATTTTTTCGCGGCATAAAGCCGCTGCTACGTTTTTAATTTACGCGGCATAAAGCCGCTGCTACGTTTTAATTTACGCGGCATAAAACCACTGCTACGATTTAATTTACGCAGCTTAAAGCCGCGGCTACGCTTTTAGTTATTATTGCTTAATATCTTTATTATCTACACTTACTTCAATTTTTTGATTAAGTAAGTTAATTAGTAGAATGCTGCGCAAGTCGCCATCGGGCTCTTTGTATATTGCTTGTATATTACTAAATGAATCGTTATTCACACTTACTACATCACCTGTTTTTGGTATTTGTGATTCAGTAGTGTGTGAACGTTCATTTTTTAACTGGTCAATTATGTGCTTTGAAACCAACTGATAATTTGCTCCATAAGAAACAAAACCGCCTATTCCACGGGTGTTTTTTACAGCAGAAAAATTACCATTTTTTGATTCAAGGCATACAAATAAATAATTAGGGAATAAAGCAGTGTGTTTGACGGTCCGACGACCTTTAACCAGCATCTCGGTGGTTAATTGGGGGTAAAACGCTTCAATCCCTTGATTTTGCAAGTTAGTTTTGGCTCTCTCTTCTTGCTTAGGTTTACATACGACTAAATACCAACATTCCATAGTAGCCCTTAATACATAACTAAATTGCAAAAAATACAATTCCAAACTAAACAGCGGCGACATTATAGCCAACATAGAGTGCCTATGTAAATACGCCTTAGTGGTTAATAGCCACTCACTTTAATAAATATTGTTATTGAGTTTAAAGGGAGTAAAGGCTTTAACGCTAGTTTAGTACCTATAAAGCTATGTTTAGATTGGGCTAAACAAAAGTTTAGCCGCGAAAATTTATTAAAAAATTTAATTAATATTTTTTAATAAATATACAAGTAAGAGCGCGAAGTAAATTCGCACCTACAGGTGATATGTTGAAGGTGAGGTTATTAATTTAGCTCAAGCGTTAGAACCTTGAATAATTATGGCGTTACTGGTTCGTGCCACGAGCTGGTAGTTAATGAGCAAACAAGTGTGCTTATTGATTGCGGATTATTTCAAGGCGAAGACTCTAAAGCCGATTTATCAATTGAGTTTAATATTACCCATGTTACTGCCCTTATTGTTACCCATTGCCATATTGACCATGTTGGCCGAATTCCTTACTTATTAGCAGCTGGTTTTAAAGGCCCTATTTTTACAAGTATTGCATCGGCCAGTTTATTACCTTTGGTAATTGAAGATGCTTTAAAAGTAGGTGTAACCCGCGACCCTAAAATTATAGCTGCCTGCTTAAGCTTATTAAATAAACGTATAGTTGCTGTAGATTATAAAACGTGGTTTGAACTACCTTGCAAAGGGCTCAATAAAGCTAAAGCGAGATTTCAGCGTGCGGGCCATATATTAGGTTCTGCATACGTAGAAATTGATGTTACAAATAATGATAACAACAAGCATCGTGTTGTGTTTTCAGGAGACTTAGGCGCACCGTATACCCCGCTACTCCCTTCGCCTAAGCCGCCCTATAAAGCCGATACCCTAGTTATTGAATCAACCTACGGTGATAAAAACCATCAAGGCCGTAAAGAGCGTACAAAAACGCTAAAAAGCATTATTGAACGCGCCGTAGCCGACAATGGCGTTGTTTTAGTACCTGCTTTTAGTATTGGCCGCACACAAGAGCTGCTATATGAGCTTGAGCAACTCATACATAGTTCATCTAAAAAGTCTAAGTGGCGAGACATTCACGTAATACTCGACTCCCCTATGGCAGCCAATTTTACTGAGCAATACAAAAAGTTTAAGCACTTATGGGATAGCGAGGCCAAACGCAAAGTTGCAAATGGTAGGCACCCGCTCGATTTTAAAAATCTAACTACGGTTGATTCACACAAAGAGCACATGGCTATTATTAACTATTTAAGTTCGCGGCAAACACCCGCCATAATATTAGCAGCAAGCGGTATGTGCACTGGTGGCCGAATAGTTAATTATCTTGAGCGGTTTTTAAGTGACAAAACCACCGATGTATTGTTTGTAGGTTACCAAGGGCGAGGCACACTAGGGCGCGATATTCAAAAATATGGCCCACGTAATGGGTATGTTTTTATAAATGATGCTCGCATTACTATAAACGCAAAAGTACATACAATTAGCGGGTACAGCGCCCATGCCGATCAAAACGGATTAATTAAGTTTGTAACGGGTATGCATAAAAAGCCAAGCCATATAAAAATTGTACATGGCGATGATGATGCAAAAAACGCGTTAGCCGCAAAGTACAAAGAGGTTTTAGACGAACAGGTATTTATAGAAATCGGAAATAATACTTATAAATAAAAAAGTTAATGCCGTATTTATCACAACTTAGTCTATAGAATACAAACTAGAATATATTTATTTTCCCAAGTTAGGATACAACAGAACATTCAACTTCGAGGCTAAACGATTTCTAACAATGATGTAACAAACGGATAAATACAAAGCATTTAATGCCCTTAGATTCTTTTATTAAGGGCAATTCAATTATTCTACCTAAGCTGATGAGCTTAACGAGCGTGAGTAATAAGCTGAAGTTTATTCTATTTTTAATTACTTACTTTTCCTGTAACACAGTAATTAAACTAACATAGAAGCCTCGACAAAACTCAATATGCTACAAAGCTTACTTAAAAAAGGGATTACTCCTAGGTTTTTCTATTTCTAATCAATGTATAAATTTTCGCGATAATAACCTTAGGTAGAAGCCTTATAGGCATTCTTAATGCTAAGCTTTTTAGTATATGACCTGCAGGTAATAATTTATTTTTATAGCAACACTTATAAAAATACAGCTCTCTCTTGAAGTATAAATAACCACTTCGCCTAGATAATTGATTAAAACCAGCTCTCATATGCACTAACGCTGCAGGTATATTGTAAAAAACAAACCCCGCTTTAATTAAATTCAACCATAAGAAATAATCTTCAAAATACAACACATTCTGATAGCCACCACTTTGCTCTACCACCCTTTTTTTGAACATAACTGATGGATGATTGATTGGATTTTTTGACTTAGAGAATTTAACTATATCGCAATGTTTTTCGGGAACCTCTCTTATTGATAAGATGATACTTGGATCATCGTCAAATTCGCTGATCCACGAGCCACAAACATCAACGTTTAAAGATGTCAAAATAGAAAGCTGCTGCTCAAAGCGTTCTTCAAGGGCAATATCGTCCGTATCCATTCTGGCTACAAAATCGTAACGACAATATTTCAAACCTTCATTTAGAGCCGCCCCCAAACCAACATTATCTTTCATTAAAACATCGACTATGTTTAATTTAGATTTCCAGCTCTCAATAACAGCATATAGCTCTCTGGAGAGAGGTCCGTCTTGAACGAGTACAACCTCAGTAGGTTTTATAGTTTGATTGTAAATACTTCTTAGCGCTTCATCCAAGAATAGTGCACTTTCTTTGCAATATACTGACATTAGTACAGAAAAATTCATGTAACTATACCTACTCGCCCCATCAAACTATCTTTAATCCCCTTTAACATGTATTTAAAACGTACATACCCGTTTGGCAATGTAAATGGATAAATAAATAGTTTAAAAAGTAGCTTTGCTAAACTAGATATTTTCCAATAGATAGGTACGTAACCACGTTTCATCAAAAGTAGAGTATTTCTAAATTGGTAATAATGTCGAATAGGACTACAAACACCTACATTAATAAAAAGCAGTATTTTCTTATTTCCATCGCCTAATTTATGAGCAAGCTTTGCTTTGTTATTTTTTATAACTAAATAGCCGGCAGCTTTGATTCTCCAGCAGTATTCAAAATCAACTGCATCGATAAATAAATCGTCATCCATCCCTCCAACCTGCAAATATACTTCTTTTGGTATTAGGCTACCTGAGCTTAAAACACTAGACACGGAGATATACTCTGAACAATAAACACTTTGCCCTTTAGAAACCTTGGCCTCATTAACTTCTAACGTATCTTTATCATAATCCTGACAACCGACTAAACCTACAGAATAATTATTTTGTGTTAATTCATGATAGCACTCTAGTAATTTACTAGGTAGATTTCTATCAGGCTCACTGTCTTGATCCATCTGCAATACAAAGTCAGCACCATTATTAAAAGCCCAATCCATTCCTAATGACTGAGCTTTTGCAATTCCTAAATTTTCCCTAAAATTAAATACTTTTACACAATCGCTTATATTTATTTCAACATCATATTTTGAATTATTACAGACAACCACTTGTGTACCCAACTCAACCAATCTATTAACAGCGACTTCAGCTTCAGTTTGGGTTGCATTATATAAGACTAATACAGAAAAAACTTTTTCATTCATAATTATAACTCAATCACATTTATATAAATAAACACTTGCCTTAGTAAACATCTAAGAAAAAACCAGTTAATTTCCCACTTTAATTTTTTCTATTTATAAACACTAAAACTACTTAATATACATTCCTACTGAATTTTCCAGTCACTAACATATTGGCTCTGATTAACCTACTTAATAAACAGAGTGTTATAATTACAATTATATGATTAGTATCCAAAATGTACGGATTTGATATAGCATAACCAACATAGGATAAATAAATTAAACCTAAATGGTTAAAATATATAAATTTACTATAGAGATAAAACAAAGCTAATATATATAATGCTAAAAAGATAAAGCCTAATTGATTTAAAAAATAGACGCCTTGTAGTTCAAAATAAATATTACCAGTATAATCTCTCGCACTTGTCGTAACATCGAGCGTGTTGCCCAGCCCCTTACCAGCTAGTACAGTAAATACATCATCGCTCATATCAGAAAGCAATACTTCAGCCTGATCTATACGGGTGCCTATAGATGAGACTTGTCCTGTGGACTTTTTTTCAATCACATTCGCAGCAGAGGTAACCGCTATCGGTATAATTAAAATAGATGCAAACAATAACGTTATATTCTTCAACCCCCTAACCTTACTTAAATAGTTAGTTTGCATCAAGAAAGTACAAATGTAATAAAAGCCGCAACCAATTAGGTACATAAAGTTGCCAGCAAAGAGTGTTGCAAGCAATAGGAAGGCTTCACTAAATCGATACTTTTTTTGTTGTGTTTTCAAATATAAAAAATTAGATACCATGGCAAAAAAAGGAATAAGAGCATTCCCTTTAATTTGAACTCGGAAGAAGCCGTTTCCATATGTATACACATCACCAAAACCGTTATTTAAAAACCAATGCCTAATTGGTAAATAACTTGATACTTCCCAAGTCGAATAAAGGTACAAAGATATAGCCATAATAACAATACCTTGAAGAATATGCAGTCCAATCACGATATTTAATGATTTTAAGCTATTAAATGGAATGAAATGTACACATAGTAAAGACAGTAAAATTATATAAAACCGCATAATAAGTAACGGATCATTTTCTAAAAAAAATAAGCTATATGAAGCGAGAAATGTAATCAGTAAAAAAGCTAAACCGATATATTTGTCTCTTTTTTTGAACCAATGAAGAAAGCCAATTATGACAAGGCACAAGACGCAAAAGTTAGCGATAGGTGCAAGGGTAGAAAAAGGTAGATTTCTAGTGACGACAAAGGTGATGATTACAAAAAGGAAAGAATTTATCACTGGTAGCTACTTATAAATTATTTTAATAGAAAAAAGATGAATTTTTTAAAACCCACCTTTTGTATGGCATGGCTCTCAGCGACAGAGCCCACCCTACAACATTAGATCCAACAGCGACGTGCTAAAAGGAAAATATTTTATCAAGCCATGCATCCATCGAGTATTGATATAAAATAGACTCAGGAACAGGCGAGAAATCCTCATTAATAAAGTTAATAAGGCTCTGTATTTCTACATCATCATCTAAAATAAATACATTTTTAAATTCATAAAAATCGTAATGCCTGATATCTGAATTCGTCGTAATAATTTTTCTATTTGCACCTAATGCTTCAATTGTTCGCATTGTAAGTCCATCTTGCTTTGGATGATGGAAATCTAAAATCGCATTAGAATTACTCACAATTTCCGAATATTCACTATAAGCTAATGTTTTCCTGTGGATAAATGTTATTCTTTTTAGAATATTTAACCTAAACCAGTTTATTGGATTCGTAAACAAGTAAAACTTATAGCTCTTGTTTACAACATCCATTTTTAATGCAATATCTTTTAGCAAGTCTAAACGGTTAAAGTGCAACCAGCCCACAAAAGAAATGTCATATTTATAAGTAGCTTTCCGTTCAATTCTATTTCTATAGAAAAGGGGTATAAAATCAAATGAATATTTATTGCAGTCCAAACGATCAAAGCTACATACTCTATCAAATAAGCTCGCAATTTTTGCCCCCCCTTCAACCCTTCTGATACTATCCCAATGATATAAGATAAAAGTAGCACTTGGGTTGTTTTTTTTCAACATATCAATATGTTGGGAGCAAAGCCTATCCCCTTTAATTACGAAGATATAATCATAGTTTGTTTGATTATCTAGCTGAAGAAATAGATGCTTTTCTGAGTGTTTTTTTTCTATATGGCTCGCAGATTTAAACTTAGCAAATTGGTTCATTACTCTATTACGATGAGATTGGCAGATATAATTAACTACCGCTCCTTTGTTCTTTAATTTTTCAACAATTAATTTGTCATAATCATAAAAGCCAATACCTATAAATAATATTTTGCGACCTTGAAAATCCATTTTAATACCTTCGAAATACCTAAATTAATTTATCTTTAAAATCATCAATCATAATTTTCATATCATCTAATACATTTCGAGGATTAAATGTTATTTCTTTTTTTAGGCGAGAGATATCATTAACTGGAAAATACTCATCTACACAGCCATTTATCCAATTGATATTGCAACCAGTTTCACTTTCCAGAACGTTAGCTATATCTTTAGCTTTTGTATTTATACCCGACGCAATATTATAAACTGTTTCACTTAGATTATCTTTTTCAGCAAGTTGATAAATAGCATCAACAAGATCAGTGATAGAAATATAATCTTTTGCATATTCTGGTGTAACGTACATATCAACATGTTTATTATTTATTGCGTTACGAGTAATTGCAGGTAAGAAAAGAGGGCTATTTAATGCCAAGCCATAAACATTTGAGGGACGAATAATAACAACCTTTTTAGAGCTTAACAAACAGAGCTCTTCAGAAATTAACTTAGATAAATTAAATAAACGCCTTTCATCTCCATGAGAAACAACTAAATTTGCATTTTCTTGGGTATTGTCCTGCCCCATATAAAGGCGAGTAGATGAAATATAAATCAGTTTATCGAATGACGCTTTCTCTAATATTTCAGCTAACAATAATGAATTTGACTTAAAAACCTGCAAGGGTGCATTTTTACAATCACCAGCCCCTGCACAAAAAATTACAGTGCCTAATGGCTTAGAAAACAAATCAATATCGTTTCTTTCTGGAATATATATAGAATGGTTATTTTCAAGTAACTTTTTTGAGACTTCATTACCAATAAAGCCACGCCCACCAATAACTGTATAATTTAACACCACACCACCATTTACCTTTAAGTATTTTGTTTCAACCGAGGACCTAAACAAAGTCCCCTAAAGAGTTTGTTTTTTGCCACGCTTGCGTAGCTAAATTATATCTTTTTACAATCTTTGCAGGTATTCCAACAATAACGCAATAGTCAGGGAAATCACCACGAACCACCGCATTAGCACCCACAACACAATGTTTTCCAAGTGTAGTCCCTGCACTTATTTTCGCACCACTGCCAATAAAACAACTCTCACCAATTATAGTTTTGTTCACTATCAGAGGCTGCTGACTAACCGGGAGTTCAATATTTTGATACTCATGATCGGTATCTTGAATCATAACATCGAATGATATTAACGAGTTTTTGCCAATAACTAGCTGGCCTGCAGCGGTAATATGACAGCGCTGCTCAATGCGTACACCGCTTTCAATTAAAATAGAAGGAGTATATTTTCTTTCGAGCCAGCTATCTATTGCTTCTATTCGGGCATGCTCTCCTATTGATACGTTTTCACCAAGTTTTACTGCCTCATAGCTTATAAACAAAGGTTTGTATACAATACTTCCTTTACCATAATGACTAAATATAAAGCGATAAATTAACGCACCTTTGGCCAATAGCCACAAATGCGCTATATAACTCTTTTTAAGAGACACAGGCAACAATAACAACTTTTTAAATTTAAGAAAAACTTTCATAATTGTTGATCCTATAGCCTAATATATATGTAAGGTTTTTTTCAATTTCCGTCCAAACCTTTTCGTCACTTTGTGCAGTAAGCACTAAGTTAATTTTACTTTCAAATTCAGAGACTGAAGTAAAGCTATCATCAAGCACGCTAATAGCATTATCTGCATCAGCATCTCGATACCTTAAGCAGATACAGTTATTTATGTAACTATCATAGTAAGCTGTAGAATTATAAGAAATAGAACAGTCATAGCGGTTTAAATTTAATAACTCTTGTACTGTACCTGTAGGCGCAAAATTAAAGCTTTCAGACTTAAGTTGATCTGAATACTTCTCTACTATCAATGCTGGATGAAGCTTAAATTCAAACTCTATATTCAAGGTCGACTGAGAAAGCAAGGAGATTAAGTTGAGATTATTTTCATCAAATTGACTCCTAGCCAGCAACACGAGCACTCTTAATTTTTTTTGGCTTTTTTTAGGTAAAATCAATGGAGTTGTTTTTTTTGGGTAACCTGCAACTACAAGCCTGCGCTCGTCCATACCATATTTTATAAATTCATCACGGGTATACTCTCCCCAACAAAGTAACTTATCAGCAACAACATTCTCATAAGCAATAGCGTCTATCGGCGGGATATCGTAAATAAACCACAACCCATGCTGTAAAGAATAGGTAGGTATATTGTTTTTTTGGAAAAAGTAATTGAGTACAGCTTCTTCATTAAGGTTACTGCAAAATGCACAAAAAAGCTTAATGTTAGTCGGTGTTTGTTTTTCTAAAAAATCAATATTATTAAGGTTATGCGTTATTGAAGCTGCCAAGGTTATTTTCGATAAAAAATTTAACTCAAGCTTTCTGAAAAAGACAATCCTAAATGCTGTAAATATATTAGACAGCGAGAATGTAAGACTTCGTTTAGAATTCGATAAATCAACAAGCTCACTTTCATTTTGGTAGCTTGTCATAACATGCCTTAAAAGCTCATAATAATCTTTGCGATTATAATCACCTATTGAAAAAAGTGTTTCTTTCTCCGTCGGTATTTTAATTTTACGAACCGCAAAAAAATAAACCAAACTTCGACGAATATTGAACTTTTCTCTTTTATAAATCAAAGAAATCAATTCAAGTGATACTATATTCTCAATTGGATAACCTTTATGGTCATAGGCCAATTGTTTTTTCACTGTTTTATACTTATCAAATAGCTTCTTCAAATCATTTCCTTTAACTGAAGTAATGACACTTTTTTATAAAAAACTTTCATTTGGATAATAATCATTAATATATAAAAAACAATCGCGATAATACCTAGAGAAAATATATTAACTTCAAAAAGTAAATTATAAGATTTTAATAAGAATGCCAATCCAACAGACAATAAAGTTGAAGTTATATATATTTTGGTTGGGAAATAAGAGGAAAATTTAACCTTAAGCCTTTTATTTATTGGTTTTATAAGTAAGTAAGCACCAAAAAAGTTTAGAAATGTTGTCGCGAAAGCGGCCCCAATAACGCCATATTTTGAAATTAAAAAATAATTCAATACCACATTTAATGTAGTTGTTACTAGCGTATTTTTAAACAGTGCTTTTTCTAACCCTATAGCTCCCATTACACCACCAAAAATAACAACAGCCCTCAACCATTGAAACATATAGACCTGAAAAACAATAACTGAGTTTTCGTACTTTTCGCCAAATAAAGTTAAAATTATTTCATTACTGTAAATTAAACAAAATATAACGATGGGCACCAGCAATACTGTCGCTTTTTCTATCGACTCCTTCCACACAGCAATAACGCCGTTAGTGTCATTTGAGCGTATTAATTTAGAAATAACAGGTATCATCGCAGTCAATAATGAGCCTGTAATAATACTAATAAATGGGATTTGAAAAGCTCCTACTTTTAAAGTAGCAAAGCTACTCGCGTCCATCAAAAAAGACACCATTAGTTGGTCAATATAACCATTTAAAACAGCAACTAGAGAGACGGATCCCATCGCTATTATATATTTAATCTCAACAGAAGAAACGAACCCCCTGTTAACCCTCAATAAAAAACTATTTTTATTTACATATAGTAAAAATAAAAATAAAAGTAGATTACTAAAAGCCGAAAAAAATAGTACATAAGCTAAATTATCTAAGAATATAACAATAAATATATTTATAAGTACGGTAATTAGCTGTATTGATGTTGTTAAATATAAATACCCTTTTAAACCTCCTGTTATTACACTCAAATTTTTAAAATATTCAAATGTCGCTGTAGTCACAAAAAGTACTAATATAATGACGATGAATTTTTCAATCAAAGGATTATTAATAAGTTCAGCTAAAGGTTTTGCAAATAAAGCTAATAAAATAGCGCCCAAGCAGAGCAAAAGGAGTTGGAAAATAAAAAAACGTTTAAATATTTGCTGTCGCTGCGAGTACTTAGCGTATTGCCCATAAAAGTAAGTTAATGATACTGGTACACCTGCACTAAATAAAATAGAAGCTAAACTAACAACCAATAATACTTGTTGGTAAGTACCGAACTCCTCTTCTGAAAAGTTTCTCACTAAGAAAATAAACAAGACAATAGTTAATACTTTTTTTAAAGCATCTTGTAGCATAAGATATTTTGTATTTTTCATCTCTGTAAATTAGCCTAGTTTTTTATTGGCTTTAATTTTGGAAATGACCTTATTTACATCTTCTGGGATATCTACAGCAATACTTGAACTGGCTACTTCAACCATTTGTACGCTTATATCACTCTCTATAAACCTTAGTATTTCAATATCCTCTACTTCCTCTACTTTAGACTTTTCAGCATGAGCCATAAAAAACCTTAAGTGCTCTTTAGAAAAAGCATAAATACACACCTGTTTATAGCCAAAAGCAAACCCACCTGTCTTTGTTATAGGTACTGGTGAGCGACTCATATACATTAATCTATTTGAGCTACTCACAACTACTTTAGGGATGTTAGGTGATCTAAATTCATCCTCATCCTCAATTAATGACATAGCATTAATGACTCTATTTGGCAGTCTGGTGTATTCATTTATTACTGTTACTATGTCTTTAGGATCGATTAAAGGCTCGTCTCCTTGTACATTAATTATGAAATCACAATTTAGTACTTCATTAGCCTCTGCAAGTCGATCTGTGCCCGTTAAACACTGTGAGGAAGTCATGATAAACTTGCCTCCAAACTCTGTTACTGCATTGGCAATTTTAATATTATCAGTAGCTATGTACACTAATTCTTTGTCAACAGCACGACAACAGCGCTCCCATACATGTTGTATCATCGGTTTGCCATCAATAATAGTTAATGGTTTACCCGGGAAGCGGCTAGACTCGTAGCGAGCTGGAATAACGATTGCGTAACTAAGTGACATGTTAACCCTTAAAACTATGTATAACTTTAAAGTCATGTTTTTGACTTAACTCAAGCATACTTTGTTTAACATTTGATAATGGTGCATAGAAGATAAAATCTATATTGTTTTTCTTAGCCGCTTCATAGTCAGCAAGAGCATCACCGACCATCACAGCACTAATATGGCTCACACTATTTAAAATATTTTTAATATTCTGAGACTTTGATACTGGACTGCCTAGAACTTCAATAAAATAATTAGAAAAATTCCTTTTTTCTAACACTGTTCTTAGCTGCTCCTGTTCCGACCCTGAAGCCACGTACATAAGCTTACCTTTTAGCGAGGAAAGTGTACTTTTTATTCCTAAAGCTTCAGGTACTTCTAAATAGAATTTATCAACTTGCTCTGCATACGCTAATAAAAGCATCTCTTCTAACTTTTGTTTTTCGGCGCCATCAATATCTAATGTTTCTGTAAAACTAGCAACATGATGGTAACGACTCATGCCAAAGTTCTCTTTGAATTGTGACGTTAATGCTTCCACTTGTGTGTCTGAAAAGTAATTTGAAAGAGACAAGGCCGCTCTCATAGCAGCCACTTTCATATTATTAGAATCAAGAAGAACACCATCACAGTCAAATATAATTAGATCGTATGGCTCAAATATAAGCATATACGCTTCCCTTTTTAATAGGGTAAGTTGTTGGAGTTATTGATATAAACCCAAGGTGATCTTGTAGATCATTTTCAATAGTATCGAAGAACTCAATCATCTCTAAGTGTCTTGAATCATTTGAATTATAACCATCAACTCCAG
Source organism: Pseudoalteromonas sp. 31A1 (assembly GCF_011378815.1). Classification (NCBI taxonomy): domain Bacteria; kingdom Pseudomonadati; phylum Pseudomonadota; class Gammaproteobacteria; order Alteromonadales; family Pseudoalteromonadaceae; genus Pseudoalteromonas; species Pseudoalteromonas sp. 31A1. The sequence continues at coordinate 184,937 of NZ_WTKY01000006.1, read as the reverse complement.
CAAAGGTAACTTTATTAGCACCTGCGGCTATCGAAAATGCTAAGCCATAAGCTATTGTTAGTTCAGACGGGATTAGGCAAGATGTTTTTTCAACTTTAAAGGTATTATCAGCGATATCAACACCGTAATTGATGTTTCCATTATCGGCTAAAAGCTTAACATCTTGGGCTGGGAAACGATGAGCAGGATAAATAATTGGCTTACTTAAATTAGAGTAATTCTCTTTTTCAGTTAAAAATTTAAGGTTATGTGTGATTGCAATATAATCTACAAAACTATCATCTAGCACTTTGTTTATGTTCAATGAGATCACAATTGGTTTATTATTTTTAATGTACAACTCAAGAGCTTTTTTATGCTTAGCTACAGAATTCGCATTAGTGATTAATAGAACTTCTCTACCATCAAGTAAGCCACTGACATCATCTCCTGTAACTTCTGAAGTATTCTTGTTAAGACTCAACGCAGCTTCTAATACAGAACCGTCATACTTACTAGTGCCGTTTAGTTGGAGTAAGTATTGTAAAGCACCAACAACTTCATCTTTCCCTATATGTGTGTTTGATAACAGGTTTTGTATATAGGTGGGGTGAACACTCTGCTGTGCACCTAAAAAATATAATAAGTTAGTTCCCCAGCCATATTGTTTTTGCATTGACTCAAAATAACGAATGACTAACTCATAGATCTTATTTGGCTTCAGTTCTACATATTTTTCAGCTAATACGGCCATTAAATTTTCTGTTTGAGTATTACCTGCACCTCGTCCCATACCTGTAACAGTAGAGTCAAGCCATTCAACTCCAGCTTCAAGTGCGGTTAAGCTATTTGCAAGACCACGCCCCATGTTATCATGAGTATGTATTCCCATTTCACCAAGCCAATGCTTTTGGATTAGCCTAACGATTCGTTGAACTTCGTTGGCATCCATATTCCCTAGTGAATCAGCAAAATAAAGAGCATCCACACTTCCCCATTGGCTAATTTCTTTAGCTTTTTCTTCTATTTCTAAATCAGGCTTTCCACCCGCTTGCATAAGGTTGTAACCAACGATATAGCCTTTACTTTTTAGTTGGTTTGCTATTTCTTTAGATTCTTCGACTTCATGAAAGTGAGCAGCTATTCGCACAAGACTAACGCAGCTATTTTTCTCTTCGCAAAATAGTTCATTTACAGCAGCTTCTATACTCAATTGACTAGATAAAATAGTTTTTGCGTCAACCATTACTCCATAAGTTACCCCATCAGGTAATTCTAAAGTCTTTAAGTAATTTTCAGAGCTATATGCAAATGGACCTAAAAATTCATTTTTTGGGAAGTTACGCAAGCCAAGTTCGACATATGAGATTCCGCTTAATGCGACTGCCTCTAAGTAGCTTTGAACTAACTCTGGCTCAAAATCCCAATTATTGTAATATCCACCATCTCTTAATGTACAGTCAAGAATTTTCATTTGGGTCCTTTATATCCTAATCATATAAGTCTGTTCTTTACTTATACTTACTAATAAAAACAATTATTTAATTACAGAGAATTTATTTCTATCCCATTACTATCTTTTTCTGATAGTAATGGAGTCCCCGATATTGGCCACTTAATATCTAGAACTTTATCATTCCAAGCAATTGATACCTCTGACTCCGGGTGATAATAATTTGTGCACTTGTATACAAATTCAGCTTCTTCACTCGTAACATAAAAACCATGAGCAAACCCTTCTGGAACCCAAAGCTGGCGATTATTTTCAGCGCTTAAATAAATACCAACCCATTTCCCGAATGTCGCAGAGTCTTTACGTATATCTACTGCAACATCAAAAACTTCCCCTGAGATCACACGTACTAATTTACCTTGTGTGTTCTTTCTTTGAAAATGTAGACCTCTAAGTATGCCTTGTTTTGATTTAGAGTGATTATCTTGCACAAATTGTGTCGGTTTTTTTGTCACTAGACTTTCAAATTGCTTTTGATTCCAAGTTTCCATAAAAAAACCGCGATCATCTCCAAACTTCGTTGGTTCAATAATTTTTACATCCGCTATTTCTGTATCTATTACTTTCATAAAAAACCTATCTATTGATATTTTTTGAGTGCTTTCAATGCTGCATGCCAATCGCTTTGAATAATACTAAAGTCAGAGGCTATTTTAGAACAATCAAGTTTTGAGTTGGCAGGACGTTTGGCTGGTGTTGGGTACTCTGCAGTTGTAATCGCGTTTACTGCGATAGGAGAATTAATCATCTTATTAGCTAAAGCACTCTCGAATATCTGCACTGCAAACTCTTGCCAGCTAACATATGGATACCCTGTGTAATTATATACCCCGTAATGATGACTACCCTTTTGTAGTTGCTCGGCGATATTAATAATTGCAGCAGCTATATCACCTGCATAAGTTGGCCCGCCAAACTGGTCACCAACTACACCTAATGTTAAACGCGTTTGAGTTAAACGAAGCATTGTTTTCACAAAGTTACTGCCGTACTCACTAAAAACCCATGCAGTACGTAATATAATGTGCTCATCGCAGGCTTCTGCTACTGCTTGCTCTCCTGCAAGTTTAGTTTGCCCATAAACGCATTGCGGTTTTACTGTATCACTCTCAGTATATAAACCTTCTTTATCACCGGAAAAAACGTAATCAGTTGAAATATGAATAATTACAGCATTAATCTCTTTAGCAATTACAGCTAGGTTTTTAGGCCCTTGGCAGTTGATCGCATGAGCTATACTTTGCTCAGACTCAGCTTTATCTACTGCTGTATAGGCCGCAGCATTAATAATAACATTTGGTCTAAACTCAGTTACAATCCGATTAACCTCTTCAGAATTAGTTATATCTAACTCTTTACGGCCTAATGCTAAAAAGTCCATTGCAGGCATAGCGGTTAGTTGTGCAATCAAACTACTCCCCACCTGGCCATTTTTACCAGTAATAAGTACTTTCATTACTTTTTCTCTTTGGCCAAACGATTTAGGTATTGCCCATACTCATTTTTCAACATTGGTTTAGCTATTTTAAGTAACTGCTCTGTACTTAACCAGTTATTGCGCCATGCAATTTCTTCAAGGCATGCAACTTTTAAGCCTTGTACATTTTCGATAGTTTGTACGAATGAAGAGGCTTCATGAAGGCTCTCATGTGTGCCAGTATCTAGCCACGCAAAACCACGCCCTAATAATTCAACATTGAGCGTCCCATCATTTAAATACATTTCGTTTAGTGTTGTTATTTCAAGCTCACCACGGTGAGAAGGTTTCACTTGCTTTGCTAATTCAACTACACGATTATCGTAAAAGTATAGGCCTGTAACGGCATAGTTAGACTTTGGCTTTTCAGGCTTTTCTTCTATAGAAATAGCTTTCATATTTTCGTCAAATTCAACTACACCAAAGCGTTCAGGGTCTTTTACTTGGTAGCCAAATACAGTTGCCCCTGTATCTCGACTTGCAGCGTTTTTAAGCGTTTTACTAAAAGATTGACCATAGAAAATATTATCGCCAAGTACTAAACATACGCTATCGTCACCGATAAACTCTTTACCAATTAAAAATGCTTGAGCTAATCCGTCTGGTGACGCCTGTACTGCGTAACTTAGATTTATACCATAATCACTACCGTCACCTAATAAGCGCTTGAAGCTTTCATTATCTTCCGGCGTGGTAATTATTAATATATCGCGAATGCCTGCTAACATTAATGTTGATATTGGGTAGTAAACCATAGGCTTGTCATAGACTGGTAATAGCTGTTTTGAAACGCCACGCGTTAATGGATAAAGGCGTGTACCAGAACCCCCAGCTAAGATAATTCCTTTCATGTGTGTCTCCTAATTATTCTATTGTACCAAGGCGTTGGCGCTGGTATGAACCATCTTGCACATTTTCACACCACGAACTATTATCTAAATACCATTGGACCGTTTTACGTAAACCAGTTTCAAAGGTTTCTTCTGGCGTCCAAGCTAATTCATTTTGCATTTTTGATGAGTCGATTGCATAACGCCTATCGTGGCCAGGGCGGTCACCTACAAAAGTAATTTGTTCTGCGTATTTTGTTTTCTTAGGTACTAGATTATCTAAAATACTACAAATAGTTTGTACTACCTCAATATTTTGTTTTTCATTATGCCCGCCAATGTTATAGGTTTCGCCTATTTTACCTTCGGTTACTACTTTATAAAGAGCCCGTGCATGATCTTCTACATATAACCAATCACGAATTTGATCACCTTTACCATATATAGGCAATTTTTTACCTTCAAGAGCATTTAAAATAACTAAAGGTATTAGCTTCTCAGGAAAATGAAAGGGGCCGTAGTTATTTGAGCAATTTGTAATTATAGTAGGAAAGCCATAGGTGCGAAGCCAAGCACGCACTAAGTGGTCGCTAGATGCTTTACTCGCTGAATACGGGCTACTTGGTGAATAAGCCGTTTGCTCGGTAAATAATGGCAGCTCTCCTTCCTGCTCATCTGGATGAGGCAAATCTCCATAAACTTCATCCGTTGAAATATGGTGGAATCTAAATACTTCTTTCGCATCAATTTCTAAATTATTCCAGTAATTACGCGCGGCTTCTAATAAATTATAAGTACCTACGATATTTGTTTGGACGAACTCAGCTGGACCAGTTATAGAGCGATCCACATGGCTTTCGGCCGCTAAATGCATCACAACATTTGGCTTATACATTTTAAAAATTCGATCTAGCTCTACACGGTCACATATATCAACTTGTTCAAAAATATTACGCTTGCTATCTTTTACGGACTCAAGTGACTCTAAGTTGCCTGCGTAAGTCAATTTATCGATGTTAATAACTTCATCTTGCGTATTGTTTATAATGTGGCGAATTACCGCTGAGCCAATAAAGCCAGCTCCGCCTGTTACTAAAATTTTCATACTACCTACTTTTTTCCGTTAAAACTTAACGACCCATCCCAAACATCACGGTCTTAATTGTCAACAATAAGATTTTTATATCTAACATACTGGAATGATGCTTAATATAATGTATGTCGTACTTGTGTTTCCAAATTGCATCTTCAACCGATGCACCATACGGATAACTTACTTGTGCAAGCCCTGTAACACCGGGCTTAACTGCATGGCGAAAACGGTAGTAAGGTATTGCTTTCTCTAAATCTTTTATAAATACTTCACGCTCTGGTCTTGGCCCAACTATAGACATAGTCCCTTGCAGCACATTTATAAGTTGTGGTATTTCATCTATTCTTGTTTTGCGAATGAACTTTCCAACCTTTGTCACGCGTGCATCATTTTCACTAGCCCACTGAGCGCCATTTTTTTCAGCATCATTACGCATTGATCTAAATTTATAAACTTTAAATTCTTTGTTGTATTGACCTGTTCGCTTTTGCCTATATAAAATATCTCCAGGACTTTCTAACTTTATAAATAAGGCTGCTACAACAGAAAGTGGTAACGTTATTATTAGTAGCAATATAGCACTCATTATATCGATAGTACGCTTTGTTATTTGTGTACGTTTATTCGATAAAATGGAAAATGCCTTTTGGTGCAAGAAGTAACTACTATGTAATAATCGTACTTCAGTATACTTTAGTCTATCATCCAAATAGCTCACTAATGGTTCTACCCAGGCACCACACTCTGTCGCATTTACTAAATATTCACGTTGCTCTTTTGTCAAATGTGCTCCTCTATAATGACAAATTACTTTTTCAGTAAAATCAATTATAGAGTAGTCATTAATTACTAAATCAAATGAATGCTCATTAATTATTTCAGTAATATTACTAACACATTCATCTGGACAAAATACATAGATTATATTTTGTTTCAACGCTTCTTTTTTTGATTTAAAACTTTTCGTTAACAACATAAATTCCAATTAATCTAATCAATAACATGTATGTTATTTAAAATTTACTTTTCAGACATGCAATTAATTACATGTATAAATTCAGAGGCACTATGTTAACTTTCTTCTAGAAAAGTATATTAATAGTGTAAATACTATAGACAGTATGCCACCCAAAAACATGCCTAAGATACAAATTAAGGCTCGTTTAGGCCCTGACTTTTCTTCTGGCACTAATGCTGGATCTATAGTTTTAAATACATATTCGTCACGAACATTTGCAAACATAATAGTTTTCGTTTGCTCTTCAATTAGTTTAAATAACATTGCACGTATATCGACTATTTTTGTTTTTTCTAATTGTTTCGTTAAAAATTCAGTGCTTTTATTTGCCTCAGCAACATCACGCTTTTTCATCTCCGAATTAATATCATTTATTAACCAATTTACCCATTGCTGAGCAATGACCGGTGACTTATGCTGTATTGAGAGTCTTAGCATACCTGTCTCTTTATCTGTATTTAATGTGATGATTTCCCTAAACTCTTTATAAGCTTCTTGCATTGAGGGCTCTGGTTTTTTTGGTGCTTTTACATCACGTACCCATGTATTCGTATCAGGGTTATAAATTTCAGTATTAAAATTTAACGTATTACTTTCTAACTCCCATGAATCTACAGCGAGTAAATAAGGCAATAAATTATGTTTTTTAATAAATTCACTAGTAAACTGACGAGATTTTAATATTTCGATAGCCAGTTCACTTTTATTACTTGATATGCCACCTAAATTAACTCCAGCTAAGCTAGCTAATCCACCAAATTGACCAGCCAGCCCACCTAAACCGCCATTTTTCTCTTGCTCTGCAGGAGCCAGTAGAGCTTCAGATTTATAAATATTTGGTTGATTGATTGCATAAAATACCGATACGACAGTAAATAGGAAAGTGATAATAATAATAATCCACTTCCCTTGCCAGATCGCACTGAATAGCTCTCGTAAATCAATCTGTTCATCAGCATTTTGATAAGCGTGTCCTCGCTCATTTTTCTGCATATAATTATTTAAGTCATTTTCCATATCAATCTCATAAAATTAGCTATTCGCTGATCATAATTCTAAAAACAGCTCAAACTATTTATTCTTAAAGTTTATCTAATAAATGGAAGCCTGAATTCCACTAAAGACTACCAATCGCTGCAACTGCTACACCAAGCTGATAAAGAATCTGCGTTGCAGTACTCCAAAGCGTTAGCTTATCCATATGTCCTGCATCCATTGGTATCACTATTGTATCACCTGGCTCTAACTGATCAGCATTATTTGCTGCAAACCAGCCACCTGTGTTTGGTATTTTCACTGAACCATTGGCTTTAATAATGTAAATCCTGTCTTCAGCTGCACGCTCTTTAAGGCCACCACTCAAAGCAAGATAATCATCAACACTCACCCCAGTTTTGTATAGGTGCGATGTTGAGTAATTAACTTCACCAATTACACTAATTGAATCACGCTTGCTTGGTACATAAAGTGTATCACCATCTTGTAATACTAAGTTTTGTTGGTTATTTACAATTAAAGGTAAATCAATTACTAAACGTCCTACGGCTTCAACACTCGCGAGGTCGTTTAACAGCTTGTTCATTTCTTCATATGAAAGTGTGCTACTGCTTACAGAGTTTTGGAAGCTCTTAGAAGCTATATCACGGCGAAGCTCTGTAGATAAACGTGCTAACTGCTTTTCCTCTTGCTCTTTAATCGACGTACGGGTAAATACAGCTGCTTTTTGCTCTGCAAATTTTGAAAAACCACCCGCGCGTTCAAGTAATTCAGTTAGCGTTTCACCTCGGCGTATCGTGTAAGTACCCGGAAATTTAAGCTCACCTTTTAATTCTACTTTTACATTTTCTTGCCAATTTGGAATAGCAAAAACGTTGATGCTGTCTTTACTTTGTAATGTAATATTACTTTGAAGATCGCCCTTCATGGCGCTTTCAAGATCAAATCGTAAGTGTTCTATTTTAGAACCATCACTCGCTACTATTCGCGTAATTTCAGCTTGTTTTATGTATGCAGACTCCAGCAAGCCACCTGCTGCTGTTATTAAATCACTTACCTCACCACCAATCATTAGTGGATAAATACCAGGGAAAGTAACGTTTCCGCTAATCTCAACTAATTGCATTGCTTGCTGCACTGATGCTTGCTGCTTAAATTTAGCAATAATTGGCGCTAATAAATTATGGCGGCTAAATAACGCGTAATCTTCAGGTTTGAGTTCTTGGTCTTCTTCTTCTTTTGCTTTGCGCTTAGAAATTTCAGCAATAGTGAGTATTTTATTGTCTTCAAGAACAAGTTCTTCGTCTTCTTGATTAACGCCAATGTATTTTTCGAACTCTTTTTGCTCAAACTTATGCCACTGCTCTGCTTTTAGTTGCTGCTCTTGTTGCTCTTGACTAAGGGCCATATTTGCTAGTGCAGACAGCTCGGCTTCTTTTTCTTCAAAACGGCTAAATACAACAATTTTGTCATTAGCTTGAAGTTGTAAGTTATTTTCAGGATTTTTAATAATCGCTTGAGCAACGTCGAATTGGTGTGCTTCTATATCGCCGTTTATGTTTATTTCGCGGATTACGAGTCCGTAGCTTAAATCGGCTTGCGGTAATAAATCACCACGTACTGATTTAAGTACATCTGAAATGCGCTTGCCTTGGTGCCACTGATAATTACCTGGGCGCGCTACTGCACCAATTAAGCTAACTGAATTTTGATATTGCGAGCTAACTGAATTAAAGCGAATACGGTCGCCATCTTGTGGAATATAGTTAATTTGTGGTTTTGAAAAGTCTACCGAGAGTACTTCTTTACGATCGAAGTTAAAGCGCTCTACAATTGCGCTTTTGGCATATGCATTTGGTTTAAGGCCTCCGGCCATTGCTAATAACTGCTTAGCAGACTCACCTATTTTAAGTTCAAAGATAGCTGGGCGTTTAACCGCACCTTCAACTCTTACTTGAGCGCCAACTGATGGAATAAATACAGCATCGCCCGGCTTTAATACGATATCGTTACTGCTATCACCATTAATAAGTAAGTCGTAAAGGTCAAAATTTGCAACTACGTTGCCTGCGCGTTTAACTTGAATATTACGAAGAGAGGCAATGTCAGACACACCACCACTTACAAATAATGCGTGCGAAACAGTTGTTAATGAAGAAACACTGTAGCTACCCGGCTTATACGCTTCTCCTAGCACTAAAATACGCATGCTACGAAGTTGACCAAGCGATATAAAGGCTTTTACACCAATAACTTCCTGCTCTACTTTTACTTTTATTAGTTCTTTAATTTCAGCAAAGGTTAAACCAGCCACTTCTACAGGGCTCAGGTCAGGAATACTAATACGTCCTTCACGGTCAACTATGACTTCAAAACTGTCACTTTCTTTACCATAAAAGTTAATTTTTAATTGATCGCCGGGGCCTACAATATAAGTATCGGGTACTGCGGCATTTTCGCTTGGCATAAATGTAGTGGGCTCACCTGCAAACAACTCATAACCATATGGTTTTAATTCGTCTGCTTTTGGTTTGAAGCGTTCTTCATCTGTTAGCTTTTCTTTTTCTGGCTCTGCGCGCTCGCCAATACTGTTTTGTTGCTCTGTATTATTTTGATTATTGGATTGGTTTGTCCCGGTGATTGTTGAAACATCAACACCATACTGTTTTGCTAGGGCTTCTTGCTGAGCTTTTGGCAGCTTTTTAAATTGCTCAATTTGAGATGCTGTTGGCGTAAAAGCCAAAGTACTAAAACTACAAAGTAGAATAAAAGCACTAATAAATTGTGTAAAAACTTTCACGAGTAGGTATATCCCTAGGTCTACAACCAAAATTGGTGGCTATAATACATTAATTTTGAGCAAATAAAAAAGGGACTTTCGTCCCTTTTGTCACTTTAGTGTCATTAACTTAGTTACATCGGTTAAAAACTGTAAACAAGAGTAAATGATGTTTCTGTGTCAGTGCTTTCTTTGTCGTCAGCAACATCTGAGTTGTTAGTGACATTAAAAGCGACTTTCATTTGTAATGAGCCGTTTATTTTTGCAAGTAATGCAGTTTCTGAACGAGTTTTAGTGTTTGTATCACCGTACTCTACAGCAACTAATTGAGTAAAACGTGCACTCTCAGAAATTTGCCAGTTGTAATCTAATTTACCTAAGGCAATTACTTCGCCTTCAAACTCACCAGCAAGAGAGTTACCGTTATCATCTATTTCAGTGCTGTCATCTGGGTATTCAAAATATTTATAACCAGGACCAACTTCGGCACTTAACCACATGGTTTTTTCGTTTAATAAACGTAAACCGTAACCTGCAGAAATTACTGACTCACTTCTATATGCTCCAAAATAATCTGAAACGTGTGAACCATAAATGAATAGATGAGAATGATCTTCATTTAATTTGTAATTACCTTGCGCTGAAATCGAGTACTTTTCATTAGTGCGCTGCTTATTTTTGTCGCCATTAGCATCTTCAACTTCATCTTCTTTATAGATGCCGTCTAGTTTGTATTCGTTGTTCCAGTTTTCAAGGTTGTGCTGTACTTTAATACCACCTTTGAGTGTGGTCGTTTCTGTATTACCACTTGTGATAATAGCACCAAGTTCACTGGTAACTTCCCACGTTTTTTGATCTGCGTCTGCAGCGAATGCATTTGTTGCAGCAGATGCTGCAACTAAAACTGATAAAAGCTTTAATTTCATTAAAAAATAACCTTTGTATAAATGTATATCTATTTTATTAAAGCGTTACTTGTTAGAGCAAGCAAAACAGCTAAGTAATAATGTAAAAAATTTCATGCAGCAAATACTGCATGAAATTTTATTTCTAATAGCCGCTTTATCACTACAACAATTAAAGATAACTTTAATTAAATAACTATTTAAAATTAGTCTTGCTTGTGTAAATGAACATCCATTTGTGGAAATGGGATTGCAATATTTGCATCATCTAATGCAATTTTAATATTTTCCATTAATGACCAGTAAGTAGGCCAGTAATCAGCAGCGTTAACCCAAGGGCGAACAACAAAGTTTACGCTAGAATCACCTAGCTCAGATACAGCTACTGTATAAGCTGGGTCTTTAAGTATGCGTGTTTCTGCATCTAACACAGATTTTAATACTTCTTTTGCTTGACGTAAATCAGCATCGTAACTAACACCAATAACTAAATCGATACGGCGAGTAGACTCACGCGAGAAGTTAGTAATAGCGCCTGACATTATTTGAGAGTTTGGTACGATGATTACTTTATTATCTGGAGTACGTAGTTCAGTTGAGAATATTTCGATTTTCTTAACAGTACCCATTTTATTACCTGCTTCAACAAAGTCACCAGACTTGAATGGGCGAAGTAAAATAATAAGTACGCCTGATGCGAAGTTAGATAATGAACCTTGTAATGCTAAGCCAACAGCTAAGCCTGCAGCACCTAAAATAGCAATGAACGAAGTTGTTTCAATACCAATTTGCGAAAGTGCCATTAAAATAGTAACAGCAAATACAAGTGTGTACACAATGCTTGAAACAAACGACCCTACAGCTTTATCTACTTTCTTTTTAGCAAAACCTTTTTCAGTTAAGTTAGAACAAAACTTAGCGATACGACTACCAAGTAAAAAGATAACAAGCGCAACAACAGCTTGTATACCGTAGTGTAAGATTAGGCCTGAGTTATCGTTAAGCCAATTAAGTACTGAATCCATATTTACTCCAAATGTTTTTTATTAAGCGTTTTCCGAGCATTATTATACATTAATTTACAATTTATTCTCATAGAATAATGAATTAATACTATTAAATGTAAGTACATTCGATTTTTTAGAGGCAATTATGCGATAAAATGAAGCCTACTTTGGAAAGTTATTAACGACCAAATACTAATTATATTTGCCTGAAATAAATTATTTTAATTTATTTCACTTTTAGGCTTCACAACATTTATTATTTTATGTATTATGCGCGCCACACCAAACAAGGTGTGTGTAGTGGCGGTTGTAGCTCAGTTGGTAGAGCCCCGGATTGTGATTCCGGTTGTCGCGGGTTCAAGCCCCGTCAATCGCCCCACTTTTTCTCCTAGTAATACCCTTTATTTATATTTTAATAATCTCCCTAAATTATCTTTTTATATCCTATACAGCATATTTAACCTTTGTTATCCAAATTAATTACTATTTTAAGCTAAAGCAGTTTATCAGCAACCTCTTCTGTTTTAATAAGTTTAATTTGAAGATTTATTAAACAATTGTTTAGCCTAAATTAAATAACATTTATTTAACCAATGTGATTACATTGGCTGTACTTAAGTACAAAAAGTGCTAAATTTCTAGTACATACATCTCTTTTTATACAAAACATCAAACTTCTACTGGGATATAAAATTAAGCATGATTAAACAGGTTTTAAGAAATTTACTGTGTAGTTGTTTAGCTGTAATGAGCTTTAACTCATTGGCTCAAAGCAATGATGAATATAATAAGCTACTGATTGAACTTCAAAAATTAGTTTCTGAAAAAAAATATACTCAGGCTTATCAAAAAAGTAATAGTGAATACCAGTACCTGGGTGAACCCGTATACGATTTTTTACTAGGGGTCTCTGCGCTTAAAACAGGAAATGCGGCGCCAGCTGTATTTGCCTTTGAACGCGTGGTTGAAAACAACCCTAGATGGTATGAAGCTCGCTTGTACTTAGTTCGTGCTTATTTAACCGTTAATAATTTACCTGCTGCCGATACTCAAGCTTTAATACTGATTAACTCACCTAACACACCTAATAACATAAAGTCTTCAGCACAGTCGTTACTTGATACAACCACACTTAAAAAGCAAGAAGCGGGGCGTTCTTATAAGCAAAATATTGAGCTTGCCCTTGGCGTTGATGGCAACGTAAATGCGGGTACGGCAGAAAATACGATTATAATTCCTAATATTGGTGAGTTTTTGTTATCGCCAGAAAGTAAAAGTACGCAAGACAACTATGCGCGTCTAAATTACAGAGGAAAGTACTCTCACCCTATAGATCAAAAAAGTTTAATAACTTTGAGTGTTAATACCGGGTGGTACAAGTTTGCAGAACTCAGCCAATACGATCGTATAAATGCGCATATTAATGCTGCCTATCAATATAAACAAAATGACATAAGTTGGTTTGCACAAGTATCGACGACTCCATTAATGCTTGATGGCGATCTTTATCGTACTGAATCAGCTTTAACGGCCGGAGCTAGTTATAAGCTGAATAAACAAGTTAATTTATTTAGCTCTGCGACTGCGGGTGTTTTAAACAATAGATTTGATGAAAAGCTCGATAACTCATTTTATGCGATAAATGCGGGTGCTAGCTACGCAACTCGAAATTGGTTTCAAAGCTTAAGCATTAACGCTAAAAATGAAGAAGCCGATATTACTGAAGGTGAATTTAATAGCCGTAATATTACGAGTTTTTACTACCAAGTGAACACTCAACTAGCTCAACATTGGCAGTTGTTATCTCTTGCTGGATACCAATGGATTAATTATAAAGATGATCACCCTTTATTTTTACAAGAACGTGCCGATAACCTCTTTATGTTCTCAACTTCTGTTCGCTACTTAGTTAATCGTGATTTAGCAATACAGTTGGCTGCCAACTATCAAGATAAATCCAGTAATATTTCTTTATTCGAATATGACCGTTTAGATATCAATTTAAGCGCTTCTTACTCATTTTAATTTAAGGTATTTATGAAACATTTACTCCCTGTAATTACCACTTTACTTTGTGTAAGTTTTTATACACAAGCAAATGATCCCGCTGGTAAAACTATTTTAGCGCGAGGCTCTGTACTAGCGGTTGATGGAAGCTCTGAACAACAACGGCAGTTGCAGCGCAGAGATACCGTTTTTGGTGTAGATCGCATTACGACTGGAGAGAAAAGCAAAGCGCAATTTTCAATGTCGGATGGTGGTTTAATCGCTTTAAAAGAAAATTCAGAATTAAATATTGCTAACTACGAATTTGATGATAATACCCAACAAGGTTCTGCTTCTATTGAGTTACTTAAAGGTGGCTTACGCTCTATTTCGGGTGTGATTAAAAAAAATGGCGGCTCTTATAGTGTAAAAACCCCCGTTGGCTCTATTGGTATACGTGGAACACATTTTGAAGTTCAGCTCGTTGAAGGCAATGTGTTTTTAGCTGTATGGGATGGCGCAATAGATCTAACACTCGAAAATAATAGTGTGGTTTCTTTGGGTGATAACGAGGCATTTTCGTTTGCACAAATTACAGCCTCTGGTGAAGTATTAAAAACGACGCGTGCGGCACGTGTGTTTGATCAAAATATAGTAACGATCGACCCTAAAGATGACAACGAAGAAGAGACTGAACAAGCATCTGTAACTGAAGTTGAAGTAAATGCTTTTGAAGCAGATACAGATACTATGGATATATATTCTGAACAACAATTTCAAACAGTTAGTAGCGCATCTTTAGTCGATCAAATAGCTCAGCGCCAAGGTGTATTTAACTATGAAGCATCAAGCTTTAATGTAAATTCGAGTGTGGGTGCTGTTACTGACTTTGCTATGACTATGGCTGTTGATTTTGATAATGGCACGGTACCTGATGGCGAAATTAGTTTTAATGACGCGGGCGGAAATTGGTATGCGGCTTACAGCGGTTTAATAAATTTAAGCGAACTTGACTTAGCCGTTACATTTGCATCCCATGGCAACAATAAAGCCGAGGGCGATGTTGATGCAATATTTTTGAATGACTTAGACAATATTACTGGCAACTTTAATCTTAACGAAATAAATAATCCTGATGTAAATGCTAGCGGTTCTTTTAAATTAGAACCATAAACACATTGGATACAAAGCTTTTATTATGGAGTATTTAAAATGACAGCAAAAAATATATTTTTGCTTGGTTCTATGGTGTTTTTGTTAAGTGCCTGTGGAGGCTCAGAAGAAAGCCCTGCTCAAGAGACAATACAATCACCTACGGCTGAAGTAGTACCGCCAACGGTGACTAGCTATATAAATTTGGCTGGTGTTATAGCGAGCAATCAAACCAAGAATACAAAAGTTTTAGGTGCTGTCACTTCAAGTAGAGGAGTAGTTGGATCAAGCATAGCTAATACACGCGCTAATATTGTTTTTTCACAAACAAACGAAACTGTGCAAGGCAACGTTTCTTTTTTACTTGAAGCTTCGGATACTGATGGCATTGCTGAAGTTAATTTAGTGCTCCCTAGTGTTAATAAAAGCATATCACTGTGTTCTTCTGATTGTGGTTTTGACTACGAAAAATCAATTATAGGCCTCAGCCCTGCACTTTATGGTGTAACTCCAGGAGAGATACGCCTAGAAATATGGATAACTGACACTTTAAATAATCAAGTCCTTGCTGATGCAATTACTTTTAACTGGCAACCATATCAAATTGAAGGTGTTACAGCTCAGCGAGACGAAGATAATATAAATCTTTCGTGGCAAGCTAACCCCGAACTTAATCGTTATAACGTTTATATTGCAACTCAAGCTGGAGTTTCATCTACTAATATTAATGAATTAGAAAACGGGCAACAATTTTTAAGTATTCAAGATACTGCATTAAGCATTACCGAGTCACTTACAGATAAAAGTTATCAAGTACTTATTACCGGTATTGATGGCAGTGGTGAAAGTGGCTTTGCTAATATAATAAACATAGCACCAGTGGGTGGAGAGCTTGCATTTGCACCAGAAGCTAATGCCGATCAGTTTCAGATAAATGAAGATCAAACTCTGCAAGGCAACGTTCTAACAAATGATACGAATCAATACAGTGGCGATTTGCGTGTAAATGCAGATGCATTAATTCTACCGCAGCATGGCACCATTGATATAAATGAAAATGGGGATTTTACTTATATCCCTATTGCAAACTTTAATGGTGAAGATGCCTTTAGCTATCAAGTTGCTAACGAGCTAGGTATGACAGATACCGCAGTTGTAGAGATAACCATTTTAGCTGTTAACGACGCCCCTATTGCGCTTGATAATACTTATAACATTACAAACAATGGAACCTTAGTTGTCCTATCGCCTGGCTTACTTATTAACGATAGCGATATTGATTTAGATAACTTAACTGTTGATACAACGCCTGTTAGCGAACCGACAAGAGGACAATTAACCCTTTTTGATAATGGTAGCTTTGAATACCAAGGCGAGCAGAACATGCAAGGCCAAGACAGCTTTCAGTATAGAGTTGTTGATGCACAAGGTGCTCAGGCTATTGCAAATGTAACTATTGTAAGCTCAAACACTAACGTAGCCCCTGTAACAAAAAATGATAGCTATAGTTTAAGCGAAGATGAAACACTTGTGGTTACAGCAGCCAATGGTGTGCTTAGTAACGATACTGACCCAAATAATGACAGTTTTTCAGTTGATGAAACATTTATTGTGGCACCAACACATGGCCAACTATTATTAGCAATTGATGGCAGCTTTAGTTATGTGCCGGATGCTAATTTTAATGGTGTTGATCAATTTCGATATCAAGCTATAGACTCATTAGGTGCAACCTCTACAGCCACAGTAACTTTAGTAATAAACAGCGAACCCGATAGCCCTGTCGCACAAAATGATGCCTATCAATTTAGCAAAAATAAACTATTTGAAGTAACAGTACAAAATGGCTTATTAATTAACGATTTTAATATTGAGGCTGGCGATTTATCAGTTAACACCACGGCAATCAATGCAACTCAAAATGGCGAGCTTACATTAAAAGTTGATGGCTCATTTACCTACCAGCCAGACTTAGGTTTTATTGGTGTAGATAGCTTTACTTATTCAATTTCAAATGAGCAAGGCTTAACTGCAACAGCTCAAGTAACATTAAGTGAAAGCGGCGTTAATACTTTTCCAGAAGCCAATAACGATCAATTTACGTTAGACGAAGACAGCTCTGCATCTTTATTAGACGTGCTAGCTAACGACACTGATGCAGATGGCGATACGATTAGTATTTCGAACATAGAAGATATTGCTGGAGAAGCGACTATTGTCGCCGGAAAAATACAGTTTACTCCACCAGCAAACTTTTCAGGTGAGATAGTACTAACTTACACCATTACGGATGGCTATAGTACTGGTAATGAAGGTATAAACGACAGAACAGCAAGTGTGACGATTACCGTGACACCCGTTAATGATGCCCCTACTGCAACTACTGATTCAGCAACGATGAACGAAGATGCTCCTGCGTTATTAGTTAACGTACTAGCTAACGACTCCGACATTGATGGCGATACTCTTACAATAACAGCTGCTACTGCAGATATAGGTTCTGCATCTGTTGTTGATAATAAAATCCAATACACGCCTGCTGCTAATACAAATGGAACAGCAATTATTAACTACACAATAAGTGATGGGAACGGCGGTACTGCAACTACAAACTTATCAATAATTATTGCTCCCGTAAACGATACTCCTATTGCAAACGCAGACTCAGCGACAGTAGATGAAGATGCAGCGCCAATACTAATAAACGTATTGGCAAATGACTCTGACGTGGATGGTGATAGCCTCACTATCAGTGCTGCCTCGGCAAATACTGGTTCAGTCGCAGTGGTTGGCAATCAAATTCAATATACACCGGCAGCCAACGACAACGGCGTAGCAACAGTTACTTATACTGTAAGCGATAGCAGCGGTGGTGCCAGTACAACAACGTTAACTATCACTATTACCTCCGTAAACGATGCTCCAATAGCAAACGCCGATTCAGCTACCATGGCTGAAGATGCAGCGCCAATACTAATAAACGTATTAGCCAATGACTCAGATGTAGATGGCGACAGCCTCACAATTAGTGCAACCTCAGCTGATATTGGCTCGGTCTCAGTAGTTGGCAATCAAATTCAATATACACCGGAGGCCGACAGCAATGGCTTAGCAACAGTTACTTATACCGTTAGTGATAATAATGGCGGAACAGGTAATACCACGGTCACTATTACTATAACTGCAGTGAACGATACACCTGTTGCCAATAACGATACTGCTACTATGGCTGAAGATGCAGCGCCAATACTGATAAACGTATTAGCCAATGACTCAGATGAAGACGGCGACAGCCTGGTGATCAGTGCAGTCTCAGCTGATATTGGCTCAGCCTCAGTAGTTGGTAATCAAATTCAATACACACCGGCAGCTGATAGCAATGGCTTAGCAACAGTTACTTATACCGTTAGTGATAATAATGGTGGAACAAATACTGCCACGGTCGCTATTACGATAACTGCCGTGAATGATGTACCTGTTGCCAATAACGATACCGCTACTATGGCTGAAAATGCAGCGCCAATACTGATAAACGTATTAGAAAATGACTCAGATGTAGATGGCGACAGCCTGGCGATCAGTGCAGCATCAGCTGATATTGGCTCAGTCTCAGTAGTTGGCAATCAAATTCAATACACACCAGCAGCCGATAGCAACGGCTTAGCAACAGTTACCTATACTGTTAGTGATAATAATGGTGGAACGAATACTGCCACGCTAGCTATTACGATAACTGCCGTGAATGATGCGCCTGTTGCCAATAACGATACCGCGACCATGGCTGAAGATGCAGCACCAATACTGATAAACGTATTAGCAAATGATACTGACTCTGATGGAGACAGCTTGGTAATCTCTTCAGCCTCAGCTGATATTGGCTCGGTCTCAGTAGTTGGCAATCAAATTCAATATACGCCTGAAGCCAATACCAATGGACTTGCCACGATAACTTATACGATTAGTGATAATAATGGCGGAACCAATACAGCCACAGTGGCCATTACCGTAACTGGTGTTAACGATGCACCTGTAGCATCGGTTCAAAGTTTTAGTATTAATGAAAATGCTACCGATGGCGACATCATAGGGACTGTTAGCGCGTCAGATATTGAGAACCAGACTTTAACTTATAGTTTAACTGGCGGTAACACTGCTTTATTTAAAATTAATAGTAGCTCTGGTGTTTTATCAACCGCAGGTGAAAGCCCATTTGATTTTGAAACAACTAATCAATATATCTTAAATGTCACTATAACTGATGATGGCACACCTAATGAAAGTTCAAACGTTAACATAACCGTTAATATTACTGATGAAATTGAGCTTCTTATTCCAACTGAAGATGTGACATTTGGCCGCCCGATTACAGGTGAGCTTGATCTTTCAAACATTTTTTCTGGAGGTGAGTTTAAAGACAGTATTGAGCTTAATGGCAACCTTTATTTTGTTGGTTTTGTTGATGGCGACGATAAAGATATTATTGTTGTGTCTTACACCAACGCTGGCATAACAAATAATGCTTTTAATAGTAATGGAATAAAAATATTAGATTTAGATGATGATGAAGAAGCCACAGCTATTATTTCTGACGGTACAGATCTCTTTATTGCTTATTCTAGTTTTGACGGCACAAATACTGAAGCCTGCTTATTGGAAATGAATACTGCTGGCGTTGTAAGTACTGACTCTGGTGAGAATGATTCAGGAGTTCGCTGTACTTCACAAGCGAGTACTCTTGTTATTAATGACCTTGAAATTGATGACGATAAGATACTGGCTGTAGGTAAACGCTTTGATGGCACTCAAAACGATAGTTTATGGATACATTATAAAAAATCAGATCTAGATTTTGAGAACTCTACTCCAGCTATTGTCGATGTTAGCGGCGCTAATCGAGATGATGAAGGCTTTGCAATTAAGAACTTTGATGATTCCGATTACTTAGTGGTTGGGAGTGTTACCAATGCAGAGGGAACAAAAGACTCTCTACTTCGTTATTTAAAATCTGATGGCGATAATGACAATAACTTCAATGGTGGCGCAGCACTAACAATTGATATATCTGATAATGATAAAGACGACGAACTTTTTGCTGTAGGCGGAGTTGTTGATTCTGAATTTACTGCTTTTGCAGGTGGTTACATAACTCGTAACAGTGGTGAAAAAGAAGCCGTGGTTTTGGCTATTGATAAAACGGGTACTCTTATAACGAGTTTTGGTGATGCTGGTATAGCAATTTATGATATTGATGGTAATGGTGGAAATGGTAATGGCGGCGCTAAAATTACAGGTATTAAACACGAGCCTAGTAACAATGGCATTAGTTTGTCGGGGACGACTGGCGTATCAGCCTCAGAAAAATTATTTTCAGCACGGATTAATAATGAAGGTACTTTAGATAGTGCCTATGGCACCTCCGGCATTAATATAATTGATGGTATAAGTGGTAAGCAATTTGCCAACACTTTAGCTATCGACTCTAATGACACTCTTTGGGTAGCTGGTGTTAATGATAATTCAAATACAAAACCGTTTATTGCAGCAATAGACAGTCAAGCCACATTATTTAGTAACTTTGAAACGAATGGTTACTTTACCCTTAATAATTTAGTAGATGCGACAAACGACGAATCAATGCACGTTTTACAACTTAGCAATGACCCTCATGCCGGTAAGTATATTCTTGCATCAACGGCTAAATCGGACTCAATTACTAAGTTAGTACTAACACGCTTTACGAGTGCGGGTGATATCGATACTAGCTTTAGCGAAAGTGGCCATAAAGAAATTGCCATAGATTTGAGTAAGTCGCGCGTCGCTTTAACCGAGCAAAGCGACGGCAATTTAGTTATTACAGGCTCTAAAAATAGTGAAAATGGTGAAGCGGGCTTTGTAGCTAAAGTTGATCAGTCTGGTAATTTAGACACTTCATTTGCAACAGACGGTGTATACACAACCTCTGTCAGTGGCGCAGAATTGGTAAACCTGATAGGTATTGCACTTGATAATAGCGGTAACATTATTACCGTTGGGTCAATCGTAATAAGTGGCACTCCTAGCACAATCGTTATAATGTTGACGCCAGAAGGTACCCTTGAGCCTAACTTTGGCACTGGCGGAAGTATCATAGGCTCAGCTTTTGAGTACTATAACCGTGTACATACCGACAATGCAGATATTTTCATTGGTGGTAAGGCACTATTAAGTGGCACTTCAAAGCTAATCGCATTGAAGTTAAGCTCAAACGGTACTGAAGTCTTTAAATATGTAGGTGAACGAACCACAGATACCGACAATAAAATAGCGCAGATTTTGACTGACACAACGGGTAAGCTATATTTAATAGCAAACCTTATTGATTCGCCAAATAAAGCCAATGTTATTAGGTTGCTCGTTACGGGTGCGCTTGATACTAGCTTTGCCGTAAATGGTGTCGGTGAATATACTTTGGCGTCAAGCGGTAACACTGAGCTAAGTGGTGCAGCGATCGATAGTAGCAACCGACTTATTTTAGCCGGCAAGGCTAACAATAAAGGAATGTTAGCGCGTATCTTAACTGACGGTACTTTAGACAATACGTTTGGACCCAGTGGTGCCGGATTTTACGAAGCAAGCCAATGTATCAGTACACATATATTTACTTCAATCATCTTACAAAATGATACCCAAGTTGTTGTAAGCAGCACCTGTAATGACACTAACTCTAACAATGTTAGTATTTCTAAATTCAATTTTGTAGAAGATGGAGCTTAGCCTTAAATTATGAAAGTTGAATTTTTTGGTGTTAGAGGCTCAATGGCTTCAGCAGGAAGTAATACATACATTTTTGGGGGAAATACCTCATGTGTGTACATCGAACAAAGTAACGGTAAAGATCTTATTTTAGACTCTGGTACCGGTATTGTAGAGCTCGGTACACGTTTACTAGAAACACAAAGTCCTATCAATATTTTGCTAACACATAATCATTGGGATCATATTCAAGGGTTTCCTTTTTTTAAACCTATTTACCAACCTAACCGCGATATAACTATTACTGTGGGTAACGTTGATGATAAAAAAAGCCAAGATGCCATATTAAAGCAAATGAGTGGTTCGTACTTTCCGGTGTGTTATCAAGATTTACCTGCCAGCATTACGCTTAATACTGATTTATCGTCTCAAAAGCAATTTACACTTAATGGTTTTTTGGTTTCGACTGCTCCACTAAATCACCCTGGTGGTGGTACTGCTTATTGTATTAAAGCAGATGAAAAAAAGGTGGCTTACGTTACCGATAATGAGCTAAATCCGCCAGAAAAAGCAAACACAAGTATTAGCGAATGGGTCAACTTTATTGAAGGCGCTGATTTACTAATTCATGATGCTCAATTTATAGATGCAGACTTGCCTCTTAAACATGGTTGGGGGCATAGCACCATAGATCAGGTGGCTGAGCTTGCTATAAAAGCGAGTATTAAAAATGTGGTTATTATTAGCCACGATCCATCAAGAACCGATGAACAGTTATTGGCTATAGAAAAATATTTACACACGCAGTACGCTCAACAGGTAAAAATAGAGTGCGGCCGAGAAGGACGAGTTTTTGATTTTTAGTCTATCAAGGAGCGTTACTCATTAGCTCCTTAAAACCAATTACTTCAAAGCACTTTTTCATTGGCGCTGTTATTACATTATTAATTGCATCAATAGAGCTATTTTCAACTGGGTCGCTTGCAAAGTTAGTGAACCGCGTAGAAGGTATAATATACGACTCTCGGTTGTTACTAACACTTTCAGAGACGCCTAGGCGTATTGATGAAACCGTTGTAATAATTGATATCGATGAAAAGAGCATGCAAGAACAAGGACGCTTTCCTTGGAGTCGCTCAAAAGTAGCCGACCTTGTTACAAAGCTTACTGATGCAGGTGTTATTGTTATTGCATTCGATATATTTTTTTCTGAACAGGAAGAAAACCCTGTTACAAAAATTATGTCTGAAATTCCTGATTTATCAAAAAAGTACACCATCCCCTTTGCTGAAATTACTAAACAAGTCGATGCAGACACAAAACTAGCAAGCGCATTATCTAAAAATGATACTGTTCTTGGTTTTTTATTAATTGATGAACAACTCACTAATCAAAACCTGCCAGCTAAAAGCAGTGTTGTGTGGGCAAATGCGGATCATACTAATTCACAGATAAACCAGTTTCCTGGTGCTATTGTAAATATCCCTCAGTTACAAAATGCTACAACGGGTACCGGTTTTATCAATGCACATAGCGATGAAGATGGTTTTATACGTAAAGCAGCTCTTATAAATCGAGTTGGCAATAAGCTCTACCCTTCTTTAGCACTTGAAGTTGCTCGACTTTATACTCTTGCTGAAAACATAGAAACCCGTTCCAATATATTAGATGGTATAACATTATTCGAAGGTATAAAGTTTCAAGATAAGTGGATTCAAACTGATGAATATGGGCAAATATTAATTCCTTACAAAGGGCGTGCGCATAGCTTCCCTTATTATTCGGCTACCGATATTTTGACCAAAAAAATTGGTTTAGAGGAATTAGAAGGCACAGTAGCCTTTATTGGCACATCGGCAATTGGACTCGCTGATTTAAGATCAACACCTGTTGGTTTGCAATACCCTGGTGTGGAGGTTCATGCCAATATATTTGAAGGATTAATGCACCCAGAGCTACTGCCATCTAAACCTAATTGGTCACTGGGAGCAAGCTTACTCATCATTACATTAACGGGTAGCGTACTGTCGTTTTTTAGCCACGGTAAGAGCGCACGTTTTATTATTGTTTTGTCTCTTACAGTCACAAGTGTCGTTATATTTTTAAACGTTTATTTATGGTCAGTGCAAAAAATTAGTTTACCTTTATTAATGCCTCTTTTACTCATCATTATATTAGCGGGTTATTACATCATTGTTGGTTCTATCGCTGAAATGAAACATAGCCGAAAAATAAAATCTATGTTTGACCAATATATGCCTCCTGAGCGTATAAATCAGATGATATTACAGGGTAAAAGTTTATCTCAAAAAAGTGAGCGAAAAAATATGACGGTGTTGTTTGCCGACATTCGTAGTTTCACTTCAGTATCAGAAAGTATGTCGCCCCATCAGTTAAGTGAATACTTAAACGAATATCTTACGGCTATTACCAAAATCATATTTGATCATAACGGAACTATTGATAAGTACGTAGGCGATATGGTGATGGCATTTTGGAATGCTCCACTAATAGATGAAAACCACGCTCGCCATGGTGTTGAAGCCGCTATGGGTATGATTAACGGGTTAACGCAAGTAAATCAGTTATTTGCAGAAAACAATCAGCCTGCAATAAAAATTGGTATCGGTTTAAGTACTGGCGATATGAATGTAGGTGATATGGGTTCGGTTTACCGTAAAGCCTATACAGTTCTTGGTGATACTGTTAATTTAGGTGCTAGAGTAGAAAGCTTGACCAAATTTTATGGCGTAGCTATTCTTGTTACAGAAGAAACGATGAACGAATGCCCTCATATTTCATTTCGTTTAATAGATAAAGTACAAGTTGTCGGAAAAACAACGGCTATACAGTTGTTTGAGCCTATAAATTTTACAGATAAGCTCGATGAAGAACAGTTAAATGAAGTTAAAAAATCACAGCAGGCCATGACGCTTTTTTATAATAAAAACTGGCCACAAGCGCTTAGCTTATTTAAAGAACTACACAGCACGACCGTATTTAGCTCTGACGTTTATACCATTTTTATCGAACGTATTAAGGGCACTGATTTGCAAACACTAGCTAAGGATTGGAATGGTGCCTTCAAACATACTAAAAAGTAGTAAACATATGCGACAGCACATTAAAGACAAAACAAACCTTCAGCATTTTATCGATATTAGTATTAGGCTAACAACAGAAAAAAACTCGTCTAAGTTACTTGATGAAATACTGCAAGTTGTGATGTCGATAGCAAATTCTGATGCTGGCAGCATTTACTCTATTACCCCAAACAAACAACTCAAGTTTGAAACGGTAATAAATAAGTCATTAAATCTTTATTTAGGTGGCACTTTAGGGAGCCCTGTAGATTTTCCTAATATAGATCTTTTTATTGATGGCAAACCAAACGAAACAGCTATTGTTGCCCACTCTGCAAATTCTGGCGAAGTGATTAACATTCCTGACGTGTATGATGCCCTGCCCTTTGATATGAGCGCAGCTCGCAAAATGGACGCACGCACGGGTTATCGTTCTGAGTCCATGCTAACAATTCCTTTAAAAGATCATGAAGATGACATTATTGGTGTAATCCAGCTTATAAATGTAAAAGATGCGCAAAATAAAAACATTCCTTTTAGTGAAGAGCTTGTCACTCTAATTCGATCTTTTGCCTCTTTAGGCGCTATTTCACTAACTAACTCAACACTAATTAAGGGAATGGAAGATCTTTTTTCAACCTTTGCTGAAACAATTGCGATGGCAATAGATGAAAAGTCTCCTCATACCGGTGGCCATTGTAAACGAGTGCCAGCACTCACGTTAATGCTAGCTGATGCCGTACATGATATAAATAAAGGCCCTTTGGCTTCATTTTCGATGAGTGAGGCCGACCGGCATGAACTTGATATAGCAGGCTGGTTACATGACTGTGGGAAAATCGCGACTCCCGATCACATTATGGAAAAGTCGACAAAACTAGAAACTATTTTTGATCGAATAAAATATGTAGATGCTAAATTTGAAATAATTAGCCGAGATTTAAAAATAGCGTATCAGCAAAAAATCATCTGTGCGATGAAGCTGCAAAAACCTATCGAGGTTCAACAATTTGAACGCCTACTTGATACCGAGCTTAAACAGTTGGCATTAGACCGTGCATTATTACAGCGTGTGAATGTAGGGGGCGAGTTTTTAGGTGATGCAGAACTTGAGCACATTGAACGCATTGCAAACAAATACCAACTCGTTATAAATGATATTAATACACCATTGCTCTCAGCTGATGAAGTTGAAAACTTAACAATACGAAGAGGCACGTTAACCGAAGCCGAACGTGAAGTAATGAAACGTCATATGGATGTAACTAAAAATATTTTAGATGCCCTGCCGTTCCCTAAACACTTAAGCAATGTGACTGAATATGCTTTAGGTCATCATGAAAAACTTGACGGTACTGGTTACCCAAGAGGTTTAACCAAAGAGCAAATGTCGGTGCCTGCAAGGTTAATGGCTATTACGGATATTTTTGAAGCGCTATCTGCAGTAGACAGGCCCTACAAAAAAGCAAAACCGGTCAGTGAGTGTTTATTTATTTTAGGGTCAATGGTTGCTAAAAACCATCTTGATGCTGACATTTTTGCTATTTTTATTGAGTCGCAAGTCTATAAAAATTATATCAATGAATATGCTAACCCAGAGCAGCTAGATGAGGTAGATTTTGATAACTTACCCGGTTACACACCTATAAGTTAGCACCTATAAAGCCATGCCTTTATTCAAAATACGCTTATTACAGCCTATACCTATCCAAACAAAAAAATGCCACCTTACGGTGGCATTTACACACGGGGTTATTTCTACTTATAGAAATCCTTTTACTTTTTATTTGTTTTTTTATGTTGTTTTATTAACAAAAAATATGTTCCCAAAGGTAGCATTTAGCGCTTTGGGTAGCAACAGTAAAAGGTAAAGTTCATATATCTGCCATATTAACGTCATAAAAAAGCGCGAAGTAAATTCGCGCTCGTATACTTAACTGCCGTTATATTTTAATACACACGTATTTTTCTTCTAGGTACTCATCCAGCCCTTGATGCCCACCTTCTCGGCCCAAACCGGATTGTTTAACGCCACCGAAAGGCGCTACTGGGTTCGATATAACACCTTCGTTTACACCTACCATACCAAATTCAAGCCCTTCACTAATTCGGTAAATTTGCTTAATATTTTGGCTGTAAAAATAAGCTGCTAGACCAAATGGTACGTCGTTAGCAAGCGCAAGCACTTCACTTTCTTCATCAAAAGGAATAACCGTTAATACGGGACCAAATACCTCTTCGTGGTAAATATCCATTTCAGTGGTTACGTTATTTACAATTAACGGATTTTGAAAACTACCACCTAGGTCACTATTATCGCCAATCAACGTAGCGCCTTTATCAAGTGCGTCTTTTACTAACTGTTGTACTTTCTCTTTAGCTTTAGGATAAATGAGTGGGCCAATATCAACATCGTCCTCAAAGCCATTCGCCACTTTTAATGCTGTAACTTTGGGCGTAATTTTTGATAGTACTTCATCGAGAACATTACGCTGAATAAAAATACGGTTTGCAGCAACACATGCCTGCCCGCTGTTTCTAAATTTAGCCGCCATTAGCCCTTCAATAGCTTCATCTAAGTCTGCATTATCAAAAATGATAAAAGGCGCATTACCACCAAGTTCCATTGAGGTGCGTTTAATTGTGTCTGCACATTGCGAAAGTAACTGCTTACCTACACCGGTAGAGCCGGTAAATGTAAACTTACGCACGACTTCTGAGTCAGTCAGCATTTTACCTACTGTTTTGGCATCTTGCGAAACCAGTACATTAAATGCACCTTTAACAAAACCAGCTTGATCGGCCAGGTAGGCAAGTGCAATAGCACAAAGTGGTGTATGTTCAGAAGGTTTTAGTATAAAGCTACAGCCCGCTGCGTAAGCTGGAGCTACTTTTCGAGTAACCATAGCAACGGGGAAGTTCCAAGGTGTTATACCAGCTACAACACCGACAGGTTGCTTAAAGCTAGTTAAACGATGTGAGTTATCAGTTGGCGGAATCACGTCACCGTAACTACGCTTGGCTTCCTCAGCAAACCATTTGATAAAACCTGCACCGTAATCAATTTCGCCAAGGGATTCTTTAAGTGGCTTGCCTTGCTCTTTAGTCATCAGCTCTGCAAGTGTTTGCTTGTGCTTTATTACTAGCTCATACCAGCGCATCAAGGTTTCGCTTCGCTCAGTGGCATTCGTCGTTTTTAACTTAACAAAAGCACCCTGTGCGGCATTTATGGCGCTATTTACGCCTTGCTCGTCTATGTCACTTACATCTACAATACTTTTTTCGGTCGCGGGATCGTTAACGCTAAAGCGCGTATCCGTTTTATAAAATTCGCCGTTAATAAATGAGTCAGAAAAAATAAGATTACTCAAAATACACCTCCGAAATAGATTTTAGGGGTTAGGTTCAACCCGTAGCAGCGGGTTTATCCCGCGTTTATATAATCTGAAAATACGTGCTCATTTTTAATGCTCAGGTCTGAGATTAATAAGATTTAACTTAAAACGTTTGAGATTTAAAAAACGCGACATAAAGTCGCTGCTACATGTTTATGAATGGTTTTTTGAAACAAAAAAGCCGCTGTATCAAACAGCGGCTTTTAATATATACATCGTTAAAAACTAGTGCTCTTCATTAACGATATTGAGATTGTACTTAGGTATTTCAACCACCAAGTCTTCATCTCTTATAATTGCTTGGCAACCAAGGCGTGACTCTGGCTCTAAACCCCATGCTTTATCTAGCATGTCATCTTCTAGCTCATCACTTTCGTCAAGTGAATCAAATCCTTCACGAATCACTAAGTGACACGTGGTACACGCACACGACTTTTCGCAGGCATGCGCAATGCTAATACCATTTTTAAGCGCAGCGTCGAGTACCGTTTGGCCTGTTGGTGCTTCAATTGCAGCGCCGTCAGGACATAATTCAGGATGTGGAAGAAAAACAATTTGTGGCATTCTAATCTCTCTTAAATGTTGTCTACTGACTGCCCTGTAAGGGCCTTTTTAATTGATGCATCCATTCTGCGCGATGCAAAGTCGCTACTCGCATTATCGACTTTTTCGATAGCTGCTTTTATTTCGTTTGGCTCTTGAGCATTTTCGCGTACTTTTACCAGTTCTGCAATTTCAGCGCGTAAGTTAGCAAGTTGCATATCGTCAAGTAATGCAGCATCGGCTGCAAGTGATGCATTAAGCGCTTCTATTACGCGTAACGCTTCTACTTGTTGCTCTTTAAGCATACGTGCTTGCATGTCGCCTTTAGCGTTGCTCATTGACTCTTTTAGCATGTTAGCTACTTGGTCGTCAGATAAACCAAACGAAGGCTTAACTTGAATTTCAGCTTGTACGCCTGTTGATTTTTCCATAGCTGAAACACTTAATAGGCCATCAGCATCAACTTTAAAGGTTACACGAATATGCGCAGCACCTGCCGCCATTGGTGGAATACCTTTTAAGCTAAACTTAGCAAGCGATCGACAATCATCAACAAGCTCACGCTCACCTTGCAGCACATGTAATGACATAGCTGTTTGGCCGTCTTTAAACGTCGTAAATTCTTGTGCGCGTGCTACCGGAATCGTTGTATTGCGCGGAATGATTTTTTCAACCAAACCACCCATAGTTTCAAGGCCTAGCGATAACGGTAATACATCTAGTAATAACATGTCAGAATCTGGCTTATTGCCAATTAACACGTCAGCTTGAAGCGCGGCACCTAGAGCTACAACACGATCGGGGTCGATTGAAGTTAGTGGTTCTTTATCAAAAAAGCTTTGTACTTGGCTGCGTACCAGTGGCATACGGGTTGAACCGCCAACCATAATAACTTGCAGTACTTCGTCGTTTTCTATGCCAGCATCTTTTACAGCACGACGACACGAGCGCAGCGTTTTTTTAACGAGGGGCATAGCCATTTCGTCAAACGTTTCGCGTGTTACTTCTACGGTGTATTTTTGATCGTCAAACTCAAGACCCACGTTTACTTTAGCGTATTGGCTTAATGCTTCTTTACACGCTTTTGCTTTATTGATGAATAAACGTAAAACTGAAGGTGACAACGCTGACACACCTGTTTGCTGCTTAAAGTAATCAACAAGTAGTGAGTCAAAGTCATCGCCACCTAGGCTTGAGTCGCCACCCGTTGCCATAACTTCAAACACACCTTGGTGTAATCTAAGTACTGATATATCAAATGTACCACCGCCTAAATCGTAAACAGCAATAATACCTTCTTGCCCAGAATCTAAACCATAAGCAACGGCTGCTGCTGTTGGCTCATTTAATAAACGTAGTACGTTAATACCAGCAAGTTCTGCGGCATCTTTAGTACTTTGGCGCTGTGCGTCATCAAAGTACGCTGGTACTGTGATTACAGCCCCTAAAATTTCTTGATTGCCAAAACTTTGCTCAGCTCGTGCTTTTAATGCAGCTAAAATATGGCTTGATGCTTTAATTGGACTGATTTTACCTGCCGCAGTTTCTATTGCTAGCGCACCATTGTGCTCACAGAAGTCATAAGGTAGTTGGCCATAACTTTGCTCTATTTCAGCCTGAGTTTTACCTAAAAAACGCTTAACCGAAATAAGTGTATTAGCAGGGTCTTGCGTTGCAGCTTGTGCAGCCTCTGCGCCAACAGTAATACCGCCTGCTTGATAACGAACAACCGACGGTAACATAGCCGCGCCGAGATCATCAGTTAACGTGCGAGCTTCGCCGCTTTGTACTGTTGCAACCAATGAATTAGTTGTACCAAGGTCAATACCAATAGCTAGTTTATGTTCGTGTGGTGCCGCGCTCTGCCCCGGCTCAGCAATTTGCAATAATGCCATAATGCTCTTTAAACTCGTGTTGCTCGCTTTGCAGCAAGTAATTAATCGTCAAATAAACTGTCTTCAATGCGCTCTAGTTCGTCACGTAACTTATAAACAAATTTCAGTTTACGAATATTGTCTGCGGCAAGTTGATATTGCTGCTCATCGTTACTTGCTAGTTGTTCTGCAAGTTGTTCACTGTACTGCGCGTTTAGTTGCTTAATTTGTTTTTCAAAATTTGCAATCGCAGCATCAGGATCGCTCGACGATGTTAACTCTTCAAGCTCTTCGCGAAGTTCCATTTGTTGCATTAAGAACATTGGATCTTGCAAGGTTTGCTGCTCGGCACGAATATCAACGCCTAGCTCACTTAACATATATTCAGCACGCTTTACTGGGTGCTTTAATGTTTGTAGCGCATCGTTAATTTCGGCGGCGCTTTGCACAGCCATCAATTTATCGCGGCTGCTCGCATTGGCGTGGCGATCGGGATGCACAGTACGTTGTAATTCCAAGTAGTGCTTGTTAACTGTTACTAAATCAATATTGTAGTCAACTGGTATTGCAAATAACTCAAAATAGCGCATAACTTCAACCAATAAAATTCAGAAATTAATTTCAAAAATAACAAAGCCCTACATTTACTGGCAGGGCTTATTTATACTACAAAGATCTTTAAAGCTTAAACGGTAAAGCTTTCGCCACAACCACACTCATCTGCTTGATTAGGGTTTCTAAATTTAAACCCTTCATTTAAGCCTTCTTTAGTGTAGTCGAGCTCTGTGCCATCGATGTAAACTAAGCTTTTAGCGTCAACAATTAATGTGACGCCTTTAGCCGCAAAAGTTTCATCGTCTTCGTTTAAATCGTCAACAAACTCAAGTACATAAGCAAGACCTGAACAGCCCGTCGTTTTAATGCCAACGCGCAGGCCTAAACCTTTACCGCGGTTTGCTAAAAATGATTGTACGCGGTTTGCTGCCGCATCTGTCAATGTCACTGCCATGAGTTTCTCTTCTTACTTCGCTTGTTTGCTTTTGTAGTCTGCAATTGCTGCTTGAATTGCATCTTCGGCTAAAATTGAACAGTGAATTTTCACTGGTGGTAATTCTAGCTCTGCACTGATATCAGTGTTTTTAATTGTCGCTGCTTCGTCTAGCGTTTTGCCTTTAACCCACTCTGTTACAAGTGAAGATGAAGCAATTGCGCTACCACAACCGTAGGTTTTGAATTTTGCATCTTCAATAACGCCTTCGGCAGATACTTTAATTTGCAATTTCATTACGTCACCACATGCTGGTGCGCCTACCATACCCGTTGCCACTGACGGATCGTTCTTATCTAGAGTACCTACGTTACGTGGGTTTTCTACGTGGTCGATTACTTTATCACTATAAGCCATTATTCTATCCTCATTACCTGCTAGGGTATGTGCTCACACTATTAGTGGTGAGCCCATTCAACTGAATCTAAATCAATACCTTCTTGATGCATTTCCCATAAAGGAGACATCTCACGTAGGCGACCGATAGAGTTTTTCATTAATTCGACGGTGTAATCAATCTCTTCTTCGGTAGTAAAGCGACCAATACTAAAACGAATTGAGCTGTGTGCTAATTCGTCGTTACGGCCAAGTGCACGTAATACATAAGAAGGCTCTAAGCTTGCAGATGTACAGGCTGAACCTGACGATACTGCAATGTCTTTTACTGCCATAAGTAACGACTCACCTTCAACAAAGTTAAAGCTGATGTTTACAATGCCAGGTACTGATTGGTCTTGTGTGCCGTTAAAGTATACTTCGTCCATATCAGCCATAATGCCGTCAATTAAACGATTACGTAATGCGCTGATGTGTGCATGATCTTTTTCAAAGTCTTGCTTAGCAATTTTAAACGCAGTACCCATACCCACTAATTGGTGAGTAGCTAGAGTACCTGAACGCATACCGCGTTCATGTCCGCCACCGTGCATTTGCGCTTCAAGGCGGGCACGTGGTTTACGACGAACGTAAAGTGCACCAACACCTTTAGGGCCATACACTTTATGTGCAGAGAACGACATAAAATCAACTTTAAGCTGTTGCACGTCGATTAATACTTTACCCGCGCTTTGCGCTGCATCTACGTGGAACATAATTTTACGTTCGCGACACATTTCGCCAATAGTCGCGATATCTTGAATTACACCTAGCTCGTTATTAACGTGCATGATGCTTACAAGTACTGTGTCGTCACGCATTGTGTCGGCAAGTTTTTGCAGATCAAGTAGGCCGTTTTCTTCAACGTCCATATAAGTTACTTCAAAACCTTGGCGCTCAAGCTCACGACATGTGTCGATTACAGCTTTATGCTCAGTTTTAGCGGTAATAACGTGCTTACCTTTTTTCTTGTAAAACTGTGCTGCACCTTTAATAGCAAGGTTATTTGATTCTGTTGCACCCGATGTGAAAACAATTTCACGTGGGTCTGCATTAATTAAATCAGCAATATCTGTACGCGCTTGGTCAACAGCTTCTTCTGCTTGCCAACCAAAACGATGTGAGCGTGACGCAGGATTACCAAACTTACCGTCCATTGTTAGGCATTGCATCATTTCTTTAGCAACACGTTCGTCAACAGGCGTGGTCGCTGCGTAATCTAAATAAATCGGTAACTTCATTTCTCTCTCCGCTGCAGGTCAACCTTAAAGTTGACAGCTTACTTGAATGTTTTCCAACTGCTTAATTGCATTATTAATACTGTTATCTTGGCGCGATGCTATTTCTTTCACATCTGATTTTTTCACCAATTCAGCAAGGGTAATATTATTCAAAAATTCTTCTATGCGTGCGCTTAAGTCTGACCACAAATTATGTGTTAAACAACGCATACCACTCTGACAGCCGGTATCGGCACCTTGGCAACGTGTTGCATCGACCGATTCGTCTACGGCGCTAATAATATCGCCAACAGAGATAACGCTCGCTTCACGCCCTAGTAAATAACCACCACCAGGTCCACGAACAGAACTTACTAGGCCATTTTTACGTAAACGAGCAAATAATTGTTCAAGGTAAGACAAAGAAATTTCTTGTCTTTGTGAAATATCAGCAAGGGCTACAGGACCTACACCTGTGTGTAGTGCAACATCCAGCATAGCTGTAACGGCATATCTGCCTTTTGATGTTAACTTCATAACGCCCCCTGCACAAAAGAGTGCAAATTTTAATTACCAGAGTAAATTAGTCAAGTATTATCACTTGATAAAAATTTGATTTAGAAACTCTTACTTTTAAATTGTAGAGTTAACAAATTTTCAATACTTGACCTCTTTGGTCAAGTATTACAGCCATTGTAATTACCTGAGTAATTTAGTCAAGTATTAGCGCGTTAATTAGTCTAGGTCTTTTATAACTAATAGCTATACCTAAGTTACTTAGGGATAGCCTTATTAATTGAGGTGAGAATACCGCGTAAAATATTCATTTCAGCATCTTCAGGGTGAGCTCGGTTGAACAAACGGCGCAATTTAGTCATAACTAAACCAGGGTGTTGCTTGATGATAAAGCCTGTTTTAAACAACGTGTCTTCAAGGTGATCATAAAACAGCTCAGTTTGCTTTGAGCTCGGGTAAACTGCATCGTCTTCTTCAACCTTTTTAGGTTGTTGATTTAAAAATGCCATGCGAGTTTCGTAGCTAAGTGTTTGTACGGCCATAGCTAAATTAAGCGAGCTGTACTCTGGATTAGCAGGAATACATACATGGTAATTACAAAGCTGTAATTCTTCATTAGTTAAACCACTGTTTTCACGACCAAATACTAGCGCTACAGGACCATTTACGGCTTCAGCAACGAGCTTTTCACCACATTCACGTGGTTCAACCATTGGCCACGAAAGCGTACGAGAACGCGCACTTGTGCCAATCGTTAATGTACAGTCAGCGATAGCTTCTTCAACGGTACCTACAATAACTGCATTGCCTAAAACATCAGTTGCGCCTGCAGCTAATGCACTTGCTTGGCTGTCTATTTCGCAAGCAGGATCAACTAAATAAAGTTTTGATAAACCCATGGTTTTCATGGCGCGAGCCGCCGAACCAATATTGCCCGAATGTGACGTGTTAACTAAAACAATGCGAATATCATCTAAGATCATTACTGTGCTACTTTGCTATGCCAAAAAATTGCGCAAATTCTAACATGAAAATGTAATAAGATCCTAGATTCAAAAGGCTAGATCCAAAACTCCACTAGCTAATACAGTAAAATAAAAAGCTTCTTTGATGTGGAGGACTGCTTGAATTAGCGAAGTTATTATAAACCAGCACAACTAAATGCACACCCAGGTAGATTGCGTTATTACTAGAGAAAAACGTAAGCTACTTAGCATTATAAATTAATTAGATGACTCTGTTTTCGAAAGATGTTTAAAACACAACCCTCTAAAGTAGTATTTCACAGTTAACACTAATTTTTGAAACTTTAGGAAAAGTTAAATATATATTTACAAGCTCAGAAGTATAATATCTTTAATAGCAGCGAAAACCCCAAAAACGGATTGGGGCTTAATACACCTAAACAAAAAACTTACTATTAAGTTCAGTTATTTTGTGGCCTTGATAATTCTATGTAACTTCAAATCTTTTGTATCCGGATGTTGAAAATCAATCGTTTCTTCGTATACATTAAAGCCTATATCTTTCAATTTATTGATTATCTTTTTCGTATGAAAAGGATATTTATTATATACGTAATCATTATATATAAAGCTTCCACCATTTCTAAGCACTCGATATAGTTCTTCGAGCTGGTTATCATAAATGGTAAAATGCATTACAAAACTAGAAAGTATTGCATCAATAGAGTTACTTGGAACAGGCAATGGTTCAGAACCATCGAATACAAATGCAAAATGCTCAAACTCCTTATACTTTTTCTTAGCCGAAGCTACAGCAAAGCTTGAAATATCGAGACTAACAATTTTTTTCACTTTATTTCTGTAATCTGCAACTTCAAGAACTTCAGACAGAATTCCTCCCCCACACCCAAAATCAATGATGCTATTTATAGGTAAACCATCGACTTTATTTATCAAAGTATTAATTAGCTCTTTCGTATAAGAATAATCAATTACCTGATCATTTAACTTAATTCTAATCTCAGAAAGTGCGGCAACATCTTCCATGCTCAATTTTGAAGGTGTATTAGGTATATAAATCGTATCCATGTATCGATAATAGGTCCTATTATCGTAAGTTAGCTCTTCCGCTAAAGTGTGCTCTCCTCCAACAGGAGTTTTTACATAAATTAAGTTTTTATAAATTTCCATTACAACTCCCCTTTGAGTACTTTGATAATTTTTTTAAATTTAATTTTAAAATTACTAAGTATTTTTATTTTTTCGGATAATTTTATAGATACACCCCCAATAAGCAAAATACTAGCTATTACAATATTGGATTTATACAAAAAATGAGAAAAGGCAAGTCCAATATTGCTTACAAGTATTTCATTACCCCAAATACTCCCATTTAAAATTAAATAACTAAAAAACCATAAGGAAATTGGTGAAATAGCAATAATTTTAAACCTCAAACGCCATGTGAAATTCTTGAGAGAATAATAAAAAATCAATATACCAATGCATACTATCAGCCAATTAACATCTATAGATAGATAGTTTGAAAATGGAAAAATGTCTTTAAACCCTACATCACCTTGCCTGGTTCGATCAAATCCAAAAGACGCAAAAAGAGAAAAAATAATACTAAAAATTAATAAATTTATTTCTCTACGACGAGGAAGCTCTAAATCTTCAAGTTCAGCAGTAACAGATATAGACTTTAACCCACTCTCTTTAATTGCTTTTTCTGCAGTTGTACCAGGGCTTGCTTTAAATAAGGATGAACTATAAATGCCATGTTCAGCCCACTCTGTAAAGTATTTAATTTTGGACTGAGAGAAAACTTTAACCACTTCACCGAAGTAATCAGTTTTCTGGCCAACTACAGTAATTTTACTACTTCTTAAGTCGTATTTTTTTCCTGTTTGAATATATATTTTAAAGTCAGGCGATTTGAATTTTGATTTATTAGAAAACTCTAATCTCGATTCAATATTAAATCCACTAGGCCCCGTATTTAAATCAAGTTCAAACTCAGCTTTAAACCAATAGCCATTAGAGAGTAATTTAGGACTATCTTCTTGTTTACTTGGAAAATGACACGGTAGCTTTACTTGGCCCGTTGAAAACTCAGCTGTCGATGGATTAATTATAAAGTTTTCTATAGAATCTTTATTTTCTGAAACACCAAATACACCACTAGAACAACAAGCACTTAAAGCCTCCTGTATCTTAGTTCTTTCTTCAGATTCTAAATCTTTAGCAAAATTGTTAATTGTAGCTGAAATGTTAGCAGAGTATTCTGAACTTTTCCCCCAGAATTGCTTGAGGATATTAGTTTCTTCATAAAACTTTTTGTAGTCCATAAATTTCACGCTGGAAATTTGATCATTTTTTTGATCAAAAAATTCTATGACTAATTTACTATGATCGCCATCATTACTAAATGAAATTGCATTATATATAGACACTTTACAACGATTTCCATCCAATTTATCAATAATAATAAATTGGAAGAATTTATCTAAAGTAGTTGTAGTATCGTTATTCTGAGAGTCGAATTTTATTTTTGTTGTAAGTATCATTTTTATTTTTAAGGACTTTTAGTTAGTTTCTAATACGTAGAAGCGTAGATCATTACATCGTTAATAAAGCTAAAAACATCGTATGATTAATAGTATTCTGATGATTTAAAAGCTAATATTTTGATATCCTATTTTAGCGAATTAAGAAAAATCATTTTTTAAAATAGGTTTCTTATTTCCAAGAGTATTTATTGCAATTTTGCACTAAGTTTATATATTTTAAATAACATTTTCGCATACAAATACCAATCTATTTTAGTGTTTAAACCATTGCCGCCTTTACATAGACATCAAAACGGTTCTTTTTGGTTTTGATCTGCATACTTGGGGTTTTATCGTTTAAGAATGGGGCGTAATCAGGGCGTTTTACAACGACACGCTTACTGGCAAGTGGATAGGCAAAATCAAGTAGGTCGTCAGCGTCGTTGTCTGCACCAACAAGCTCTTGGAATACGCGCATTTCTTTTTTAACTAATGCTGATTTTTCGCGATGCGGGAACATGGGATCTAAATAAACAACATCAGGCATGCTTTCGCATTGAGAGAGCAAAGTATGGCTTGAGCCAAATATTAGGCTCATGTTTTCTTTCATCCACAAACCAATTTCAATATCGCTATAGGCTCGCTTTAAACCATCGTATAAAAGTGCAGCTACAA
This sequence comes from Pseudoalteromonas sp. 31A1, assembly GCF_011378815.1. NCBI lineage: Bacteria > Pseudomonadati > Pseudomonadota > Gammaproteobacteria > Alteromonadales > Pseudoalteromonadaceae > Pseudoalteromonas > Pseudoalteromonas sp. 31A1. Next base: position 147,224 of record NZ_WTKY01000006.1, on the reverse strand, counting down.
CCGGGTGACGTTCATGTAATATAACTTTGCACCCTAGCGAGGCAAGTACAAAACCATCTCGCCCTAAACCAGCGGTAGCATCAAGTACAACAGGCGTTGCGCCTTTATTTAAACCCACCGCTTTGGCAATTGCTTGCCCTTTACCACCGCCAAACTTACGCCTATGGGCGGCAGCACCGGTTACAAAATCAACGTTAATTGCACCTAGTTTTGGCTCGTCGGTTTTAAATAGACTTAACCCTTTATCATCGTAATGTAAGCTAAAGCCACTGCAATTTTGCGCCCATTGGGCTAAACCAAAGCGTGTTTCTAATTCATTTAAATAAGGGCGTAACTCTTTAAAAGCACACTGAATAACCACAATAAACTCCGACGATAAAATACGCCTGTAGTATATCAACCGCTTTACTTTAAAGCACTAAAATAGCTCTATATCACTATGATGATTCGTATTGACCTTTGCGGCTTCCGCTTTAGTACGTAAATTGGATATAAGTTCATTGCGGCTTTCGGCAACTTGTTTAAGCTGATATTTGATAAAGGCTAAATCACTATTAGCCGATACAAATAACTGCATTGTTTGATCCAATTGAGATATATATAAAGTGAGATCCGCAGGATTTGCTTGTGTTTGTTGTAGCTTAATAGCGCAGTCAAGCTCATGTAGCTGCTCTATAAACTCTTTAGTACTTTTGTTTTGCTCTACATTTTGAGTAGTTAACTGCTTAACAATATCTTGAAGGGCTGTACTTATTTGAGCTGCCTGCTCATAACTGCTTTCGCTTCTTTCCATGGTAACAACCTTCTCGTTGGTTACTTCTAATATATGCGGGAACAGATCTTTGTAGCGCCCATACAAAGCATCGTTATCAACTGGCATATTTTTTATCAAAAGGGACACTTTGGGATAATTGATGATAGTGCTGCTACCAATATCAACAAATCGTTGAGCATTTCGATGTTGCTCAAGCAGCTCTTGCTCTAATGGGCAAACACCACTTTGCTGGCTGTAAAAAATACCTTTTCCTTGATACCAAAACACCACCACAACATCTAAATTTAAAGGAGCAAAAAAGGTAAAAAAGTATTCACTCAACGATTGAAAGTTATTAGCGTGATAACTTTGTCCAACGTAGCGCATTATTCGGCCCATATCGCCCGACTCTGTCATTGCTATTTCCGCTGTTTTATTCGCTTTTACTATATCTAGTTTTAGTTTTGCGCATTTTTGCCTATATTCGTAAAGTACCTTTATTCGCGCTATTAACTCTTCTGCGTTAAAAGGTTTAGTGATGTAATCAGATGCGCCAACACTGTAACCTTTTACCCGATCGCTTAACTCTATTTTAGATGAGAGAAACATAACGGGAATATCTTGGGTGTTTTCATTCTGTTTTATTGTTTTACATACCTCATAGCCTGACATACCTGGCATTTCAATATCGAGTAAAATAATATCTGGGTTGTATTTATTGGTTAGCCTTAATCCTTCATCGCCATCTTTTGCATGAATTATTTTACAAAATCCTGCCAAAGACTCTTCAATTATATGATGGACATATTTGTCGTCATCAATTGCCAATACCAACTTTGCCATGCCTTAGTCCATTTTAATAGATGTGTTGAAAGCATAGTACGGCAGGATAAAATTACTAAAAATTATTAGATAATAATTTTAGAATAATAAAAAAGCGCCATTAAGGCGCTTTAATTTGGTTTGTGCTGAACATTTTTTTTAAACAGCAATACCACTGTGACGCAGTAATGCATCAACATTAGGCTCTCGCCCACGGAATTTTTTAAATAACTCCATTGGCTCTTCGCTACCGCCTTTCTCTAAAATGTTTTGCATAAAGGCTTGCCCTGTTTCGGCGTTAAAAATACCTTCTTCTTCAAATTTAGAAAATGCATCTGCCGAAAGTACTTCAGCCCATTTATATGAGTAGTAACCTGCACTATAACCGCCCGCAAAAATGTGGCTAAAACCATTTTGAAAACGGTTAAACTCTGGCGGTTTAACAATTGATGTACGGCTACGTACGTCGTTTAGTATCGCTTGAATTTGACAAGGTTTATCTGCTACATAATCATTATGAATTTTGAAGTCGAATAGCGAGAACTCAATTTGACGCAGCATTTGTACGCCTGAATTGTAATTTTTAGCGGCAAGTAACTTATCAAGTAACTCTTTAGGTAATGGCTCACCCGTTTCATAATGGCCCGAAATAAAGCTCAGGGCTTCTTCGTCATAACACCAGTTTTCTAAAAACTGACTTGGTAGCTCTACCGCATCCCACGCTACACCATTAATGCCTGCCACTGGCGCGGCATCAACTTGTGTAAGCATGTGGTGAATACCATGACCAAACTCATGAAATAAAGTAGTTACTTCATCATGAGTAAACAGCGCTGGTTTATCTCCAACGGCTTTATTAAAATTACATACTAAATAAGCCACTGGAGTTTGTAGCTCGCCGTTAGCACGTACTTTACGACCCATACAGTCGTCCATCCACGCACCACCACGTTTGTGGTCGCGTGCATATAAATCAAGATAAAAGCGACCACGTAACGTGCCACTGCTATCTACAATTTCAAAAAAGCGTACATCTTTGTGATAAGTGTCAAAATCGGTCACTTCTTTTACGCTAATACCAAATAAGCGATTAACCGTTTCGAATAAGCCGCTTAGTACTTTATTTGCTGGGAAGTAAGGACGTAGTACTTCATCTGAAATTGCATACTTTTCTTGCTTAAGCTTTTCGCTGTAGTAACCAAAATCCCACGCTTCTAATTCAGAAATACCGTGTTTTTTCTCAGCATACGCTTTTAGCTCTGCGACTTCTTGCTCAGCTTGTGGTTTTGATTTAGCTGCTAAGTCTTCTAAAAATGAGAATACTTGTTCTGGTGTTTCGGCCATTTTAGTCGCTAGTGACTTTTCAGCGTAGCTGTTAAATCCTAGTAACTGCGCAAGTTCATGACGAAGCGCAAGCTCCTCACTCATAATTGCTGAGTTATCAAACTCACCGGCGTTAGGGCCTTGATCTGATGCGCGCGTAGAAAACGCAGTGTAGGTTTCTCTGCGTAGTTCGCGGTTATCTGCGTAAGCCATTATTGGTAAATATGATGGAAAATCGAGTGTAAATAACCAGCCATCTAATTCTTTACTTTTTGCTGTGTCGGCTGCAAGTGCAAGAGCTGATTCTGGCAAGCCTGCTAAATCACTCTCATCAGTAATGTGTTTGTGCCAAGCAAGTGTGGCATCCATTACGTTGTTGCCAAATTTTGAGGCAAGTTCTGATAAACGCGCGCTAATTTCGCCGTAGCGTGTTTGCTGCTTCGGCGCTAATGCAATACCCGATAATTTAAAATCACGAAGCGCATTAGTAATTGTTTTTTGTTGTGCTGTGGTCAGCGTTTTAAATTCGTCGCTGTTATAAAGCGTATTGTACGCAGTGTATAAACCTTGATGCTGACCTACAAATGTTGAATATTCAGATATTAACGGTAAGCACTGCTCGTAAGCTTCGCGTAATTCATCGTTATTCATTACTGAATTTAAATGCGATACAGGGGAGAACATGCGCGATAATTTATCGTCAGCTTCTTCAAGGGGTAATACTAAGTCATCCCACGTGTATGAGCCTTTCGCTAGCACGTCATCAATGGCTTTACGACAAAGCTCAATACCGTCTTTTAGTGCTGGTACTACGTACTCAGGCTTTATTTTTGAAAATGGTGGTAAGCCTTCAAGGCCAATTAGTGGGTTGCTCATAAATACTCTCTTTGCGTTAATGCATTACATTTTAAATTGGGTCTAAAAGTAAAAAAACAACTCAACTGCTTTTAAGTTGTGTAATTTTAATATGGTTGCTCCAGAGCAAAACACAAATAACTCATTAATGAGTCGGCCACTTTATAACGTTCTAACACCGTATCAACTAGGTTATTACTGCATATTTGCTTTTGAGTAAGTGGGCTAATGGCTATAAAGTCTTTTCGTTTGAGCTCATCTATTAAGGGGTGCTCTTTTTCAAAACCTCTTGGTGGGCGTTTTAGCGATTCTCCTGACATTTCAAATATAGATTTAAATTGCTCATCATAAATTGCTTTTTTATAGCTATTTGGGTTTTCATCTATGCAGGTTCTAATTGCGTTAAGCGCCTTTGATTCTGGTCGCCAAATACCAGCACCTACAAAACATTCGTCATTTGCTAAGTGGAAGTAAAAACCCGGGGCGTGTACGTCTTTTCCCATAAAATGGCGAAATTGAATCCCTATATTAATTTTATATGGGGTTTTATCTTTACTAAAACGCGCGTCTTTATGGATTCTCATTAAGCTACCGCCCACTTTTTTATCTGATGCAACAAAATGGCTAGAAACATCAGCAAGTGGTGCTTGCATTTGCCTAATGAAATCTAAAGCGGGCTCTCTTACGTATTCCTCATACTGTGATTTATGGTCGTTAAACCAGTCTCTATTATTGTTTTTATCAAGCTGAGCAAGAAATTCGAATGTTTTTTTACTAAACATAGGTCACCTAAACACTCTTTATTTTTAAAACTTAATGTTATGCTAATGCGCATAAAACTCAACGCCTAAGGACATAAAATGACACAACACTTTGATTATATTGCAATCGGTGGTGGCAGTGGTGGTATTGCCTCTGCAAATAGAGCGGCAATGCGTGGCGCTAAAGTAGCACTTATAGAAGCAAAACACATGGGCGGCACGTGTGTAAACGTGGGCTGTGTACCTAAAAAAGTAATGTGGCACGGTGCTCAGGTTGCCGAAGCAATTAATTTATATGCCCCAGATTACGGCTTTAATGTTGAAGTTAAAGGCTTTGATTGGAGCAAACTAGTAGAAAGCCGTGAAGCCTACATTGGCCGAATTCATAAAGGTTACGACAGTGGCCTTGCTAGCAATGGCGTTACTGTAATTAAAGGCTTTGCTAAATTTGTAGATAATAAAACAGTTGAAGTAAACGGCGAGCACTACACAGCCGATCATATATTAATTGCAGTAGGCGGCCGCCCAAGCATTCCGCATATTGAAGGCGCTGAACACGGTATCGATTCAAATGGCTTCTTTGAGCTAAAAGAGCAACCTAAGCGCGTTGCAGTTATTGGCGCAGGCTACATAGCCGTTGAGCTTGCTGGTGTATTACATGGTTTAGGTACTGAAACACATTTATTTGTACGTAAGCATGCCCCACTTCGTAGTTTTGACCCATATATTGTAGATACGCTTGTTGATGTTATGGCTGCTGAGGGCCCTACTCTTCATACTGAATCTGTACCCCATAAATTAGTTAAAGAAGATGACGGCTCTGTAACACTACATTTAGATAACGGCAAAACTCATAACGTTGATCAAGTTATTTGGGCTATTGGCCGCGAGCCAACAACTAATGCTATTAACGTTGCTGCTGCGGGCGTAGAAGTAAACAGCAGTGGTTTTGTAAAAGTTGATGAGTATCAAAATACTACAGCTAAAAACGTTTATGCAGTTGGCGATATAATCGAAAATGGTATTGAACTTACACCAGTAGCAGTAAAAGCAGGGCGTACTTTATCTGAGCGCTTATTTAATAAAGAGCTACCAGATGATTTAAAAATGGATTACAGCCTAGTTCCTACTGTTGTATTTAGTCATCCACCAATTGGGACTATTGGCTTAACTGAGCAAGAAGCTATTTCTCAGTATGGCGAAGAAAACGTTAAGATTTACCAATCTGGTTTTACGGCTATGTACACAGCGGTAACTAAACATCGCCAGCCTTGTAAAATGAAGCTTGTATGTGCCGGCCCAGACGAAAAAGTAGTTGGCCTACATGGTATTGGTTTTGCGGTTGATGAAATGATTCAAGGTTTTGCAGTTGCCATGAAAATGGGCGCAACTAAAGCTGATTTTGATGCTGTTGTTGCGATTCACCCGACTGGCTCGGAAGAATTTGTAACGATGCGCTAGGCGCTAAACTCTAAGTTCTCAATTATAAAAAGCCCTTGCTAAGTAAATAGTAAGGGCTTTTTAATGCTTGTTATATTTTGCACAACAAACTACTTAAAACGTCACATTAAAAACATCCATTCAACATTAAATAAATATCTAAGCTATTATTTTAACAGCAAAAATTTTAGACCGATAAAAATATTAAAAGTTTAAATTTTGTTTTGGCTTTAAGCCATTTTTACAATTAGAATCTCGCGCATTTATAGTTTCTCTTGGTTATTTATGTTTTTACTGCGATCTTTTATTTATTTATTATGCCTAGCGGGTGTTGCTCATTTAATTCAACTTGAAGGCTTTGAATTAAAACAGTATGCACTTTACAGTGAAGAAACTCTTACTGAACATATGCAAGATGTTTTAACTTTTTTAAGCTGTATTTTGTTTTTCTATGCTTCGCGAATTAACTTTCAACTCAAAATACCGGCAGTATTACTTGCTGCGTTATCGGCAATGATGTTTGTAAGAGAGTTTGATACCTACCTCGACTTATACTTTTTTGATGGCGCTTGGCAAAGTATCGTCTATTCAATTTTAGCTGGCGTGTTTGTTTATTTAATAACAAACAGAGGAAGTATTTTTAACTCTTTAAAAGCCTATAGCCTCACTCCTAGTTATGGAATTTGCTTATCAGGCATGGTTACTTTACTCGCATTTTCGCGAATGATGGGCAAAGGCGCATTTTGGCATTCAGTAATGGGCGATGACTACGTACGTGCAGTAAAAAACATTGTTGAAGAGGGTATAGAAACGCTTGGCTATACTCTAATCTTTATTTCAGCCATTGAGCTTGTACTCATATGCCGAAAAAGAATGGCTAAAAATCACAAACATTGCACTGATGAAGTAACTCAATAGCGTTTCTCCATTTTTATTGGTTACTTTTTTTGCACTAAATTTGCTAATTGGTTTAATAAATCAATATACTGAGCCTGTTTTTATCAACTCGCGTTTAATTGGATATTATGACTAAAGATATATTGCTGCATCCGTTTCTTCTTTCAATTGTAATGATCACAATTGCATTTGTACTAAAAGTACTTGTTGATAAGCTGGCTAAAAATCGCGCAGAAAAAAAAGAAAAAGATATTCGTTACATCGCACACAATATTAAGCACTTTATTAATTTTGTAATGATGATATCGCTGCTATTTGTATGGTCTACTGAAATTCAAAACTTTGCACTTTCTATTGCTGCTTTTGCCGTGGCGATTGTACTTGCAACGCGTGAGTTTATTCAGTGTGTAATAGGCTTTTTTTACCTCGTAACAACTCGCCCGTTTAGAGTGGGTGATTGGATACAAGTAGGTGATTACTTTGGTGAAGTAGCTGAAACGGATTGGATAAAAACAACCATGCATGAAATTGATATACATACTTATCAATTTTCTAGAAAAACCATATACATACCAAATAATAAGCTGATTACCAGCTCTATTAAAAACTTAAACTTTGTAAAACGCTTTGTTACACATCATTTTATTATTGTCCGAAGAGAGAGCTTTAACCCGTACCCTATTCACGACACATTAACTGAGCAAGCTAAGCTGTATTGCGAAGAGTTTCAAGAAGTAGCAAGCCGTTATAATTCGATGATTGAGCGTAAACTTGATGCAAAAATATCTGGCCCAGAACCAGTAATTCACTTTGGTACAACTGATTTAGGTGAGTTTAAAGCAAGCTTTACCTTGTTTTGCCCGACAGAAAAGGCGCTTGAGATAGAGCATAAATTAACAGAGTGCTTTTTTGCGTTATGGTATGCAGAGGCTGAAAAAAATAAAGTGGATGAAGGCGAGGTATAAACCCCACCTTCATTAAAAAAAAGCGCGAACTTACTTCGCGCTTGGCAATATTTAAGCTGTGCCGCCAACCGTTAATTTATCAATTTTAAGGCTTGGTTGGCCTACGCCTACCGGTACGCTTTGACCATCTTTACCACAAACACCCACACCTTTATCAAGCGCTAAGTCGTTACCAACCATAGATATTTGCTGCATTACTTCTGGGCCGTTACCAATAAGCGTTGCGCCTTTAATTGGTTGAGTAATTTTACCATTTTCAATTAAGTACGCCTCTGATGCGCTAAATACAAACTTACCTGAGGTTATATCAACTTGTCCGCCGCCAAAGTTAGGCGCAAATACACCTTTTTTAACACTACTGATAATATCGGCTTGGCTGTACTCTCCGCCTAACATGTAGGTGTTAGTCATGCGAGGCATAGGTAAATGTGCGTAAGACTCACGACGTGCGTTACCGGTAGGACTTACCCCCATTAAACGCGCGTTTAGCTTATCTTGCATATAGCCTTTTAAAATACCGTTTTCGATGAGTACGTTGTAAGCAGCTGGTGTGCCTTCATCATCCACATTAAGTGAGCCACGGCGATCGGCCATGGTGCCATCATCAACAACAGTACATAGCTCAGACGCTACTTTTTGGCCCACTTTACCACTAAACGCAGACGCGCCTTTGCGGTTAAAGTCGCCTTCAAGTCCGTGCCCTACCGCTTCGTGTAAAAGCACGCCAGGCCATCCATTGCCAAGTACAACTTCCATAGTACCTGCTGGGGCATCAATAGCCTCAAGATTTACTTTTGCTTGGCGTACCGCTTCTTCAGCAAATTCCATCCAACGTGGTTTACCATCAACAAGTTCTTTAAAGTAACCATAATCTAAACGTGCACCACCACCTGCGCCACCGCGTTCACGGCGACCATTTTTTTCAAGTAGCACTGAGCAGTTTAAACGAATAAGCGGACGAATATCGGTGGCAAATGTACCATCACTTGCCGCTATTAATACTTCTTCGTATACCGCCGACATTGAGCTAATTACTTGCTCTGCATCGGGTGCTAATTCACGAATATAGTTTTCGAGTTCGCGTAATAAGCTAACCTTGTCGGTATCGCTCATACTCGAAATTGGTTGATGCGGTGCAAACTGCTCTTTAGCTTTAACATCACTAAATACTTTAATTGCTCTATCTTCGCCAGCATCTGCAATACTACGAGCTGCTGTTGCTGCTTTATTTAATGCTTCAAGATTGATTGCATCAGAGTAAGAAAAACCTGTTTTTTCGCCGCTTACAGCACGTACACCAACGCCACGTTCAACGTTATAAGAGCCTTCTTTAACTAAGCCGTCTTCAAGCACCCACGATTCATGGTGGCTTGATTGAAAATATAAATCGGCGTAATCCACTTTATGCTGATGTATGTAAGCGAGCGTTTTTTCGAGCTCTTCTCTATTTAGTTGGCTGTCGTGTAATAAATGCTGTTCAACCGAATTCATAATAAATGCTCTCTAAATCGTTGATGAGACTGCACGGGCATATCTCGTCTAATTTTTTGTAACTGGTCTAAATCTGCGTTGCAGCTTATAAAACCGGTGCCTGTTGGCAATTCACTCAGGATACTTCCCCAAGGTGAAATAATAATACTGTGGCCATATGTTTGTCGGCCATTTTTATGTGTACCGTGTTGAGCCGCTGCAACCACATAACATTGAGTTTCTATGGCCCGAGCAGCTAGTAATGGCTGCCAATGCGCTTGCCCTGTGACGACTGTAAATGCACTCGGTACTAAAATAATCTCCGCGCCTTGGCGTACTAGTTCGTTAAATAAGCCACTAAAGCGCAGATCATAACATACTGTTAAGCCTATTTTACCAAAGGGAGAATCAACAACAACCACATTGCTACCTGCTTGGGTAAAATCTGACTCTCGATAGCTACCTGTTTTATCATCTACGTTTACATCAAATAAATGTATTTTGTTATACGTTGCAACCAGCTCGCCTTGATTATTATATAAGTGCGACGCTGCATAATATTTATGTTCGTTAAATGGCTCAGGCATTGTGCCTGCATTTAACCAAATATTGTGCTCTTGGCATAATGTACTTAGCTGTTGTTTATAGCGTTCAATACGCTTTGCGACTTCTAAGGTATCGTGGCCATGTTTACTGAAAACTAAAAAAGCCTCAGGCAAACAAACAAGTAATGGTCTTGTTGTTGGAAGTGTTTTAAGGGCACGCTTTAAGCTTGCTATGTTGTCATCAGGGTTTACTCCTGAACACATTTGCAGGGCAACTATTATGGGTTTGCTTAGTATTTCAGTTTTGTTCATTGCGTTACTGTTACTTGTGCATCTTTAAGTTTTAAATCGACTGATGCTTGTGGCTGATTTTGCGCAGCTTGAGGTAGCGTAACTTCACGGCTTTTTCTGTCAAGTTCTTGAACAATAGGATCGTTCATTTTACCCGTCACTTTAAAATTGATCTCTGAGATCACTCTTGCAGAATGAATCACTTTATCAATTGCTAAGGCAGCAAGCCCTGTTACTGGGTTTACCATCCATGCAACTATAACAGGGATGCTTGAGGTTACCTGCGGCGCAACAGCAAGGTCATAATCTATATCTAGCGTGTTTAAATTTGCATAGCCTTTAATGGTTAAATCGGCGGGTACGCCGTCCATTTTGGTATCTTTAGTGTAAGCGATACCGTTTTCTAACTGCATAGAGCCTTGCATGCTGTTATAAAAAAAGCCTTTTGAAAATACATCTCTAAAATCAAGTTTGAGCTTGCGTACTAATGAATCAAGGCTCAGTAACGAAAATACGCGTGCTCCGCCATCGCTAACTTCAGTTAAGTGACCTTCACCTAAATCCCAATCAACCTCACCGCTTAAGGTTTTCACATCAAAATTGTAAGGGGCTGCTTGCCAAGTAAGATCATAATTTAGATCGGCTTTTGAATCTTTAATCGCGGAGGTTATATCAAACTCACCAAACAATGCGCCTATGTCATCACTTTTAAGCTCGCCACTTAGCGTTGTTAATCCATTTTGCCACTGCCCTTTAGTGCGCAGCACATGATCGCCTTTATCGACTACAAGTTCTGATATTGATAAACGCTCTCCATCACCTAATAATGACGCACTCACTTTATCAAGTTGGTAGCGGTCAATTTTGCAATCACTACATTCAAACTCAATAGCAGGTATTTTAGTAAGCCAGCTCAAGTCTTTCTCAGGAAGTACATCTGTTATTTCAAGTGCTTGCTCATTGTGCGGTGCAAAATTAAGCCTTAAGTAATCGGCATTAATTCGTATGGGCTGGCTAGGCTGTGATGTAGGGATAAAAGCCCCAGCTCTAAGTTCTTTAGCATTTAGCTTTAGGTATAAATCGTCTTTTGATGGTGCTAAACGCATTTCAAAATCATTAAAAATGATGTTACTCGCATCAAGTAAACCTATATTTGCGACCACCTCATTAAGCGGTGGCATAATCCCTTTTGATTCTTGATCTGGGTTTGCTTTACCAGCATTAATTATTTGATCAATCAGATCAAACCAAGGCACTAGTTCACTCTGTTCAAGATTTATATTTACGCTTAAGTCTTTTTGGTTTAATCCTAAATCTTGTTTTCCGAGCACAAAATGGACATTACTAAACTGTGATTTTCCATTTTCTAAAATAGCATTAAAGTAAAACAGTTGATTAGCGTTTGCTGTAATGAGATTAGAAATATCATCACCTTGTACTACCGCATCAAGCGCCCACATTTGTTCGCTATTTTTATTATAAGGTGCGGGTAAGTTACTCGTTAAGCCAAGTAGTTCTGAGTTTACCTGTGCACGGTAATTAAAGCCTTGCTCGGTAAAATTAAGTACTAAGCCAATATCAACATCACTTTGCCCGCTTAAATAATTTTTTAATATACCTTTCCCACTATCTATTAGTGTATCGGCGTCAATTTTGGCGTTTATATCTATGTTTGCTTGGTAATTTTTTTCATCACTTTTACTGCTGTAATTAATAGTTAGCGGCATGCCCAACCATTTCGCAGTCGCATTTTTAAGTGTGATATTGTCGTTTTTAAAATTAAGCTCGCCAGTTAAGTTTTTAAGCTCAATCCCTGGCGTTGCTATAAATACTGGCAAGTCATTTAAATTAACCTTGCCGCTAACACTGGCCCCGCCTTTAAACTTTGAGCCTACTAAAAGCTCAATACTGGCATCGGCTTCGCCTTTGCCCTGCACAACTTTAAAAATTTCAGCAAGAGGTTTGGCAATAGGTGTCGCTGCAAAAAAGTCATGTAACTTTTCCATTTGTGCTTTTTTATCAATTTGCACAATAAGTTCATCAGCATGCATTAAATCTGCAATGCTTACCTGTACACTATTACCAATATCTAAATTAACCAACTTACCTTGCTGGCTATATATGTCCATACGCTCATTATCAAAATGTAGCTGTACGTCGGCATTGGTGACCAAAGGCCAATCAGGATCAAACTCATAGGTTGCGTTATCTATTTGCGCTAATACACCAAACTGGCCACTACCATCGGTGAATGGAAAACCAGATAAAGGTCCTGCAAATAAGACTTGTGCTTTAGATACTTCTCCGCCTTTAATTGCACCATTTAAATAGCTAACGAGCTCAGGGCTCATAGCTTTTAATGGGAAGTAATGACCTGCAATTTTGGCATCTGGGGCGAAGGCTTCAGCGTAAAGATCTAATCGAGGATCATCTGTTAGACTAATTTGTAATTCTGCAGCAACAGTAACTTCATTATTATCAAACCATATATTGTCACTACTTATATGCCAGCCATCATCTCGCTTAGCTAAATCTAGCTCTACATTTAGCTGATTATAATTTATGTCGTTGCTAAAGCTTTCGCCTGTAACTAATGTGCCATTTTCGCCAAATAAATTTATTCGACCACTACTTTGATTAAGTAAACCATTTACTCTAAGTCCTTGTGCTGCAGGTACCGACCTTAATTCTTGCCAGCCAATATTGTCAGCCTCAAACCATAATTGCCATTGCTGTGCATTAGAGAAATTTAAATAAGCTTGATCTATTTGCCCACTAGGTTGGCGCTCTAAAAATGGTTCAAGTGCATTAAAATTACTTAGCCCTGCTAGGTTACTCAGTAATTCAAGATCAACTTGATGGAGCCACACTTCATTTTTCGCCCCTAGTTGAGCTTCAAACTCTAAACTTGGCCATGCTTTATCGTTACTATTAAATGTTAAACCTGTGCTTTTTAAGTGCCAGCTATTTTGATCTGGGTATAAGTGAAAGCCACCTTCACTCAAACTAACTTGTTGGCTTTGCTCTTCTCGCTGCCAACGCACAAAGCTTGGTAGCCACTGCATTTTTATATCGCTTACAAAACCTTTATCTAGTTTTAGCCACGCTTGTAAATTAATATCGCTATGCAGTTGTTGCTTTTGCGTATTTATATATTGCGCTAACCAGTTAGATACATCGACTTTGTTAGCCTGCACATAAATGTCGCCCGCAACTTGCTCTAGGGTATCGCCAGTAAGTGCTATGCGCGCATCAAAATCACCGACCGAAATACCCGGCAATGCTAAGCTCCCACTACCAAGATGCTGCTCATCTTCATTTTGCCAAACAATATTTTTGAGGAGTAACTTACGCTCTTTACCGTCTTCTAGAACAAAGTTAATACTGGAATTTTCTATTGCAAAATGACCCGTTTTACCCAAAAACAGTTCTTCAATTAGCTCTTTTTGCTCAAAAGAGACTTCGTCGTTATCACCGGTTTTAAACAAGTTGGTAATATTTACACTGGTATGAAAACCATTAATAACAAAATAATTGGATTTAAATTGCAGTGCTTTTAAGCTTTCCCATAAGTTTAGCTCTAAGCTAGTTTTGGCAATGGTGAGTGATATTGGTGCAGTTTCGTTATCTTTAAACGATAAATTCTCTAATACTAATGCAGGACCACTGCCCTGCCAACTAGCTGATATTTCACCTATAGATAAGCTTATTTCAAACTTTTCGTGTAAATAGCTTTCTATATTCCCTTTGTATTCGTTTGCATACGGAAGGGTATATTTTAAAATTGAAACAATAACGGCCAGTAATACCAAAATTATGGCGCAGGTCTGCCATAATTTTCTAAAACAAAAAAAACAGACCGCTTTTGCTTTCATTACATCATTACCACATCAAACTGTTCTTGGCTGTATAAGCTCTCTGTTTGAATATTGACTTGCTTACCAATAAATAGTTCAAGCTCGGCAAGGTTATGATACTCGTCGTTTAGTAAGGCTTCACTTACAGCTGGCGCTGCATATACCATAAACTTATCGGCAGCGTATGCTCGATTAACGCGTACTATTTCACGCAGTATTTCGTAGCACACTGTTTCAACTGTTTTTTGCGATCCACGACCAGAGCACGCAGGGCATACATCACATAAAATATGCTCTAAACTTTCGCGGGTACGTTTACGCGTCATTTCAACAAGTCCAAGTGCTGAAAGCCCATTAATATTCGTTTTAGTGCGATCTTTAGCGAGTGCTGACTCAAGAGAATGCAATACGCGGCGCTTGTGATCCTCACTTACCATATCAATGAAGTCGATAATGATAATACCGCCTAAGTTGCGCAGCCTAAGCTGGCGAGCAATTGCAGAGGTTGCCTCTACGTTGGTATTAAAAATGGTTTCTTCTAAGTTACGATGTCCTACAAATGCACCGGTATTAACATCAACAGTCGTCATTGCTTCAGTTTGGTCAATAATTATATAACCGCCCGATTTTAAGGTAACTTTGCGATGTAGTGCTTTTTGAATTTCGTTTTCAACGTCAAACAAATCAAATATAGGTCGCTCACCAGGATAGTACTCAAGTACTTGAGAAAGCTGTGGGACAAACTCTTCTGTAAATAACTTTAGTTCTTCATGAGTAAGTTTAGAGTCAACGCGAATGCGCTCCATGTCTTCACCTACGTAGTCACGTAGGGTTCTAAAGGCAAGCGTTAAATCTTCGTGTAGGATACTGGCTTTACTGGTTTTTTTGCGACGAGCTGTAATTTTTTCCCACAGTTTTCTTAAAAAACCGGCATCGTGTCGTAATTCTGCTTCGCTAGCGCCTTCGGCTGCTGTACGTACAATAAAGCTGCCATTTTCATCGCCATATTCTGCGACTATTTTTTTAAGGCGTGAGCGCTCTTCTTCAGTTTCAATACGCTGACTAACCCCTACATGGGTCGCATCTGGCATAAACACTAAATAGCGAGAAGGTATCGTTATATCAGTGGTGAGTCTTGCGCCTTTAGTGCCTAGCGGATCTTTTACCACTTGCACCATAATGTATTGGCCTTGACGAACTAACTCTCTAATGTCTTGTACTTTTTTTATTGGTACGTCGTCTACGCCTTCGACAATAGAGGCGCTATTTACAATATCGGATGCATGTAAAAATGCGGCTTTTTCAAGGCCGATATCAACAAAAGCAGCCTGCATACCCGGAAGTACACGACTTATTTTTCCTAAGTAAATATTGCCTACAATACCTAGATTACCAATTCGCTCTAGCTGTATTTCTTGCAGTACACCGTTTTCTATTAGGGCAACACGGCTTTCGCTCGGTGTGACATTGATCAGTAATTCTGTACTCATGTTACCTTCTTAAGAATGTTTTTAATAATTGTTCGGTTTCATATAAAGGTAAGCCTACAACGGAGAAATAGCTACCCGCAATATGAGTTACAAAGCGACCACCTAAACCTTGGATACCATATCCGCCGGCTTTATCTTGTGGCTCACCTGTCTCCCAGTAGGCATTAATTTCTTCATCTGTTAAGGTTTTAAAAGTAACGTCAGTACTTACAACGCAGCTAATTACATCATTTTGCGTCGCAAATGCTACAGCGGTAAGTACTTGATGTGTGTTACCTGACAGGCGTTTTAATGTATTTGTAAAATCGTTTTTATCGCGTGGTTTACCCAGTGATTCGTTATCGATAACAACCACGGTATCACTACCAAGTACAGGGCGATCAGTATATCCAAGCTCTACACCACTTTGAGCTTTTAAGCGCGCTAAACGCTCAACAAGTGCTCTAGGTTGTTCATTTGGAAGTACACTTTCATCTGCATCAACACTAAACTGTGTAAATTCGACACCTAATTGGCTTAATAACTCTTTACGACGGGGAGAGGCTGATGCCAAATATACTGCGGTAGTCATTACCTGATCCTAAAATGTCTGCGATATTTACGAAGTAGTAAAAACACCCAAAACCAACTAACCATTCCGGTTGCTACTGGCCATAAATACTGTGGATTAAAGTAAACCCCTAACAAAAAGTGATTTAGCCAAAACTGCATTAAATGATACAGCGTTAAAAACAAACCAATTAATAAGCTTTGTTGCCAAAGCGAAAAGTTACGAATTTTTTGAAAGTTGCTCGCGGTTACAAATATACATATTGAAAATGTAAGCGAGTTCACACCTAGCGGTGAGCCAGATGCTAAATCTATTAATAAACCAACAACCCAAGCAGTACCAATATTTAAACGATGCGGTACTGCCAACGACCAATACATAAGTACAAGTAAAACCCAGTCAGGTCTAAATGGTTCAAACGAAAAAGGGAGCGGCATTAATGCCATTATTAACGCAAAAAAGATGCTTAGCGCAATTAACAATGAATAACGGTTAATCATCGCTGATTTGCTCCTGTTGATTACGCCATAAAATAACCAGCAAACGAATGCGATCTAATTGCGCAATAGGTTCTGCAAAAACTTGTGCAAACGGGCGGCCTTCATCACGATTTATTTCGGTTACTACAGCCACCGGGTATCCCTCTGGGAATGTGCCACCTAATCCTGATGTAACAAGTACATCGCCAATTCGCACATCTAAGCTGTGCGGAACGTGAGAGAGCTTAACGACGTTAATTTTACCTATGCCCTCAACAACCGTTCGTACATCGTTACGCAGTATACGCACAGGTGTGGCATGCGTAGTGTCGGTCATGAGTAATACGCGTGACGTAGTTGACCCTACTTTAGTTAATTGCCCTACTACACCCATCTCATCAATTACGGCTTGGCTTTCACTAAGTCCATCGGTGGTACCACGATTTATAACAACTTGATGGCTATACGGATTTGAATGCACAGAAAGTACTTGAGCAATAATTTTACGATTTGATTGTTTTGCAGATGAGCCTAATAAGGCGCGTAGTTTTTGATTTTCTCTGGCTAGAAATTGATACTGCTGAAGTTGCTCGCTTTGTAGCATTTGCTTTTTTTTCAGCGCTTCGTTTTCAGTAAGAAGTTGCTCTCGCGTATGCAGGCTTTTAGCACTTAAGCTAAATAATTCGTAGGGTAAATTAGCAACATAAATTAGTGGGCTAACTAAGGTATTGAGGCTGGTACGAACAACGGTACCACCTTGCGTATATCTGTCTCCAACAATGAGTGCGATACTCAAAAGCACTGCGACAAAAAGTCGCAGTTGCAAAGAGACTGTGCGTCCAAACATTAATTTCATTAGTCGTAACTAAAAACATCACCACCATGAACATCGATCATTTCAAGTGCTTTACCACCACCACGTGCAACACATGTAAGTGGATCATCAGCAACAACAACCGGAATACCCGTTTCTTCCATTAATAAACGGTCTAAATCTTTTAACAATGCGCCACCGCCAGTAAGTACCATACCGTGTGCAGAAATATCTGATGCCAGCTCTGGTGGTGATTGCTCAAGCGCAACCATTACTGCACTCACAATACCCATTAATGGCTCTTGTAGAGCTTCTAGGATTTCGTGTGAGTTAAGTGTGAATGAACGCGGAACACCTTCAGCAAGGTTACGACCGCGCACTTCAATTTCGATTGGCTCATCAGTTTTAAACGCAGAACCAATTTGATGCTTAATATTTTCAGCTGTCGCTTCACCAATTAAACTACCAAAGTTACGGCGTACATAATTAATGATAGCTTCGTCAAACTTATCACCACCAATACGAACAGATGATGAGTAAACAACGCCGTTAAGTGAAATAATAGCAACTTCAGTTGTACCACCACCAATATCAACAACCATAGAACCTGTTGCTTCTGATACGGGTAAGCCTGCACCAATAGCGGCTGCCATTGGTTCTTCAATTAAGTAAACTTCACGAGCACCTGCACCCATTGCAGATTCACGTATTGCACGTTTTTCTACTTGAGTAGCACCACACGGTACACAAATTAGTACACGCGGACTTGGACGCATAAAGTTATTGTTATGCACTTGTTTAATGAAGTGTTGTAACATTTTTTCTGTTACAAAAAAGTCAGCAATAACACCGTCTTTCATTGGACGAATCGCTTTTATATTACCCGGTGTACGACCTAACATAAGCTTTGCTTCTGTACCTACAGATGCAACACTTTTAGGTCCACCAGCACGCTCTTGGCGGATAGCAACAACAGAAGGTTCATTTAATACAATGCCTTCGTCTTTTACATAAATTAGGGTATTGGCTGTACCCAAGTCGATCGATAGATCGTTAGAAAAAATACCACGGAGTTTTTTAAACATGAGGCTGGATGACCTTTGAAATACGTTCTTATATTAGCTGCCTCACTTTAACATGCTCAACTATATGAGCAATATAAAGCGCAGCGCCTTTGTGAATTTGTGAAAAAAGGAAGCAAAGCTTCCTTAATTGAGTTTTATCGTTCGCGAACTAAGCGAAAACCAATGTAGTTAGATCTAAAATCAGGCGCTAAAATTAAACGCGTAGATGCACGAGCAAGGCTTGGTGCAAAGTTCCACGCTCCGCCTCTTACTGCTACATCAGACTCACCTGATTCTTTATCGGTCCATTCCCATACATTGCCTACGGTATCGTATAATCCAAATGCATTTGGAGAAAAAGAACCTACTGGTGATGCACGTCTGTTTGACCATTCACTACCACACCAACCACAGTTAGCTAGGTTTTTACCAATTTCGTTACCCCAAGGGTATTCTGTTTCAGTTCCTGCGCGTGCTGCGTATTCCCACTCAACTTCGTTAGGTAAACGAAATTGCTGTCCTGTTTGACCAGATAACCACTCAGCGTAAGCTTTTGCATCGTTATAAGTTAAACATACAGCAGGAAAGTCACTGCCTTGCTCAAAACCAGGATTACGCCAATTTAAATTTGCTTCCCATACTGGTTCGCCATTTAAATAATACGCACACCCTTTATTTTTTTCCGCTTGAGTTTTATAACCTGTATTTGCTACAAACTTTTCGTAGGCACCCACGGTTACTTCTTTACTTTGCATAGCGAAAGAATTTGCTATTACTTTTTCAATTACTGGACGTTCATTAGCTAAACCATTGCCGTTAATATCGCCCATTTTAAATTTGCCTGCAGGAATAACGACAACCGGCGTTTCAACGTTTGCATTTAATACATTAACGTTTTCACTAACCTGGCGTGTTGTTACTTCTGGTTGCTCTCGAGTATAGGTCGGTGCAGCAATCGACTTAGGCTTTTTTACTAAATTTGCATTAATTGTTTGCGCTTTATTCAAATCAACACGTGCTTGATAAGGTTTATAACCAAGTTTACGTATTTCAATGTTATGAATGCCCGGCGGTAAACGTGTAATCAAGCGTGTTGAGCCAAAGCTTACACCATCGATAAACACTTCATCGTCGTATACGTTTGATCGTAATGTTAGCTCTACTGATTGATCCTTCTTCTTATTAAGGATAGAAGGGTAATCTTTTTTCACCGATGCAGGTTTAACTGAATAATCACGTACTGGCTGCTCATTTAAACGAGAAACCGACACCGTGTTGCTATTATCCGCGCTATTACTGAATGTTAACTGACTATCGGTAAATGTATTGTTATACGCTGGTTGATAAGCAGCCGTAAGTGGCGTGCCGTACTCAGAACAATAGCGGTTATCTATGCTTAATAAGCTACATAAACGGCTGCTATTAACTTCGCCGCGCATAGTTACACTTAAGTTAACGTTGTAATTACCTTGACCGCTAAATGCACTGTTAACTACATGGCTACTTAATATTTGTACTTGAGCGCCCGCCAAATTGCGTTTTGGCTCAACAATGCGCTCTTCTGTTAGATTTGCAAAAATTTGATCAACAAAGCGTTTAGTTGCTTTTTGTAGACCCATTTGCTGACCGCGTTGCTCACATGCTGCTAGCGTTTCTGTTCGCTTACAGTTAATAGTGTGGTTAACCTCAAGCGTACCTTCACGTGTAAACTCGTTACGTAAACGCTCTACGCGGGCTGTAGTTAACTGCTCTTTTAAACTTTCTAATGTATTTAAAAGCGTATGCTTAGCAACACGAATTTGTTCTATATCTTTACGGTGGGATGCAATTGCCGCCAACTGCATAGAAATGTCATCTTTATTTTGCTTATGATCAATCACCGCTTTTTGATAGCGTGATTGAGCCGCACTAATATTAATAGTGGGATCGTCAATTAAACGACGGTACATTTCGTTCATCGCATCGAGCGCTTGGTTTTTTTCTTTATCTAGCTCTGTAGAACGAGAACGAAGTAGCTCTAATTGATTTTGTAACTGACTTTCTTCTTTAAGATGTTTTTCAAGTATTCTTGTCGAGTTATCGTATTCTGTCTGTTTAACACTAATCTCTGAGTCAATTCCAGTCACTGTAGCTGTGTCTTGTGCAAATGCACTACTAGCTAACAAACTAGCTGAAATTAACAGAGATAAAGGAGTAATTCGCATATATTCCAGTCCCAAAAAGCGGCAATTATTTGGTCGTTATTATTTTTTATAATTAAAGCCTTATGCTATGTACTTGCAGCACAAAACACAAGCTTTGTTCAATTATTATATTAGTTTACAACTATTCGCGTGTTTCACGCCAGTAAATAACCCGATCATTTCCTCTAAAGCGTCCAAATTGTAAAATAGTACGAGGATCAAGCTGTGTTCCATCGCCCTGCCAATCCCACTTTAACCAATCATAAGTATTATATTCTAAGGTAAATTCACCCAAACCATTTGGCTGTGCATAAATACCGTTATCTGGCGGATATACTCCCGCTTCTAGCTGGCCAGATACACCAGTCCCATATTTATAGGTTAATTGTGGGCTGCTAGGTGATATTTGAGTAATTTGGGTATGATCAAATACACTACAGTTATCTTCAGCGTTATTTACAAATCCACTGCCGTTGTAATACTGAGCCTGCATAGGAATAAGTAAAGGGTCGAGATCGGAGCCTGCGTTATTACCAAGCACTAAACGTCCAAACCTAAACTCTATTGGCAATGCATTTAGTCGTACGCTATTACAACCACCCGAGCATGCTGTTTGTGTATTAGGTTTATCATTTGCATCAATAAGTGTTGCTCCTTCTATGTCAGAAAGCGTTGCCATTAAGCTCACCATAGCGAACGGTCCGTCTGCTTGCCCTACACCTAATCTTTTAAGTGTCGTGTTGAGTTGGCTCATTTGCCATTGGCCGTCGCTTATATCTCCCCAGTTGTTATTTCCTAGGTTTACTAAGCGGCTAGTAAAATTAGTTGCAGGTACATAGTTACCTACTTCATTATTTTCGGCATGAACGTCTACACTCGATTTATTAAAGCCCGCTTTATAATTAGCCATTAGCTCACCATTTTGATTTTGTGCTTGTACTGTAAAGCCAAGTTCAAAAGGTTGATCAAGATAAGTTAAATTACTGCCGTATTGCGTGCATTGCGCGGCAGCTTGAACCCCAACTACCTGAAACTGCGAAGGTGCAAAACGACCAACGTTATATAGCTCACCTTTTACATCTCCGGCACCAAAATAATCGGCATCTTGAAGGCCTGCTGTTAAATCAATGATGCCAACTTGATCGTAATTATATTGCGATATAGATTCACTCAAACTACCTGTGTCATTAAAGGCAACAGTACTCATAGCTTTAAGCGTACCTTGAATGCCTGGCGTAGGCGCTTTAAGTAATGCCTCTACAAGCGGTTGCTCTGTAATAAAATGCTTAGCTATGTTGTTATTTGTAATATTGCTGTAGTTGTCTGGGAAACCATCGTTGTTAGTGTCTTGCCCTGTTTGCCACTGCACCGCATTCATTTTCAAATCAAATGCTTCGCCCGTTAATCTAAATAAACTTCCATCAGCGTCTGCTGCATAACCATCACTTGCAACCTCCATCGCTAATCCAAATGGCTTTACAACATATTCATTTGAACTACCTGTTAGATTTACTGACAGGTTAGTAATTGGATCTAAAATTAAGTTGGTTTTTACATTTAAACTCAACTTTCCTGCATCGGGATAATTTATAACAATCGGGGCTTTAGACTCACTATCAAAGTTTAGCGTGAACGATTTAGCTGCTTGCTCGACCGCAAAGGTATTATTGTTGTTACTAAGTGAAACCGTATCAGAGCAACTTGCACCAGCACTGCATGTATACGATAAATCTAAGCTTACATCGCCACCAGCAGGAAATGCAGCTTCGCATACGCCCGTAGTGGTATTTGTTTTTACCGCTTGAATAGATAGCGCTTTTGCATTAAATCCAGTATTTGAAGGCTTTGCTGATAACTGAGTAGGAATTGTAGTACTTCCATCTGTATCATTATCAAAAATAAATCCAGCATCAGAAAACGTAACTTTGCAGCCACTCAAACCAACATTATTACCACCGATATAACAACGAAGAGGTGCAGAAGGATCAGCAGTGTTATATCCAAATGTAACACTGCCTGTGGTGCGTTTAGCAAATTCGACAACCGCTGATCCTGTAAAATTAATATTCTCCCCCGTAACCCAACTTTGTTGACCACTATTATCTGGAGAAAGGTTTAAACTAGACGGCTCAGCAAATAATAAATCGCAGGCATCATTAGCGCAGGCTGTTAGTGTCATTTCTTTAGCTTCACACGTTAGACCTTTGTTATCGCTTATTGTTAAACGATAATGATCCAGTGTTTCTGGTGTATAAATACCACAAAAACCAGGGATACTTTCGGGTACTGGTAGAGCGTCAAACGTTGAGCTCCCTTCGGTAATAATTTGAGTAGCCGATGTAATTGATCCCTGATACTTTACATTTTGAGCGATTCTTACCTCACCAGTTGCAACAATATAGCCCGCAATATCTGCATCGGCTGCAATAGCAACCGCACCATCCACATAAATAGCCAAGTACGCGCCAGTTTCTACTACTATATTTGTTTTACCTATATTCAAAAATGAAGTTGATAGAAGTGAGGTTGTGTCTTTTAAAAAAATACGTGTAGGCGCTGTTACTCTGTATTGTGTTTCCAGCATACTTAACTGCAACTCATCGTAATAATAGTCGCCAGCTAAAGAAGTAGGTACGGGCCCTGTTGAGCTACCATCATTTGTAACCGTTGGCACCTGCGCCGCTTGATTAGGTTCTAAAGAGTTATAACCACCAGCAACACACGCCTGACCATTACATAAAGGAGGACTCGTCAGCACTGTAGAAATTAAATTCGTGGTTGTGACAAACTGCGCATTGCCATCTGTTATTTCTACCCCCTGAACCAACTGTACCTCTCCATTATTATAAGTAGAAATAGCGCCCGGGAATAACGTATCACAATCTAAAATATCACCATTAAATACAAAGGTACTGGTCATGGCGAGTATTGATGCTTCCTCGTTTACGTGACGGCGCTCGTTATCGCCATCACGATCTTCGTCAACAACAAGCCCTAACCTGTCGGTCCTTAGGTTACAGCTGCGTAGCCACCCGCCATCATCTTCTTGGCGTGAGTTTTTACTTGCTACAACTAACGGAGCCACACTAAAATTATTAGTAAAACTAAAGTAATTACAGCCATTGCTCCAGCCGTCAATTTCAAAGCCTGTGAAAAAAGTTTCCCAGGACACTTCAAGTCCATTATCGTCTGTAAATACGCGGTTACTTCCAGGCTCTACGGCCATATAGGCAACAGTTTCGGTTTTTATAAGCCCAAGTGCTGTTTCAGATGCTTCTAAAGCAATATTAACGCCGCTAGCAGATAAAGAATTACTTTCTACTGCAACGGTCAAAAAAGGCACTAATGCTTGAGTAGGTGGATTACTATCTATGCTGTTGAGCGTTTGTAATGAATGGAAAAAGTTCGGCCTTTGTGAAAATGGCTCAGCAAAGATTAACTGTTTATAACCTTTTGGCGTAAATGGGGAGAAGCCTGACTTAGGACCATACTGTAGCTCTAATAATAAATCGGTACTTCCTACTTCCATGATTGTTCCATCAGGAAACTCATGTACGCCATATTCAACAGCCAAATAATGAGCTCCCATCGTAACGTGCTCACCATCCTCACCCGAAGGCTCAAGAGGTAGTGCCTCAAAGCTGGTTGTGGTTATATTACGTATTCTTATTATTGCGGGGTTTCCGCCTTGGTTTGTTGAGAGCATAAAAACAGCAGGAGGTGTTATGTATTGCTGTTGAAAATTTATTTTTGTCCAAATAGGTGATGTGTATGTGTCTTGCAGCTCAATATAGCGCCCTTCAATTTTAGGCGGTACCGCGTTTGCGTAATTACAAAGCAACACGCAGCTAAAAAATATAATGACTAATGCATTTTTCATCATGGTAAAGTTTTAGCCTCCACACTGAGCGTTCTTTGTGTTTGCCAATAATCTTTTCTGCAGCTACTCCCTGCAGGGCAATCAATTGCGGCGCACGTTGCACTGCTTTGTAGATAATATATATTCACAAGTCCATTCGCCGTACTGCTATCGGGTAAGCCTATATATTCGCTACAATTCACTTCGACCTTACAGTTAGCTAAATATGCAGCTTGGAAGGTTAAATCAGTAGTAACTGATGTACAGCTTTGAACTGAGCTATTTATTGGAAATAGTTGCGTTAAACCACTTTCTAGGCCGCTTTGTGCTGCCATAAAAGCGCGAGCCCCATAGTACTCAATTGTATTTTGTTGAGATGCACCAGAAAGCACTTTAACTAATGCTAATCCTAGTGCTAATAAAGCAACAATAATTACCAAAGAAACAATTATTAAGTTCCCTTTTTGTTTACTGGCTAAGGCTTTTCCGTGAGGATTTTTTTTAAGGTACATTAGGAATATGTACCTCATGATTAAAGTTCATTACTTCAGTATCGTTAAATTGCATTTGCGCATTCACATTAAGCACAGCGTTTCTTTGTAAGGAGAGCGCATCAAGAGTAAAAAATAAATCGCTCGCTAAATTATTGGCAATGTAAATACCTAATAAATCACGTTTAACACCACTGCTTATTTGTAAGCTCACGGCATCTAATTGATTAATAGTAAAACCGTAATTGGTATATCTATATAAATACTGCCCTTCAACGCAAAAACTTACCGGTTCTGAAAGTAAATAAAGGCGTTTACTCGGCGACTCTTGGGCAAATGCTTTACTAAATTGCCACTCATCAATTTCGCTCGCTGAACTATTAAATGCTGATACTTGCAAGCGCTTACTATTATTTTCATCATATATATCAGCACTGCTTAATGGGTAAATAGTTGCCCAATCTCCAGCTTGCGGCTGCGTTAAATTATTAAGTTCAAAATCAACAGCGCTAACATTAAAAGGCGCTACGGTAGGTAGGTAATTTGTATAGTGAGTCGCTGATAAAAACGGCGTAAATTCTAAGCACTGCTGAGCACTACATGCTCCGCTAGTGCTGTTATCGCAAGAGAGCCTTAATGAGTTTGGCGTAGCGTGGCGAAGCTCTTTACTAAGTCGCGTTATTAAAAAGCGGGCCTGAGCTACTGCTTCTTGGCGTTCAATACCTTGTGAGTAAATGCTGACCCCAGCACCAATAAACGAAAATGCACTTACGGCTAAAACACCAATAATAACCATGACAAGTAATAGCTCTATAAGGGTAAATGCATTTTGGTATTTAGCTCTTTGCATTAGTAATTCCCTTTATATGCACTAAATCCGTAAACTTCGCCTAAGGGTGATGTTACTTCAATAGTAATACGCTTAAAGGTTGTGCCATCGTTGATGGTCAATTCGTTAAAGTCGCTATCGTACTGGACTGTAATAACTAAGTTAAAGTCACTGTATTCGCTTAACACCTCACCTAAGCTATTAGTAATAGGTTGGTTAGAAAGTACAATATAGTCATCTACATCGTTATAACTAGTTCGAGATTCTGAGTCGGTGCCTAAATCGCCTGCTGCTGTACAGGGCTCTGCACCCAAAGTTGTTTCGCCGCAACGCCTAAAAGGAGCGCTTCTATCACTGTGCTCATCAAACGATTTACTTTGAATTTCGTTCATTAGTGATTGACCAAATTCAGAGGCTCTTAAAGCAATAATTGGCTCTGCACTTTTTTTTGCTTGCGGGGCAATGAGCGCGGTAATAATGCTTAATGCAATAGCAAACATGACTATGCCAATAATAAGCTCAATTAAAGTGAAACCTTTTACTTTAAGGGCACGCATATATAAGCCCTTCACCACTTATGCATACGCCAGCTAATCCAACGTCTATTCGACACTGCGTAGTACAAGTTTGATTTGATTTACCTAAAGGATCAAAACTAATTTGGGTAAAAATATTCGCGTTACTATCTAAAGCGCTAAATGTTATAT
This sequence comes from Pseudoalteromonas sp. 31A1, assembly GCF_011378815.1. Taxonomy (NCBI): domain Bacteria; kingdom Pseudomonadati; phylum Pseudomonadota; class Gammaproteobacteria; order Alteromonadales; family Pseudoalteromonadaceae; genus Pseudoalteromonas; species Pseudoalteromonas sp. 31A1. Next base: position 120,778 of record NZ_WTKY01000006.1, on the reverse strand, counting down.
CACTTCTTTGCGTGTTTATTTGTACCACTAAATGAACGGTGTTGTTGGTATCTGGGCCACCGATACATGTATCAGGTGTGGGGGGAGCAATAAGTGTGGAGGTTATATAAAGCGTATGGCAACTTGTTGTCGCTGTATTTTGCATTGCACGTAACTGCACTGTTCTCAGTGCATTTAAAGTACGGTCTCGATATGAGTATGCATCTTCTGTTGAGCTGCCCAGAAATTTGGGAACTGCCGTTACCGACAGTATTCCCAATATCACTAGAGTAATAATTAACTCAATGAGTGTGAAGCCACGCAATCGTTGCTTACTACTGCTTATCATTTAATATTAATTAACATTCATCAGTAAAAATATTAATTGTAGGAGCCGTTACTACAACAGGCCCTGTAGTTGCAGTTGCTTGTATGTATTCAATTCTGCACTCATCATCAGCAATGTAACTATTAGGGTATATAATAACTGTTCCTGTTGTTGTCGCATCAATATTAAAGTCATCTGTGTCTGGTGCTGTAGATGGAGCAAAGCTAACATCTAAAAATGCTTCAAATGCAGCAAGTGTTGCTGCTGGGTAACCATAAACAGTAGGTACTGGTACACCAGTATCTACAGTAACTGTAGCCGTTGCCTTTTTGTGATCACTAGCAATAATAGACTTACCATTTACAATATTCATACCACTGCGAATCGACCCTTGTAAGCCTTCGAGTGTTGAAGCATTTGCATCACCTTGCAAGTTTAAAAAACGAGGTGCTGCAGTAACAGCTAAAATGCCCAAAATAACAATTACGATGATCAATTCAACAAGTGTAAAACCTGCTTGTTTATTCATTGGTAAACTTTTTAACGATTGCGTTTTCATAAATAAGCCTCTTTTTAATTACTTAGTTTTTAAATATTTTTACTTTGCCTGTTTTAGCAAAGTATGAAAAACCTGTTAAACCTGATATTTCACCCGTATTGGTAGGTATACTTTTAATATCAATGGTATGAGTTAAATAATAGACGCATTGCGTACTTTCTGCATTGTACCTAACTAAAAAACTTACACTTTTTATTATCGATATTTCACTACTTGAGGTACTACTTGGTGCATCTTGTAAAATTACATTTAATACTTGGCGGCATTTATGAGCATTTATAGACTCTGCACGAGTATCTTTTTTTTCTGTTTCGTCACTCGTTGGTGTACCTAACGATCCATCAACACCAACTATTACTCCTCCATAATTAACAAATGTTTTATTTGACTTACTATTTGGCCTCCCTTCTAACTCCCATTGACCTCTAACCATCCCAACAGCCGATGAAAAACTACCCGCAATAGCATCTACGCTTGCATTATGCGCTTGATTTTTAATACCTATATATTGAGGTATAGCAAAGCTCAAAATTACTGCCAGTAAAATAACAACAATAACTAACTCAAATAATGAGAAACCTTTTGAGTAAGCTGTGGTTGTGTTCACCTTAATTCCCTTTAATTGCCGACATCATGTTCCACATCGGCATAAAAATACCCAATGCTAAAATCAGCACCATAATGGCAACAAACACAGTTAAAATAGGTTCTATTTTGGCGGTTAAACTACGTAGGTCGTAATCAACTTCACGCTCATAATAATCAGCTGCTTCTTGAAGTAACTCATCAACCCGGCCTGTTTCTTCACCTACGGCGACCATCTGTAATACAAGCTGAGAAAACAGCTCAGAACTTTTTGAGGCTCTAAGTAAGCTATCGCCTTTTTCTATATCTTGGCGCATAGTTATAATCGCTTTTTCCATATAGCTATTATCTACGGCATGCGCTGTTAGCGATAACCCCGTGGTCATAGGTACGCCAGAGCGCAATACCATAGCTAGACTTTGGCTGTAGCGCGCAAGCAATGTGCGTTTTAAAATATCGCCAATAAATGGAATTTTTAATTTATATTGATCCCACTTGAAGCGCCCGGCATCTGTATTTAAATAACGCTTCCACGCAAATACCGCTCCAATACCCATTACCAACACTAACCACCAGTAATTAACAAAAAAGCTGCTAGTACCAATTAATATTTGAGTCATTAACGGCAATTCGGCATCGAATTTGGCAAACATGCTCGCAAAGGTAGGAATTACAAAAATATTTAAAATAACCATAGCTCCTACAAGAGCCAAAATAACAAAAGTAGGGTAGCGCATAGCTGCTTTTATTCGTTTGCGAGTTTCCTGTTCTTTTTCAAAGTAAATAGCGAGTTGATAAAATGCATCTTCTAATCGGCCAGAACCTTCACCAACCATTACCATTGACACGGTTAAGCGGCTAAACACCTCGTTATGAATTGCCATTGCACTGGATAAGTCGCGGCCTTGCTCAAGTTGCCTGGTAACTTCCATCAATACATTTTTAAATTCTTTATTTTGTGTTGTATCTGCCAATCCAATCATTGCTCGTATAATTGGAATACCCGCTTTTAGTAGCGAATACATTTGTCTAGAAAACATAATCATGTCGTCTAGCGTTATTTTTTCGACAAATAAATTATCAAAAATTTTAATATTATTTTTTGTTTCAACTAAAGAAATTGATATTGGTATAAATTGACGCTTCATTAAACTATCAGCTACGCCAGCTTGGTTACTCGCTTCTAATTGGCCTTTTACCAAAACACCTTTGCTGTCTTTCGCTTTATAGCTATATAGTTGCATCAATATCCCCTACTATTTCTGGGATATATTCAGCCACTTTAAATACTTCATCTAAAGAGGTAATACCTTTCTTAGCGTAATTTAATGCCATTGCTGAGAGTGGCGAAAAGTTTGCGCTATTTTTAGCGGCTTTCGCAAAACCTTGTGTGTCGTTAACTCGTAAGGCATCCATCATTGCATCATCCATTTCGAGCAACTCAAAAATACCTACACGTCCTTTATAACCAGTGTGATTACATGCTGTGCAACCTTGCCCTTTAGAAAATTGAGCATCTGTAATCTCTTCGCCTAAATATTTTAACCAACTTATTTCTTGGCGATCTGGCAAGTACGGTACTCTACAGTCATTACATACTCGCCTTACTAATCGCTGAGCAATAATCGCTCGCAGTGAACTTGCCACTAAGTAAGCTGGTGCACCCATGTCGATTAAGCGCATAGCGCTGGTAATTGCATCATTGGTATGTAACGTTGATAGTACTAGGTGGCCTGTTAAAGCGGCCCTTAATCCAATATCTACGGTTTCTTGGTCACGCATTTCGCCAACCATTATGATGTCAGGATCTTGCCTTAGAGCGGTCCGTAAAATACTGGCAAAACTTAGCCCTATTTTATTATTTATTTGTACCTGGTTAATACGGCCAATACGATACTCAACGGGATCCTCTACTGTAATAATTTTACTTTCTTGTTGGTTTAACTCACTTAATGCACCATAAAGTGTGGTTGTTTTACCCGAGCCTGTTGGCCCAGTAACTAAAACCATGCCATGTGGACGTTTTATAATGCTGCGCACACGTTTTAATATGTGTGCCGGCATGCCTGTTTCATCTAACGATAATAATCCTGCAGATTGATCAAGCAAACGCATTACAACTGATTCACCATGCTGAACCGGCATGGTAGATAGGCGCACATCAATACTATGGCTACGCACTTTTATATTAAACCGGCCATCTTGAGGGAGGCGTTTTTCAGATATATCTAATCCCGACATAAGCTTTAAACGTAGCACTAGTGCCGATGCTATTTTTACTTGGTTAAGAGTGTGCTCTTGTAATATTCCATCTACACGTTGACGAATGCGAAGCAAACCTTCATCTGGCTCAATGTGAATATCAGATGCGCGAACTTGCACAGCATCCTCAAATATTGATTGCAGTAACTTTACAACGGTTGCATCAGATGTCTCATCACCTAAAGAGTTTAAATCAAACTCTTCTACGTCTTGATATTCTTCATGGAGTTGTGCTGCAAAGTTGGTAATTTCATCTGTACGACGATATACGTTGTCAAATGCAGCCATGATTTGGCTTTCTTGTACAACAGCTAAATCTATTCGTTTAGGAGCAAGCATAGTCGCAAGTTGATCAAGCCCTCTTAAATCAGCTGGGTCGCTCATCCCGACCAAAACAGAGTCACCATTATCTTCGATTACTAGTGCTCTGTAACGACGCGCATATACCTCAGATAAAAGCTTAGACACATCGTGTGATATTTTTCGCTGTGATATATCTAAAAAAGGTACCTGTAATTGCTGCGCTAAAAAGCGTAATAATTGTGGCTCACTAATAAACTCAAGTGTAATAAGTGTCGAACCTAATTTACGGCCCGTTGCAGCTTGAACATTTAATGCTTCACTTAGTTGCGCTTCGGTGATCATGTGTTCGTGGACAAGTAAATCGCCTAAGCGCATTTTTAAACTAGGTCTCATACGGCCTCCTTTAGTGCAACTAAACGCTGTAATGCATGCTGGGTCATAGCGGTATTTAACCCACCTAAATCTAGAGCTACTTTATAAAGCTGTTTAGCATCGAGGTACTCTCCTAGTGCATCTTTTGAGGTTGCAAGTGCAAGCCACCACTTGGCTTGACTAGGCTGGAGCTGTGTAAGATGTTTAAAGCTTTCAAGTGCTTTGTGGTGCTTACTCGCACTTTGCGCAGCAGTACCTTGCAGCACCCAAAAATCAAGATTCGCCTGGGATTCAAATTCATCACTTAAAAGCAGTAATACTCCTTCATACTGTTGTTGCATAATGAGTATTTTGCTTAGCATTACACGCCATTCAAGTACGTTAGGGTTTTGGCGAATACCTGATTGCAAAACCTGCTGTGCAGAATTTATATCTTGTTGTTTAAAGTAAGTTGCAGCCAGTAAATTTCGAGCCTCAACATGTAAAGGCGATTGCGCTAAAATAATGTTTAAATCACTAATAGCTTCGTTGTATAAGCCAAACTGTATTGCCTGTTTAGCTGCTGCTAATTGCTCGACCAATAAAGCCTGTGGTGACTTAGTTTCTGCCGCGCTTTTGATCATAGTATTTTGTGGCTTAGTTTTAGTCACTGAAGTAACTTTTGGCTTGCTGACAATAACTTCGCTAGCCACTAACATATTATCTTTAGCTAGTGCAGGGCTTTGTTTAACCTCGGCAATTACAACCGGCTCAGCCGTTGGTTGAGAAACCAGTGATGTTGCTTCACTCAACTTGGATTCAGCTAAATCATTCACTTCTGGTTTTATTTGCTTAACTTGCACAGCCTTCTTCACAACTTCTTGCTCAACTAAAGGCTCTACAGTGCTTTTTTCATCTTGAGAATCAGATAAATTAGAGCTCAAAACCGCAACCATTTTTTGCTGTGGTAAAACAGACTCACGTTGAGTTTCTTTTTTGTCGGCGGTCGGTAAATACAGGTATGCTAAAAAAATGACACTTAGCATAATAAGTAAAATTGCGGCTTTAAATACAATGTTTTTTACATCATATATTGGCTTTACGCTTATACCTTCTTGAATATTCACTTGTTTAGCTTCACGTTGCTCAATATTTTTAAGCATATTATTTATAACGCTCATAACCACTGCCTCCATACCCATATGGCAGCAATAGCTAAAACACTAAACATTAACGCGCTGTAGCTCCAATATTGACCGGTTCGATATTTTGCGCAGTCTTCGGTATCTTTTATGGCAAGCTGAATATGGCGATTTGTTATTGTATTTAACCCTTCCCCATAAGCTTGTAATAGTGCTTTGTGGCATAAAATATTAACTAACCTAGGAATTCCACGGCTTGCTCTGGCAATCTTAAGCCCCATACTATTATTAAATAAAGGAGGCCTATTAAATCCTGCAACTTGTAAGCGATGATTAATATAATAAACAACCTCAGCGCCAGTCATCGCCCGTAACTTATACGAAAAACTAATACGTTGGCGTAACTGCCTTACTTTATTGTTTGCCAGTTTTTCATCAAGTTCAGGTTGCCCAAATAACACAACTTGAATCAACTTTTCGCTTTCTGTTTCTAAGTTTGTAAATAATCTAAGCGCCTCTAGTGTCTCCCAACTCAAGCATTGCGCCTCATCTATCAAAAGCACTACGCGCTCATTATCTTCTTGTAAGTCGAGTAAGTGATGATTTATAAGCTGCCCTAGTGCTTGTTGATCCAATGCTTTATCTACATCCATACCCAGCTCAATTGCAATCGCCCATCTAAGCTCTTCAGGGCTTAAATAAGAGTTAGGCAAATAAGCCACAATGTAATCTGGCTCAAGTTGGTTTAATAGCTTTCTACAAAGCAACGTTTTACCTGTCCCAACTTCACCGGTGACTTTAATAAACCCTTCACCCATTTCAATGGCTGTTGTTAGCACTTGCATCGCTTCGTGGTGCGGTTCAAGTGCACAAAAAAATTGTGTGTTAGGGGTTAATGTGAAAGGCATTTCACTTAAATTAAAAAAGCTTAAATACATAGTTAGTTTTCATACCATGTTTTTAAAAGCTGACGGCTTTCACCTTGTTGTTTTTTCCAAGTATCGGGCATAACAACGGTTGGTTTGATTAAAATAATTAGTTCTTTTTTCTCTTGGCGTTTACGAATACTTTTGAATAAGTTGCCAAATATGGGGATATCACCCAGCACGGGTGTTTTTGATTCTTCATCCTGTGTTGACGTTTGCATCAAACCACCAATAACAACTATTTCGCCACTTTGAGCGCGAATAACGGTATCTGACTCTCGAATGTTGCTTTGCGCTAGAGGTAACTCAAAACGTTGATCGTCTAAAGTAATTACCTTTAGCTGCTCTTCTGTTTCAGTTACTGAAGGGTGAACATGCAAGATGACTGAGCCGTACTTGTCAATTTGCGGCGTTACATCAAGCGCAATACCAGAAAAGAACGGTGTTAAATCAATCTCAGGCGAGGTAGTTGTAGCAGTACCAGTTACCGTCGTACTTGATACATTAGTAACAAAGTATTCGTCTTGCCCTACTTTTATAACTGCTTTTTGGTTGTTTGTAGCCGTAACGCGAGGGTTAGATAACATTTGCACATCACCTTGGGTTTCTAGCAAATTAATAACCCCATTAAAGTCACCCTTTTGAATTGTCAGCGATGACGCTCCGCCAATGGCAGCCGAAATACTATTGCTAATTGTAGAACCCGCTGTTGTAGCAAACGAAATACCGCCTTCTAAACCACTGGCTATGCGCTCCCAGTTGACCCCTTGTTGGTACTCATCTTTTAAGGTTACTTCTATTATTTTTGCTTCTAGAATAACTTGGCGTTGTAGGTTTTCTTGGCTTTGACGTAAAAACTCTTTTAGCTGACTAATTTCGCTTGGTAATGCATTTACGGTTACCAAACTAGCTTGTGGGCTTGCAACAACATAGCGCCCATCGCTTGCGCCAATTAAAGACTTAAGGGCAACTTCTAATTCCTTCCAAAAATCGTTTTTATTAATTGTTTGGATTCGAGAACCATTCAAATCTAAGCTTTGATTATCGCCGCCAAATTCACTATTTTGCTGGTTACTATTACCTGAACTTGAACCACTCGAACCACTGCCACTTTGTGCAAATTGACTCACCCCACCAGCAACAACACTCACTGTAGACTGACCATGGCGTTGCATCATTAAATAATTTACAGGTATTGTTTCTGTGCGCATTTTGGCTGGTAGTACTTGTACAATTCGTCCTTCATTAACAATATCTAAAGGATACATACGCTTAATAACATTAATGACTTCATTAAACGTAACGCTTTTAAGATTTAAATTAATTGTGCCATTTACCTCAGGATGCACAGCAACACTAAAAGGGGTATCGTCTGTTAAGCCTGCAAAAAAAGCGCCTATTTCAACATCATTTGCTGCGACATCAAAACGCTTTATAGATAAATCATCACTTATAGTTTGCTCATTATTTATAGATGACAATAAGCTTTGTGTAAGTTCGCTTGGCATTTGTAAAGGCACAATTACTTTAGGCTCTGTAGGTCTTTCAGATAACTCTTGCTCTATATGATTTTTAACCTCTTTACCTGGTTTAAAGCTATGGCACGCAGTTAAAAATGTAGGTAACAATAGAAGAACAAGCCACGGATGAGATAAATTATTTTTTAATTTCATAGTCATATAATTCTAATTTTATTTGTTTATCATCATTTGCTAACACAACCTGTTTTGAGTTAATGCTTAGCACCCGAAAATCATCTACAGCATCACCAACTCGATAAATATGGCCTGAAATAATGGCCTTAAATGCTGTACTGTTTTTAATAATAGATTGCAATTTAAGTTCTGTACTTTGCTTAACTGGACTATTGTTACTCACAAACATATTTGGCTGAGTCGGATCGCGAAGTTGCGCAAGCGCACTCGGCGCAATAATGTAAAAAGCCAAAGTACAAATACTATAACGCGATAAATTTTTCATTAGCGCTCACTGTAGCAATTTGTAAAGTTAATTCAGCCTGAGGGTACTCTAGTACCTGATAACTAAACTCTTGTATTAATAACTTATCTTGATTATTTTTTAATGCGGCTAAATATTTTTGTAAGCTAAAGTAGCTACCTTGCAAAGTAACTACCATCTGATGCTCAAAAAATAATGTTTGCGTATCATGTTCACCTAGTTTTTCTACATCGATAGCCCGTGCTGGTTTTACATTAAAGCTACTCACTTTTACGTCGCTACTATCTACGAGCAAATCTTTTAAAACGGCAGGTACATTTTTAGCAGCTACAAAGCCTTGGCTAAAACTATTAAGTTGATTATTTATTTCGGCTAATTCATCTCTGGTTTGTGCAATTTGACCGCGTAAAACCTTAGTGTAGTCGTAGTTTAGTGCTTGGTTTAACATGGAGAGTTGCGCATTTATCTGCTGTAACTCTTGCAGCGTTGTATTGTGCTTTGAACGTATGTTGGCAACTTCATCTTGCTGTGGAAAAATAACGAACCAGAGACCGAGGTAAATCACTATAAACAAACCAACAAATAAGGTGGAATACTTCTCACGTTTTTGCAGCGATGCAAACTGAGCTTGGTATTTGACCCATAATGGCCAACCTTTATTTTTATTATTCTGGCTACTTGTTGTTTGGCTCATGGCTTATCGCCCTCATCACTAAGGTCTGTCGCTACATTAAATTCACTCACACCTGCTTGCGTAGATAACTCTAAAACTGAAAACTCTTTATCAATAAAAAATGGCGACTGTTTTAAATTATCAAACCAAATTGGTAAGAATTTTGATTGCGATGTTTGACCTTGAAGCGTCACACTTTGCCCTACAAACTTAATGTGGGTCAGCCAAATATTAGGTTCATGATACTTAGCTAAATCGTGCATTACCTGTGCGTAATCGGTTGCAGACTGATCTGAACTTTGCTCTAAATAGCTAAATATTTGCTGCTTGTGCAAAACCTCTTGCTGAAGTGTTTTTAGCTCATTAATAAAGAGTGTTTTATTTTGTTTCTCTGCTAACTGCTGTTTTACAACTTCTAACTGAGCTTTTCCTTGTTTTAGGTACTGCCTATTTTGTTCTAAATCAAGCTCACTAGAATATGTTTTATAACTGTAAAAAGCCCACGTGATTGCAATAATTAATAGCGCACCTAACCATAACGTAATCATTCCAGACAAAGGGACTGGGTCTCGCCGTACGCGTAAGGTTTTTTGATAAAAGTTAATCCGGGTTTTCATAGCACAGACTCAGGATCTGTTAATTGATAGGCTGCCCCAAGCGCATAATAAAAATTTGGCTCTAATTGCTGCGCTAATTCTAAGTTAGGCTCAAAATCTACAACTTTTACTTGTAAAAACTCTGCAAGCCCGGCTCTAAGAGTTAATGAGGATAAATCATCGCACTGTAACTGAATGCTGCGAATTGGTGGTTGCTTGAGCTGGCTTTCAAAAAAGTCCATAGAACGCTGAATTTCTAATCCTAACGCTTCTACCAATTCTTGATTTTGATCCTTATCTGAAATACCCAAAAAACCATTTAATCGCCTAGCTAATACTAATTGCCCATCACGAATAATTAAGATTCGAGGTTCATGATTAGCATGTTGCACAATCAGCATATGCGCCTCTTTGTATGAGCCAAACAAGGTAACTAAAACCATTTCTTCAGAGGTCATTGCACGCAAAACAGGTTTAGTTTGTTCAAAACTGTCTATAAACGGAAGTAGTTGCAGCTTATTCGTAATAAACACATTCATTTTACTGCTTTGCATCGGTAACGTTATTGGATAATCGATAAAATCAGCCACAATATTTTCAGAAGCTATATCAACTAAATCTTTTGTAGTCCAAGGGAGTGACTGAATAATTTCTTCATCACTAAGGTTTGGTTTATCCATTTGCACTATTTGATAAAAGTAGTGCGGTATGACTAAATTAACTGCACAAATATCAGTAGAAACCTCATTTGTACAAGCAACAATTGCAGCGGTATAATCGGTTTGCTCAGACACATTTACACTGTGAGAACTGTGAACCATCCATTGGTCGCGTTGTTTTTTTAAACATACTGCGTTAACAGTATCTGCGTAAGTTGCAACACCAATAGCTGTATTTGGATCTAAACTACGATTTAACCATGAAAACAGCTTTTCTTTCATATAGCTACTATTGTTAATTGTGTATGAAATAAGTGTCGTACATTTTAACTACTTTGCCAAATTGAAAACCAACAAAATGCATGAAATATTCAAAATAGATGAAAATAACTATATTCAACAAATAGATAGCTCGTTTCTAAAAAAGAGAAATCTTTATTTAGGTATAAAACGTGATGATTTGCTCCATCCGCTAATAAGTGGCAATAAATGGCGTAAATTGAAATATAATTTAGCGTACATGCAAAAGATAAATAAAACAGAACTTCTGACTTTTGGTGGTGCGTTTTCAAACCATATTCACGCCTGTGCAGCTGCCGGAAAAGAATTTAATATAAAAACTCGCGCGATTATTCGCGGACCTGAACTGGATAACAACAATCCAACAATCCAATTTGCAAAACATTGTGGTATGAACCTACATGTAGTTAATCGTATAGAGTATCGAAAACGCCACGACACCGATTACCTTAATGCTCTGCAAGAGCACTTTCCAAATGCTCATATTATTCCTGAAGGTGGTACAAACGAGCACGCCTTATTAGGGTGTAAAGAGTTAGTACAAAGCTTACCTGAGCATAACTACTTAGTGTGCCCTACCGGTAGTGGTGGCACGCTTGCTGGATTAATAGAAGGCAGTGCTTCAACAACACAAGTGATTGGTGTAGCAGTATTAAAACAAGCTAATTATTTAAAAGAAGAAATAAAAAAGCTGAGCGCTAAAGCTAATAATCAAAACAACTGGCAGTTACTCACAGAGTTTCATGGTGGCGGCTATGGTAAGTTTTCACCTGAGTTATGGCAGTTTTGCCAAGATATGAGCCGCACACATAATCTACCACTTGAGCCTATTTATAGCGGGAAAATGATGTATGCATTATGGCAGCTTATTGAGCAAGATTATTTCCCATCTGGGAGTAAAATTATTGCGGTTCATACTGGCGGGCTTCAGGGGCTAAATGGACTTAAATATAGAGGATTAATTTAATTAAATACCGCTTGCGTAAACTCTTGAAGTGGCTCTGAAAAGTAAAACCCTTGAGCTCCCACCACTCCCAATTTGGCAAGCGTAAACAACTCTTTTTGAGTCTCTACGCCAACTGCATACACAGGTAAATTTAAAAGGTTTGCGGCTTCAACTATCTTTTTTATTCGCCTTTGATTTTGAGTTTTTTCATTTAATAAATGAATTAGTTCGTATGATAATTTAAGTCCGCATACTTGATTATAATTAGCTAATACAGCTACTTTCTCACTACTTTTTACATTATCAATCACAACTTGTGAACGGCTTTTTTTAATTACATTAAGTGCATTAGTTATCGATTCTCTATGAGTAAAAAATTCTGCCTCACTTATTTCAAATTGTAATTTAGTATTTAACTTAAGCTCTGCCATTTGATTGGCTAACCACTCCCAAAATACAGTATTAAACCAATTTTTAGGGTGTAGATTTACACTAACTGTTAAGGCCGAAGGTTCACTCAGCATTAGCTTTTTAACTTGTGTTATTACTGCTTTATCTAATATTAAAGCGTCTTGATTACTATAAACCTGATTAATAAAATAACGAGCAGCTAGTAAACCAAGTTGGCTATGCCTAACCCTGATAAGAGCTTCATGTTCTAAAATTTCCCCGCTAGAGAGCTCAAATAAAGGCTGGAAGAATAATATAAATTTATTCTTTTTAATATTTTCGATAACTTGCTTACTAGAAAGTGGTTTTTCTTGACAGTAATTTAACGCTAAGCGGTGAAAGTGCTGTACTGAGCTGTTTTGCGATAGCATAAGTGCTGATTTTGCTAACTGATAAACCGCAATTTTATCTGCGCCTAATCGATAGTCGCACGCACCTATTTTAATGTTTTTATGAGTCATACTTTTTTGATAATTTTGGCATAGTAAAAACACGCTCTGATGGAGCTTTTCAACGTAGCTGTCTAACTCGGGAGTAGGAATATGTGGCAAGGTGACGGCCAAGTAACTGGAATTTAGTATTTTTACCGACACATCTTTAAATTCAGTCAATTTTCTAGTGATTAACACTTTAAAAATAGCTTCTTGATCAGTTTTCTTATCAAAGTCACATTCAATGAGTAAAAATAAGCTATGTGATGCTCTATTAACCCCATACAAAGAACTTAATTCACATTTTTTTACTTGTTTAATTAATCGTATTTTATTTTGTTTTTGTTTAATAATTTTAGTAGGTTGTATCATTGTATTTTTGGGCGTAATTCTACGGCTTACATTCAATAAGCCCCACCAACGATAAGACCAGCCAGCGGCGCCTAATATGATCAAGTTTAGCAATATAAATAAGTAACTTTGTGTTACCCAAGCAGGATAGTGATAGAGGCTCAAGCTTAATGTTTTGTAAGAAAAAACTTCGCGCTCTATATTCACTAAATGCCTAACATGCTCTGCAGGCTTTGGCACCTCCAACACAAAACCTTCACTTTTAGCTAATGCAGCCAACACTTCATTGTTTATAGAAGGGGATAAATTCAGCTCGTAAACGTGTTTAACGAACTGCTGCCCAGAAGCATGAACTTTTTGATGTAATGCATCATTTAAAACGAAATTAAAACTAATAAGCATCATTAAAAATAAGACAAAAGAGATACCTTTGAAGTACTTGAAAAGCCAGATTTTACTCTTTTGCATAGCCTGCCACCCGTTAAATTATTAACTAAAGTGTTGTTCAATATCTATAGAAGTACAAGGCTATAAACTAAGTTTAAACGTTTATTAATAGCACTAAACAAAAAAGCCCAAAATAAACGAGAACTTACAAAAACAAACAACTATGCCCTTTCTTTTATAAATAGATTAAATTTAACTCCTCAGGCTTAAGTTAATATTAGATGTTTCGCAATTGAAACCATCCAGCATAGCAATCATGCTCTAGCCCTAGTTAAACCAATGACGTGTTTTGTTAGCAAAATACACTAAGCTTAGCATTACAGGGACTTCAACTAACACACCTACTACGGTTGCAAGTGCAGCACCAGAGTGTAAACCAAACAATGAAATAGCCACTGCAACTGCTAACTCAAAAAAATTAGATGTTGCGATCATGCACGCTGGCGCAGCTATATTGTGCTCTAGCTTCATTTTTTTTGCGGCAAAATAAGCAATAGCAAAAATACCATAGGTTTGAATCAGTAGCGGAATAGCTATAAGTACAATCGCTTCGGGGTTGGCTAAGATAGTTTGTGACTGAAAACCAAATAATAAAGCGACTGTCGCTAATAAACCCACAATAGAATAGGGCTTCATAATGCTCAAAAACTGATTGAGTCGAGAATGATCCCCGGCTTTATCTAGCTTTTTACGCGTAACCGCCCCTAAAATTAACGGTATAAGTACATATAACACCACAGATAAAAATAACGTATCCCATGGTACTGTTATATCGGTTACACCCAGCAATAAACCTGCTATGGGTGCAAATGCAAATATCATAATAATATCGTTAATAGATACCTGCACTAGCGTATAGTTAGCGTCGCCTTTAGTCAGTTGGCTCCAAATAAAAACCATAGCCGTACATGGCGCAACACCTAGTAAAATCATGCCTGCAATATATTCAGTTGCAGTTTTTGGGTCGACCCAGTCTGCAAATATACCCTTAAAAAATAGCCAACCTAAAAACGCCATTGTAAATGGTTTAATAAGCCAATTAAGTACAACGGTTAGTAATAGTCCTTTTGGTTTTTTACCTACGTCTTTAATAGATGAAAAATCAATTTGAACCATCATTGGGTAAATCATTAGCCAAATAAGTACCGCTATTACTATATTTACATGCGCATATTCAAAGCCTGCTATGAGTATAAATAGCTCTGGTATTATTGAGCCTGTAAAAATACCAACAGCGATTGCTAAGGCTACCCAAACAGAAAGATACCGCTCAAATAATCCCATTTATCTCCCCTAAATAGAGCGTTGATTAACGCGTTGGCTAAGATCTTCTGCAGATTCCACTCGTTCAGAATAGCGATCTACAAAGTAATCTTTTTGATCTCGCAATAATAAAGTGAATTTAATCAGCTCTTCCATAACATCAACAATCCGATTGTAGAGCGCAGAGGGTTTCATCCGTCCATTTTCTTCAAACTCTAAGTGCGCTTGTGGCACTGACGACTGATTAGGTATTGTTACCATGCGCATCCAACGCCCTAATACTCGTAGTTGGTTCACCACATTGAATGATTGCGAACCGCCACTAACTTGCAACACAGCTAATGTTTTACCTTGCGTTGGCCTTACACCTCCTAGGTTAAGAGGGATCCAATCAATTTGATTTTTGAATATACTCGTCATTGAGCCATGACGTTCTGGTGAGCACCATACCTGCCCTTCTGACCAAAGCATTAAATCTCGCAACTCTTGTACTTTAGGGTGTGATTCATCTTCACTATCGGTTTGAGGTAAACCTTCAGGGTTAAAAATTTTAACCTCAGCACCAAAATGCGTTAATAAACGAGCGCTCTCCTCTATAACTAACTTGCTATAAGAACGCGCTCTTAATGAGCCATATAACAATAAAATTTTAGGTTTATGCTCAGAAAAACTAACGTTAAAATTTGATGTGAGTGGAACAACACTGTGTGCTTTATTTGTATTTAGTAACCCATTAACTTCTGACATTGATAACTCAACCTTTGGTAAAAATAAGTATATGGAAAATCGTATATATGAAATTTCACACATAAAGACCTATGAGTCAAACTCTATTTTATAAAATTTACTTTTAAGTTATTTAAAATTAGCTCAAGACAATGGGAGGTATTATGGTAGATATTTGATATAGTTAATTTTAATGGCTCAACTATTTACTCAAGCAGAGGATTATAGTTTCACATAATTTTTGCGCTTTAATTGGTTTTGCAACATGGGCATTCATGCCAATGGATAAGTATCGTGTAATATCATCTTTCATAACGTTAGCTGTTAAGGCGATTATTGGGATGTTTGCGATAGTTTCGTCATTATCACTACGAATAATTTGACTCGCCTCAACACCATCCATTATAGGCATATGAATATCCATCAAAATAATATCAAACGCTTCCGATTTTACTATTTGAATACATTCCAATCCATTGTCGACCAAATGAATTTGGGCACCAGCATTTTCAAGTATATTTGTAACGATTATTCTGTTGATCGAGTTATCTTCCACAACTAATATTTTGATACCCGCCAGTGACTTTTCACTGACGATATTGGCTACAGGTGCTTTATTTATAGAGCCCACCACTTTACGTTCAATCGCCTCATACAAAACACTCGTATATACAGGTTTATGCAAAATAGTTTGTATACTGACTTTCTTGCCTGCATCATTAATTAAACTTTCATCACTCATTGTAAGTACGATAATCTTGCTATAAAGCTGGGGGCTAATACTATGAATACGTATTAAAAAGGTTTCGCAACTCATCGCTGGCATTGCCCAGTCAACAATAATGGCTTTAAATTTTTCTTTATTCTGCTCAATAATATCAATAGCTTGTTTAGCAGATTGACAGGCCGTACATACCAGCCCCATAGCCGTTAGCTGATTTTCAATTACCTTAAGATCATCTTCATTATCATCTACAATTAATACCTCAAACGGATCAGTAAAAGTTAGGTCGGGAGTGTTATCAATCAACGCTTGGTTATTCAATTTCACCTTAATCGAAGCTATAAATTCACTACCTACACCTTGAGTACTTTTTACCGTTATATCCCCACCCATCGATTGGCATAAACGCTTACTTATAGTTAAACCTAAACCTGTGCCGCCAAACTTCCTGGTTGTAGAGCTGTCAGCTTGAGTAAAAGATTCAAATAAATCGGTAAGGCTTTGCTCAGCAATCCCAATACCGGAATCCTTAACAATGAAATACAAACAAACGCTCTTAGGATCAGCTAACGATCTTTTTGATTCTATTAATACAGATACAAAGCCGTGTGTAGTAAATTTAATTGCGTTAGAGCATAAATTTAGCAGTACTTGGTTTATTCGAACTACATCACCTATTAAATCAAGTTTAACCTCTTTACCAATGACAATATCAAATGTAATCCCTTTGCTTTGAGCTAGCTCATCAAAAGTTGCTTTTATGTAGTCAACAACCGAATTTACAGAAAAAGGAAATTCCTCAAGGTTAATATTTCCAGACTCAATTTTTGAAAAGTCTAAAATATCGTTAATTACAATGAGCAGCTGGTCAGAAGAATATTTTATTTTATCTAAATACTGTTTTTGTTCTGGTGGTAAATTGCTGTCTAATAAAATATTAGTAAGTCCAATAACACCATTCATTGGAGTTCTAATTTCATGGCTCATATTAGCTAAAAAGTCTGATTTTATTGACGCTGAATGTTCAGCTTCATTTTTTGCAATTAACAACTCTTCCGTTCGCTGCTCAACTCTATATTCTAATTTAAGTTTTTCGCTATCAAGTTCCTTTAATAATTGAACCCGCTTACTATTTAAAAGTAGTACAAAAGCTAAAAAACCACTCAATATTGTGATTACTGCAATTGCGCTATAAATAAGCATTTTATTTTGTTCGAAATATGAAGGTTGATTATTAATAATAATGGAATGTTCAGGAAGGTTTTGGGGGGCTATCTCAAACTTTTTTAATTGTTTAAAATCATAATAGTAAGTACTTAACTGATCGCTATCTACCGGTTCTAAATATTTATTATTATCAAAAAAAACTATTGATTCGGCAACTCGAGCGCCTATTTTTTCACCAGATAGCAAATATCCTCCAACAATCCCCGAACCTAACAGTGAATGCCAATAACTAAAAATAGGAACAGAGCTGTTACTTGTTAGTCGCTCCACAAATTGAAATGGGCTAAGTACCGTATCGTTATAACGTCTAAAAATCGGCGTAAATAGTATTATTGAATCAGCAGGCGCATTATTTACTTTATTTATTAACTCATCGGCAGGTAAATCAAACCATTTTTCTAGCGTTAAATGCGAAAAGTCTCTATTAATAATCGGCATAAGATGTTGGTAAAAATTAGACCCTATACCACTTTTTCTATCCAGGATAACAATTAACTTTTTAGGGTTTGTTAAGTTAACAGCGTTTATCACCCCTTGCTTATAATTTAGTTTGGGTCGAATAATAATTCCATTTTCATTTTTTGGTACTTTAAACTTACCACCCGGTGTTAGGTATATTATTGGAATCCCTGTAAATAAGGTGTCAAATTCAGATAATAATGAGGCAGCAGGAACGCCTCGACTAATAATTATATCTATTCTTTTATCGTAATATTTCTGTTGTAAATAAGCCTTCATCAATCGCTTTTGTCGCATTTCATTGAATCGACCAACGTCCATATTTTCAATAAAAAGATCAAAACCGGCATTGCGCTCTAATAATTCAGAACGTAATCCCCTCTCGACACTTTGCTGCCATGGAGAATCTTGGTTTAGAGAGTTTATAAGTAAAACTTGGGTTGTATTTTTTGAAGAGATTTTTTTTTGAATTATTTTTTTTGAAGCAATTGTATCTGAAATATTTGTTTGCGATATAAGCGCTTGTACATTAAGGCTCAGTAGCTGAAAAAAAAGAAATACAGTCGCTAAATAGGTTTTCATATTTCTCATAGATTCGTTCAAAAAAAGTCTGTAGAGGATAGATTGCAATCATTTATATATCAACTAATACAAGCCTCATAAAAACAAAAAGCCCCGTATGAACGGGGCTTTTCTATAATAAATCTTTACACTGTAAAAGTTAGAAAACTAGAACGGGATATCGTCGTCAAAATCAATGGTTGGTTCCATTGGGTTTGATGCGCCACCTTGCGGAGCACTTTGTGGTTTAGGAGCGAAACCACCTTGCTGTTGTGGTGCACTTTTTTGCTGTGGTGCATAACCACCTTGCGGCTGATATTGATTACTTTGCTGCTGTGGTGCTGGAGCCGGTTTTGGTTGTGCTGCTGGTGCGGCTTGTTGCTGCGGATTATAGCCACTTTGCTGTGCAGCTTGGCCTTGGTTATTTTGACCGTAACCACCGCTTTGTTGACCACCTTGCGGCTGATTACCTTGGTAACCACCACCTTGTTGTCCACCTTGCGGCTGATTACCTTGGTAACCACCACTTTGCTGATCGCCACCACGTGCGCCTAACATTTGCATTTGACCAGTAAAGCCATCTACAACTATTTCTGTAGTGTATTTTTCTTGGCCTTGTTGATCGGTCCACTTACGTGTTTGAAGTTTACCTTCAACATAAATTTGTGAACCTTTACGACAATATTCACCAACAATTTCAGCTAATTTGCCAAAGAACACAACACGATGCCACTCAGTTTTATCAACCATTTGGCCAGTGTTTTTATCTTTATAGCTATCCGAAGTTGCTAAGGTAATATTTGCTACACCATTGCCGTTAGGCATATAACGAACTTCAGGATCTTGCCCTAAATTACCAACCAAAATTACTTTGTTCACACCGCGTGCCATGGAACCATCTCCTATAAATGTTAGATTAAACCAGCTACTTTACGTGCTTGGTCTAGGTCAAATTCTTTATCATTAATCTTTAAATAGCTGCGACTTTCATCGCGAACCACAGTTGCTTCTATTACGCCTGGTAAAGCAACTAACTGAGAAGCAAGTGTTTGAGCATGCTCTTCAGAATCTAATTTGGTCATTAAACTAATAACTTTACTTTTGGGTGGGACTTGCATTTTCCACGCAATAATAAGCCATATTAACCCAACAAGTGCTGCTGCCGCAAACACAGCTTGTGTCGTTGTTGTTTGTGCTACATAGCCACCTAACATACCGCCTAAAAAGGCGCCTAAAAACTGGCTAGATGAGTAGCCACCCATTGCTGAACCTTTTTGGCTTGCAGGTGCTATTCGCGATACAAGCGCAGGCATAGTGGCTTCTAAAAAGTTAAACGCCACAAAATAAAGCAGCATACACACAGCAATGCCTACTACACTATTAACCCATACCGACATTGCTAGCATACTAATAGTTAACAAGGCTACCGAGCCAATAAATGCTTGTTTTTCTTTCTCTTTTTTAATGGCCACAATCATTATTGGTACCATTAATAAAAATGCTAAAAATAGCACTGGAATATATAAATACCAGTGATGGTCGGCAACTAAGCCATCTTTAATTAATTGACTCGGCAGTACGACAAATATTGTGGTTAGCGTTAAGTGTAATAGCAATACACCTGCATTTAATCGTGCTAACTGAGGGTGCTTAATTAGTTTTTTAATGTCGCTAAAGCTTGCTAATGTATCGCCTTTGGGCGCTTTATTTACCGCATTTGGCACTAGCATAGTCACTATAAATATACCAAAAACAGCTAAAATAGCAGTCAACCAAAATACACCCGCAATACCCCACGAAGCTGCAACAATTGGCCCAAGTAGCATAGCAAAGGCAAAGCTCATTCCTATGCTCATACCAATAACGGCCATTACCTTTGGTCGTTGCTCATCGCGGCTTAAATCTGAAGCAAACGCGAGTAGTGCACTGGCTATTGCGCCCATACCTTGTAGAGCGCGGCCTACGGTAACCATTTGAATAGAGTCAGCTAATGCAGCAACTACAGAGCCAATAGCAAATACGACTAAGCCACCAACAATAACCTTTTTACGACCAATTTTATCGGATAATCGACCCATAGGTATTTGCAATACGGCTTGCGTTAAACCATACGCACCAATGGCAAAACCAATCCAAATAGGCGAAAAACCTTCAAGCGATTGTCCATAAATAGCCAATACAGGCATCAGCATAAACAAGCCGAGCATTCTAAATGCAAACACACTCGCCAGCGATACTGCGGCGCGTTTTTCTCGTGAATTAAGTGAAGATGCGGTCATTATCTGCGTGATCTTACTCTATGAAAAATTGAGGTTGGGATTCTACCATAAGCTTGGCAATAATTAATCGCCTATAAGTAAGGATTTTTCATTGATCAAGGATTAATATTGCTTCGTATTATGCGATACTGAGTAAATAATTTTGGTAATAAACGAGATAGCATGGAAAACATTGAAGTCCGAGGCGCCCGTACGCATAATTTAAAAGACATCAGCCTAACCATCCCACGTGATAAATTAATAGTTATTACTGGTCTATCTGGTTCGGGGAAGTCATCACTTGCATTTGATACACTTTATGCAGAAGGACAACGCCGGTATGTTGAATCACTTTCTGCGTATGCAAGACAATTTTTATCGCTTATGGAAAAGCCTGATGTAGATCACATCGAAGGCCTCTCTCCTGCAATTTCTATTGAGCAAAAATCAACGTCTCATAATCCACGATCAACTGTGGGTACTATTACCGAAATTTACGATTATTTACGACTTATGTTTGCCCGCGTTGGCGAACCACGATGCCCTACACATGATTTACCACTTGCTGCGCAAACCGTTAGTCAAATGGTAGATACTGTTTTGGCACTGCCTGAAGGCAGTAAATTAATGCTGCTTGCGCCTATAGTAAAAGAGCGTAAAGGTGAGCATGTTAAGTTATTAGAGCAGCTATCAAGCCAAGGTTATATTCGCGCCCGTATAGACGGTGAAGTATGTGACTTGTCTGATCCACCAACACTTGAGCTCCATAAAAAACATACAATAGAAGTTGTTGTAGACAGATTTAAAGTAAAAGATGGCTTACAGCAACGCTTAGCGGAATCGTTCGAAACTGCACTTGAAATGTCTAATGGCGTTGCACATGTAGCATACATGGATGATAGCAGCGCTGAAGAAATTCTCTTCTCAGCAAACTTTGCCTGCCCTACTTGTGGCTATGCAATGACTGAGCTAGAACCGCGTTTGTTTTCGTTTAATAACCCTGCTGGTGCGTGCCAAACCTGTGATGGTTTAGGTATACGTCAATATTTTGATCCTAATCGCGTAGTGCATAACCCAGAGTTAAGCCTTGCTGGCGGTGCAATTAAAGGCTGGGATAAACGCAGCTTTTATTACTATCAAATGCTACAAGCCGTTGCTGAGCATTATAGTTTTGATTTAGATGTGCCTTATCAAGATTTAGACAGCGACTCGAAAAAAATTATTTTAGATGGCTCTGGTAGCACTAAAATTGCGTTTAATTACCGTAACGACCGTGGCGATTTAATTACGCGTAATCATGAGTTTGAAGGCGTTTTAAATAACATGAATCGCCGCTACCGCGAAACTGAGTCAAACTCAGTACGCGAAGAGCTTGCTAAATACCAAACAAGCCAAGCATGTCCTAGCTGTAATGGCTCGCGTTTACGCGAAGAATCTCGAAATGTATTTATTGGAAAAACCAACTTACCTGCAATCACGTGCATGAGTATTGGTGAAGCTATGGAGTTTTTTGAAGGGTTAACGCTAACCGGACAAAAAGGCCAAATAGCTGAAAAAATACTAAAAGAAATTCGCGACCGTTTATCGTTTTTAATTAACGTTGGCCTAAATTACTTATCACTTGAGCGCAGCGCCGACACACTATCAGGTGGTGAAGCTCAGCGTATTCGCTTAGCGAGCCAAATTGGTGCAGGCCTTGTAGGTGTAATGTACGTACTAGATGAGCCATCTATTGGGCTGCATCAACGCGATAACGACCGTTTATTACAAACATTGGTACATTTACGCGACTTAGGTAACACCGTTATTGTGGTAGAGCACGATGAAGATGCTATTCGTGCCGCTGACCATATTATTGATATTGGCCCAGGCGCGGGTGTTCATGGTGGGCATATTATTGCTCAAGGAACACGCGACGATATTTTAGCAAGCAAAGAGTCTGTTACGGGCCAGTTTTTATCAGGCGTACGTAGAATAGAAATACCAAAAGAACGTCACCCAACGAACGACAAATGGCTAGAGCTATTTGGCGCAACGGGTAATAATCTTAAAAATGTGGATTTAAAAATCCCATTTGGTTTAATGACCTGTGTGACAGGTGTATCGGGCTCAGGTAAATCAACGCTAATAAACGACACCTTGTTTAAACTTGCTCATACAGAGCTAAATGGCGCAACCACTGCCGAAGCGGCACCGTATAAATCAATTAGTGGTTTAGATCATTTTGATAAAGTGATCGATATTGATCAAAGCCCGATTGGTCGTACTCCGCGTTCAAATCCGGCAACCTACACAGGTATATTTACCGGCATTCGTGAGTTATTTGCAGGTACACAAGAAGCGCGCTCACGTGGCTACAAAGTAGGTCGCTTTAGCTTTAACGTTAAAGGCGGACGCTGTGAAGCTTGCCAAGGTGACGGCTTAATTAAAGTTGAAATGCACTTTTTACCTGATGTGTATGTACCGTGTGATGTATGTAAGAGTAAACGCTATAACCGCGAAACCCTCGAAGTACAATACAAAGGTAAAAACATACACCAAGTGCTTGAGATGACTGTTGAAGACGCTCACGATTACTTTGATAAAATACCGGCTATTGCGCGTAAGCTTAAAACGCTGATGGACGTTGGTTTGTCGTACGTGCGTTTAGGTCAAGCCGCTACTACTCTCTCTGGTGGTGAGGCGCAACGTGTAAAATTAGCACGCGAGCTATCAAAGCGTGATACTGGTAAAACGCTCTACATATTAGATGAGCCAACAACAGGCTTACACTTTGCTGATATTGAACAGCTGCTTGTTGTACTTCATCGCTTGCGCGATCACGGTAATACTATTGTTGTTATTGAGCATAACCTCGATGTTATTAAAACAGCAGACTGGGTTATCGATTTAGGACCTGAAGGCGGTGCTGGCGGTGGTGAAATACTTATTGCCGGCACACCAGAAGAAGTAGCTGAGTGTGAGCGTTCACATACTGGGCATTACTTAAAACCATTGCTTTAATATAGATTATAAAAAACACCAGGCAATTAAACTGCTTGGTGTTTTTTATGCATAATGCTCTACTTTTAGCTGCATTATAATTTTGTTATTCATCCCAACTAATTTGCACTATTTGCATGTCTTTATATTTAGATCCCGTAAACAATATTTCATTGTTTTCGTTCACTTCAAAACCAATAGGTCGAAAGTCCACGTGTATATCTTGTATGGTTTGATCGTGTAAATTTAGTCTAGCGACTCTAGAAATAGAATCTGAATAATAGAAATAGTCTTTGCTAACTCCATATGCAACTGACTTTTTGGCATTTTTAGGTAATTCCCAGCTTTGCCTATCTGAAAGGCGAATTAATTGATTATCATTGGTTACGTATCCGTTACCTTTACTATCTGAAATGAGTTTATTAGCTTTTATTCCTTCTATCACGCGTGTATCGCGAGTTAGTAAATTAAATTCTGCCAATATATTTTTTGAACCAAGTCGCTTAATATAAATAATGCTTTCGTTATTTTTTGACCAAATATAGCTTACTATTTTATGCTTATTAAATTCTTCAAATGGATAAAATTTTTGAGCGTTTACGTCATAAAGTGAAAAACCTTTATTTTTCATGAATATCATGCGTTGCTTATTAGGAGAGGCTCTTAGACCTCCTAATACAAAAGTTGATGAGCCATCATCGTAATTAAAAAAGCTAAGTTGCTTTGTAAGACCATTTTGAGAGAGCCACAATTGACTGCTGCCAGAACGCTCTGATACAAAAATATGTGCTGTCCCTTCCTTATTAATTATTTCAGCAATGTTGTACTCGTCTTTATCACTTTTATAAAGTGCTTCATACTCAGGATTATCACCAAAAGGGTCTGTAGCTTTAATAAGCGAGTATGCCTGTGTCATATTTTCCGAGTAAAATAGGCTGTTATCAGAGTGAACCGCTATATAATAAGGTGAAATTGCTGGGGTAATCGTTAGTGTGCGTTTAATAATATTATTTTCATCAAACACAATAGTTGAAAGCTCAGAGTCTTCAAAAACAATCACGCCTTTATCGTCTGCAAGCCAGTCAAACGCGAAGCTAATTATGCTTTTCTTTGCTTTAAATAACCGCTTGGTTTCATGGGTCTCAAAATTGTAGCTAAATACAGAAAAAGGCTTACCCTTTTGACTAAGTACATATGCTATTTTACTACCAGAATGAGATAAACGAGGCATGATTACGCCATACATGACGCCTGGTGGTGGAATCACTATGAATTCTTTCTTAAGTTCTAAATCATATTTATATAAACCTGAACCCTCATGCTCATTTTTATATTCGGTGTAATAAATATGCTCACCACTTTCGTCTACTTGCGCATAACCAGTGTATCTAAGGTCACACTTTTTAATTAAAGTAGCCTCTCCTATAACAGGAAACTGGCTTAAATCAACGAGTACCATTTCACACTTTTGCTGCTTTAAGTTGGTAGCTTGTAACAACACAGAGCGCTGATTTAACTGCCACGATAAAATGGATACTTGAAAGCCAGGATAGGTAATTTCAACTTCCCTTTGATCAGATAGTCGCTTTACAAATGCATGCATTACGTCATTTTCAGGTTCAACATTTGTATAAGCTAAATATTGTTTATCTGAGGACATCTCAGGGTGAACCTCACTGCCTATATTCCACGTGCTTGCTACCTTATTAACCGTGATCTGTTTAATCTTTTCACTAGAAGGTGTATTAATAAAAAACAACCCAAACCATACTAAAAAGCACAGGCAAATAATGGCGAATAAAGAATAAATCAAAAACTTTTTACTATTCGTTCTTTGAACTGGTTGCGAAATAGTTGCAGTAGCTATCTCTTCATTTTTGGCAGAAATACCCGGTGAGTCAGGCAAAATGTTTGCAGGCTCTTTCGAAACGTTTGCTTGCGTTAAACGCTCAGGTATTACCGTTAGGCTATATCCTTTACGGTAATGTGTTTTTAAAAGCGGCGCTTTTTCAATTGGGTGGGCAAGCTGCTTTCTTAACTCTGAGATTGCACGGTTAATCGCATTATCGTCAACAAAGCTTTGTTGCCACACACTCTCAATAAGCTCTTGGCGGGAAACGATTTGTTGAGGCTTATCTATAAAGTGGAGTAATAACTTTACTAAAAGTGGATCTAATTCCCTTTCTAAATGGTTTGAAGTAATCACACAGCGATTACTAATAAATTGCCAAGGTCCGATTTGATAATTCATAGTCTTTACGTATTTTTATTTTTATAAACCGTATCACATCTACACTTTATTTTATAGAAAAAGCATTTTAAACCTTATATTAGCATTATAAGGTTTAAAGCTAACATACTAAATTTAAACAATTATTTAGCTTTAAAAACCTTATCTATTAATTGCTCATAACTAGATAAGCGACTCTTAATAAATTCAGCGATATTCTTTAAACCGTCATCAACAAGCAGCTTAGTAAAAAATCATTTGTGATTCTAAATTGGCTGCAATCAAAAATATAAAAGGTTTAATTATGAACAACACAATGAAAAAAGTACTGCCAGCTTTACTACTAGCAACGGCTTTTAATACTACTTCAGTTATTGCAGCTGACGCTAAACAAGACACCATTCAAAATAATTTAGAGAAATGCATGATTAATGAAAGCATAAAGGCAATTAACCCTGTTAATCAAAAACTACGAAAAACAAACAAAATAGACGCTTCTGAGTCTTTAAAAAGTAATGTTGATAAGCAGACATTACTTTCTTCAATAGATGAAAAAATATCAGCTGAGCTTGACTCTTCAATGAGCAAAATAAACTCGCAAATTGATAAAAATCTTTCAAAGGTAACATCGTCAATCACTACATATTTCAGCAATGTGTTATCGAACTAAAAACAATAAAATTAAAAGTTATATTAAGGAATTATCATGAAAAAATTCACAAAAAAATTAGTGTCTGCTAGCGTATTACTTAGTTGTAGCCTTTTAGCAAATACAGCACAGGCTCAAAGCTCTGTATGGCAAGTAAGTAATGGCAATGACTCACTATTTATTGGCGGTACAGTTCACATACTACCTAAAGCTGAAATGCCTCTACCCGCTGAGTTTAACCATGCTTATGAACAAGCAGATACAATTATTTTAGAAGCACCGTTACCTGACCCAGCCGACACCAATGCACAAATGCAAATGTTAGGTGCGCTATCGTATACAAATAACGAAACGTTGAGTCAAAAGCTAGAACCCGAGATTAAGGCTTCACTTGAAAATAAGCTTAGCGAGTTTGGCGCTAACCTAGCTAAGTTAGATGGTTTTCGCCCTGCTATGGTTAGTATTGTTTTAATGTCGATGGAGCTTCAAAAGCAAAATTTAATGGGTGAAGGGGTTGATGCTTACTTTACTAAAAAAGCGACTGAAGATAACAAAACAAAAAATTACTTAGAAACAATGGAATTTCAGTTAGAGTTTTTTAAAACAATGGGTCAAGGCAACGAAAACGATTTCATTAAACGTAACTTAGCCGAGCTTCACAACTATGGCGATATGTTTAAAGGACTTTTAGCTGCCTGGCGCAAAGGTGATACAGACACACTGAATAAAGTGGCACTTGAAGATATGCAGCAAAATGATCCGAATAGCTATAAACAAATCATTACAGATAGAAATAATGATTGGTTACCAAAAGTAGAAGCCATGTTTAACAACGACAAAAATGAGTTTGTACTTGTTGGAGTTGCCCACCTTGCAGGACAAGATAGTTTACTTACCTTACTTGAAAATAAGGGCTATAAAGTTTCTCTAGTTGATATTGATAGCACGGCAGATATAACAGTAAGAGGGGCTGAATAATGGATAAAACAGACAAACTAGCGATATCGCTACTGTTTCTATTTGGGTCTATCATGTTGATATGTGCTATATAAAAAATGCCGCTAACAAGCGGCATTTTTTTATTTTAATAAACTTACCCGCGTGGAATAAATCCAACTGCATCATAAACGGCTTTTAATGTAACCTCAGCTCGAGCACTCGCTTTTTCAGCGCCCTTTTTCATGATGTTATTAAGAAGCGATTGATCTTCTCTAATCTCTTTAAAGCGAGCTTGAATAGGTTCAATCATGCTTACAACAGCATCAGCGGTATCTTTCTTCAAATGGCCATACATTTTATCTTCGTATTCTGGTACTAAGTCTTCAATTGAGCGCTTAGTTGCAACGCTTAATAAAGTAAGCAAGTTTGATACACCCGGCTTTTCTTTGCGATCAAAGTAGATACGCGCTTGTTCGTCTGAGTCTGTTACTGCTTTTTTAAGTTTTTTCTCAATCTTTTTAGGCTCGTCTAGCATCATGATAAAACCATTTGGGTTTTCATCTGACTTTGACATCTTTTTAAGTGGATCTTGTAGGCTCATTACGCGAGCACCAAATTCAGGAATATACGGTTCTGGTAGCGTAAAAATATCGCCATATACATTATTAAAGCGCGTAGCAATATCGCGAGTCAGCTCTAAATGCTGCTTTTGATCATCTCCTACAGGTACTTTATCTGCTTGATACAATAAAATATCCGCCGCTTGCAGAGCTGGATAAGCAAATAAACCCACGTTAATATTATTAGCGTGCGTTGCTGACTTATCTTTAAACTGCGTCATACGATTAAGCTCACCCATTTGCGCATAACAGTTTAAAACCCAACCTAGTTGAGCATGTTCAGGCACTTGAGATTGTACAAATAGCGCTGCTTTTTCTGGATTGATACCACATGCTGTATATAGTGCAACTCCGTCCAATACGCGAGCGCGAAGTAATTCTGGGTCTTGGCGTACCGTAATCGCATGCAAATCTGCAAGCATAAAGTAGCTATCATATTCTTCCTGTAGCTTAACCCACTGGTTAATAGCGCCAACATAGTTGCCTATTGTCATACCACCGGTTGGCTGCATGCCACTTAATACTACTGGTTTACTCATGATTTTCCTTTATTTTGCTTAATTAATAATATTTAACGCTGCGTTAGAACAGGTATTATATCTAAGAAGTTATCGCATAGGTACTGCGGATTATAATCTGCAAGGTTTTCACCTTGGTTATAGCCGTAACTAAGTGCAATTACGTCTATGTTAGCAGCTTTAGCTGCAAGTATATCGCTTTTAGAATCACCTATCATTATTGCTTTATTAGGTTCAACATTTAGCTTTTTACAGGCAAATAGTAAAGGCTCTGGCGATGGTTTTTTTGCCATGTCGTCACCACATACAATCACATCAAAATGGCTCGCTAGTGCTAGTTTATCAAGCAACTTCTCTGTAAACACACGAGACTTATTAGTGATTAATGCTTTGGGCATACCACGAAGTGCTGCAAGCCCAGTTTCTACATGTTGATACAACACACTATATTCACCCACATGTTGCTCATAATGTTTATAAAACTGCGTAATAGCTTTGCTGCTGAGTGATTCATCTAAATGCTCACTCACTTGCATATCGCCACTCAAGGCACGTTTAACTAGCACTTCAACACCATTACCTACCCAGCTTTCAACCAAACGTTGACTTACTATCGGGAATGCTAAGTCAGTTAATGTGAGATTTATGGCTATGTATAAATCGTAAATGCTATCAACCAAGGTACCATCTAAATCAAATAAGGCGATATCGTACTTCATTATTTTACACTTCCAAGCTGTTTACGCATTTGATCAATCACAACTTTGTAATCTGGCTGATTAAAAATAGCAGAACCTGCAACAAACATATCTGCACCCGCTTGAGCCGCTGCTGCAATGTTATCGACTTTAATACCACCATCAACCTCTAAGCGAATATCTCGACCTGATTCAATAATACGCTGTTTTGCTTGGCGTAGTTTTTCAAGCGTATGAGGGATAAAACTTTGCCCGCCAAAACCTGGGTTAACCGACATAAGTAAAATGGTATCGAGCTTATCAATAACATGATCTAAATAACTTAGACTTGTTGCAGGGTTAAACACTAAGCCTGCTTTACAGCCGTGATCTTTAATTAGCTGTATTGTTCGATCGACGTGCTCGCTAGCTTCTGGATGAAAAGTAATAATTGATGCCCCAGCCTCTGCAAACAGTGGAATAAGGCTATCTACAGGCTTAACCATTAAATGCACGTCGATAGGCGCTGTTACGCCGTAATCTCTAAGTGCTTTACACACCATTGGGCCAATTGTTAGATTAGGTACATAGTGATTATCCATTACATCAAAATGAACCACATCTGCTCCCGCAGCGAGTACTTTATCAACATCTTCACCTAACTTTGCAAAGTCAGCAGACAAAATAGAAGGGGCAATTAAATATTTTTGCTCTGGGTTAAACATGATTAACTCCATCAATAAATAGTGTATTGCGTTAATGTAACTTAATTGAAGATGTTACCCAAGTAATATGGCGTAATAGCCCCTATTTCAGGTAACTTTAAGTTTGATATTTAATCAATATTTGCTATGATTAAAAAAGTAACAAATTATTGGATTTCATCATGCGTGCTTTTAAAACTGGGATATTAATTGCGTCGGCATTACTGCTTATCGGGGCGTTTAGCTTTGATTCAAGCTCTGAGCAAGAATTAAGCTCAGTGGGTAATTGTCATAATACACAAGTGGTAAGTGCTCAAAACACATTAACTACAATCACGTGTATTAAAGCTGAAGAAGAGTCATCGTGGTTTTCGTGGTTAACTGGCGATAGCCGTAGCGCTCAGTTTCATTACCTCGATTTGCTAGAACTACTTACTAGTTCTGATGATTCTAAAAATACTCCTTCTTTAAAACCCTTATTTTAAATAATGCTGCAATTTTTTAGTGCGTTGCAAAGTGTGCTAGCAGCATTTTTTGGTGTTCAATCTGAAAATAAACGCCAAGTCGATTTTAAACAACACTCTCCTGTCTCTATCATCCTAATTGCGGTTGTACTATTTATTGCTTTTGTTATCGCAATTTACGCTGTGGTTGCTTGGGTGCTAAATACATAGCCATCAACTCGTCAACTTTATTTCTAGAGCCACCTTTGGGGCTAATAGTGCGCTTTACTTGAATTTGATCAAGTGATGCTTGGCTATAAATTTTTCGAGTCCATACGGTATCGTGATTAGAGATAAGCACTGGTGTATCATTTTCAAAGGCAGCCTTCTCAGCCAGATTAGCCAAATTAGCCTGATCATCTAAATTAAACCCCCCTTTAGCGTAAGACGTAAAAGAAGCGGTTTTACTTAATGGTACATAAGGTGGGTCGCAATAAATAACTGCATTGTTAGGCACTAACTTAAAAACGTCATCGTAATCTAAACAGGTGAAGGTTGCTTTTTGTGCTTTTTCAGCAAAAAAGTACATTTCTTTTTCAGGAAAGTAAGGCTTTTTATATTTACCAAAAGGCACATTAAAAATACCTTTTAAATTATACCTACAGAGTCCGTTATAACCATGGCGGTTCATGTATAAAAACAATATTGAACGTTCATATACATCACGACTTTGATTAAACTGCACACGATATTCGTAATAAGCATCTGCGTGATTATTCAAATCTACAAATAACTTTTTAGCGTCACTAATCAGCTCATCTGGAGAGCTTTTCAGCTCTTTATATAAGTTAATTAAGTCTGCATTTATATCGTTGAGAATATAGTGTTTAAAGTCACTATTTAAAAACACAGAGCCTGCACCAACAAAAGGTTCAACCAACGTATCAGCATGCTTGCTAGCTTGGTTTAATCGCGCATTAATATTTTCAACTAGGCTGTATTTTCCGCCGGCCCATTTAAGGAAGGCTCTACTCTTTTGCTGCATTGGCTCTTTACTTCAATCTGGTGTTGCGCGATTTTACACTAAAGCAGTGTGTTTTACTGATCAACGAGTGCTATTTCTTGCTTTATTTTACTAATTTTTTTATAGAAAGGTTTATTTTTTCTAACCTCAGCAGATAAAGTATCCATTGCTGATTTTGCTTCGTTTATACTTTCAAAACTGCCAAATGTAACAACCCACCATATTTTATTATTTCGCTTTGTTTGGTAAGTATGAGTTTGCTGCTGTAGATTGAATTGAGCAATAAAATTATCGCTAACTTCCTGCTGAGTTACGGCTAATAATTGAATAACACTATTTGTATCTATTTGCTGCATGTACCATATATTATCTTGGCTGATCTGAGTTTGCTCTGCTGTATTTACTTTTAGAGCTTCAGATTTAACGTCACTTGATACACTGCTTTTGTTTTTAACGCTATTATCAATAGCATTGTCTAATACGTTAACGGTGTTGCCAGGTTCGGTAAGGCTTTGCATTATGGCAGGCACATCATTAATGTGTACACGCTCTGGCTTAATATCTGGCTCAACTACTTCAAGTTCATTTAAGTTAATTATTGAGTCATTTTTCTTTATAGCCGGCTCACTTACTTGCTCTATAGATATTGCTGTATTTACTACTTGTGTTTCTTCTTGCTGATAATACTGTTGCCACCACTGCGTCATATCCGACTTATAAAGCAGACCAATAATTAAAAGCATAATCAGCAACATCAAAATCAATAAGTGTAATCGCCAAGACACTTTGTCTTTAACAATAATATCGGCTATGTGCTCACTAGGTTGCCAAGCAAGCAATAAGCTTGGATTACCATGAGCCTCAGCTAAAAAAGTACTAAATACAGGGTCTTCATCATAGGGTAAGTCTGTAAAGTACCACTGCAATAACATCTTGCTTTCTCGAAGCGTTAGCGGCTCCAGATAAATTTCAACAGCGTTATTTAAAGCCAGTTTGGACTGTGAAGCTATTATAATATATAGCGTATTTGGGCTGTTTTTAGAAAGTAACTCAAGCTCAATTAACATCTCATCAGATAATTGCCTACCGCCATCAAGTACCCATAAACATGGCCCGCATGGTTGCTGCTGCAGTAATTGGTAATAGTTTTCAGGTAAACTTAAGTTATGATCAATCAGGGGAGAGTTAAAGCTTTGCTCTAATAACTCACTCATTAGCTGAGCATCAGTCATTTGCGCACTTACTTGCACGAAGGCTTTATTAAAGTCGTTGTATTTATCTGTAATGAAGGTTTCGAGCATGTAACTTTTACCTAGCCCAGAAGTGCCAAGTAAAACAATTAAATTTTGCCCGTACTCAAATTGCAGTGCGATTCTATCCACCAAAGCCGCACGGCTTGGTAAAATTTGTGACTGCATTTACTGCTCGATTAAGTCTCTAACTTGATCATCAGATACATTATCAACTAATGCACACTGGCCAAATTGGGTAGGTAGAATAAAGCGGATAGTGCCTTTTTTATTCTTTTTGTCTTTACGCATATGCGTTAAAAACTGCTCGCTAGTCATTTGCTTTGGAATTTCTGTTGGTAAATTATATAGCTCAAGCAGCTTAATAATTCGATCAACTTCATCTGCGCTTAAATCTTGGCGTGTCTTGGCAAGTTTAGCTGCTAATACCATTCCTGTTGCAACAGCTTCGCCGTGTAACCAAACGCCATAACCCATCTGTGCCTCAATTGCATGGGCAAATGTATGGCCTAAGTTTAACAAAGCCCGTAAGCCGTGTTCTTTTTCATCTTGAGCAACTATAAGCGCTTTTATTTCACAACATCTAAAAATGATATGCTGTAAGCATGCTTCATCTAATTGCTGTAAATTAGTCACATTTCGCTCTAAATAGGCAAATAATTCGGTATCGTAAATCAGACCATACTTAATTACCTCAGCCATACCTGCTGCAAACTCTCGTGCAGGTAGAGTGTGTAATGTTTGCGTATCAATAAAAACCGCTTGAGGCTGATAAAATGCCCCTATCATATTTTTACCTAACGGATGATTTACTGCCGTTTTTCCACCTACCGATGAATCAACCTGTGAAAGCACTGTCGTTGGTATTTGAATAAACGGTACGCCGCGCTGATAACAAGCCGCTACAAAACCAGTTAGGTCACCTACAACACCGCCACCTAACGCAATTAAACACGTATCTCGGCCACAGTTATTTTGTAGTAAAAATGCTGATATTTTTTCAAACCATTCAAGTGATTTATATTGCTCACCGTCAGGAATAATAAAAGATAGCGGATTTAGATCAGCTAATGAATCAAGTAATCTTTGCAAATATAAAGGCGCTATTGTGTCATTAGTAATGATGATAGGCCGACAATCACCAATGTGGTGAACCAGGCGGCCATTATCTTGAAGTGCAGATTGCCCAATATAAATAGGATAACTTCGCTCGTCCAAATTAACAGTTAATTTAAGCATGCTTGGCTATTCCTTTATTATTGGTTTTTAAAAATCTAATTTCTCGATGATTTGGTTAGCAACAACTTTAGCGCTTTGCTCATCGGTACGTACAACAAAATCAGCAACTTCTTTGTATAGTGGCTCGCGTTCTTCAGCTAAGCGCTCTAGTACGTTACGAGGTGCTTCTTCAGTTTGCAGTAATGGACGACGCTTGTCGCGTTGCGTGCGTGCAACTTGCTTCTCTATAGGTGTCTCTAGGTATACAACGATACCTCGAGCCGAAAGCTTGTTTCGAACTTCTTTGCTCATTACTGAACCACCACCGGTAGCAAGTACAATACCTTGCATCTCGGTTAAATCGCCAATAACAGACTCTTCTCGAAGTCTAAAGCCTTCTTCACCTTCAAGATCGAATACCCATGCAATATCTGCACCTGTGCGGCGTTCGATTTCTTGATCAGAATCAACAAATTCAAGGTGTAATTGGTCAGCGATGTGACGACCAATCGTGCTTTTGCCAGCCCCCATGGGGCCAACTAGAAATATATTACGTTTCTCAGCCATATCTTTTAGTACAAACAAACTCTAAAATTTGAAATAAAACCCCGCCTAACGACCTGGCCCCAAAATTAAGGAGGGGATTATCTCAGTAATTGCAGGGGTATTTCAAGTCAATTAGGATAAAAAGCCATATAACGAGCAATTAATCTAAATAATCACCCGTTGGTTAACATAAAACCACTGTATTTTAATCAATTTGTATTTTTGGTGTCACGAAAATAAGCAATTCACGCTTTTCATTAAACTCACTTGTGCTTTTAAATAGTCTTCCTACATAAGGAATATCACCTAAAATTGGTACTTTACTTGTAGTATTAATGATTTGCTGCTGGAAAATACCACCGAGTACTACGGTTTGTCCATTCTCAACTAATACTTGTGTTTGGATCTCTTGGGTATCAATAGACACAGCTTCACCTGTACCCGTTTGTACGGTATCACCACGTGTATCTTGAGTAATCACTAAGTCTAGTATTACTTTATTATCCGGGGTTATATGAGGCGTTACTTCTAAACTCAGTACCGCTTTTTTAAAGCTTACGGTAGTAGCACCACTTGAAGCTGACTCAGTGTAAGGAATTTCAGTACCTTGCTCTATTCGCGCTTTTTGCTGGTTTGCTGCAATAATGCGCGGGCTTGCAATAATCTCACCTTTGTTCTCTTTTTCAAGCGCACTTAGCTCTAAATCAATTAACGTACCATTAGCCAGTTTTGCTATGTGTAAGCCAATACTTGCTGCTGGGTTTGATGTAGGTAAATTTACATTTAATCGATCTGAAATACTTGGCGCATTTGAAGTTGATGTCGCGTTATAAATGCCTTCTGCGCCTTCAAGTGAACCTGAAATACCAACACTACTACCTTGGTCACTAAAGCCCCAGCGTACGCCTAAGTCCTCAGTAACGTTATCACGCACAGTTACCATACGAGATTCTATTACAACCTGCTGTACTGGAATATCGAGTGTTTCAATCATGCGGCGGATATTTTCTATACTCTTTACCGTATCTTTTACTAATAAGGTATTTGTACGCTGATCAACCGATACACTACCACGGGCTGTTATAATGCTGTTTCTATCTGTTTTTAATAAATCAGCAAAATTTTCGGCTTTAGCATAGTTTAATCGAATGTATTCACTGTATAGAGGCTCTAAGTCTTCAACTTGCTGTTTAGCTTTTAAATCTTTAGCTTCACGTGCAGCTAGTTCTTCTGCAGGTGCTACCATTAAAATAGAGCCATCCATGCGCTTATCTAGCCCTTTAATACGCAATACTACGTCAAGCGCTTGATCCCACGGTACGCCATCTAAGCGCAGTGTTATATTACCTGTCACTGAATCACTGGTTACTAAGTTAAAATCGTTATAACCCGCAATAATTTGTAGTGCTGCTCGCACAGAGATATCTTGAAAATTTAAGGTCATAGGGCGACCTTGATACTCAACGCCACCATCTAAATAGGCGTTTTGCGTTTCATCTTTTTCTACCGTCAGCGTTAAAATATTATCTATTTGCTGGTACGTAAATGTAAACTGAGCGTTTGGCTCAATAACGACACGACTTAATCCGTCTTCTTTAAAAGTCTCGATATTACTTACAACAGTACCAAAATCTAATACATCTAATTCATAAAGTAGGTCATCTAAAATATCGGTGTGATGAAAGTCAGCGTAAATTTTACCGCCACTTTCATGGACTTCAATTGCAGCTTGAGTGTCTTGTAAAAATACGAGTACTTTCGCTTCGCCCTTTTCACCACGTCTAAAATCAATTGATTGGATACGGTTGATGTAATTTCCACTTACATCACCTGAGTCCATCGCTACATCTTCATTTTCAGATTCTGTAAGAGGATTATCAGACACGCGTATTGATACTAAGTTGTTATGAACTTCAGTTTCATAAATTTTTAATCTATCTAAGTTTACCGTTACCTTTAAACCACTGTTAGTTAAAACATTAGTAACACTGCTAATTCCAGCTTGATTAACTTCAACATCATTTAAACCAACCTCTAACTCTGCGGTATCAAAAAACATTTCGATTCGGGCTGGGCTATTAAACACCTGAACTTTTGGCTCAAGCGTTAACTCTTCATCAAAAACAAGCTGTAACTCAGTTTCGCCTTTAAGTAATGGATTATAACGAACATCATAAAGTAACGGCCCTGCAACGGCTGAATTTACAGTGACTAAAGCAACAGCAGCCAGTAATGTTTGTGAAATACGATGAAGCCAAAGTACATCCTTATGCATGCTATTTTTACCTTTTTTATTATTAATTTGCGCCATCTGTTGCCGCCTCTAACATTTCTAATTTAGTCAAGCGCTCTTTCCAACAGCCAGACCCATCAGGGATTAATTCCACTAACTCTATATAGTCGTTACTTACTGTTTTTACTTTGCCATCATAACTACCAAGGTAATTCCCTACCGTTACACGATGCAAAGTAGCGTCAGCTGCTGTTATTAATGCCCATATTTGTCCACTAGAACCAATTGTGCCTTTCATTGCTAAGTTATCTAGCGGGTATTTTTCTAACGGTTCGCGGCGACGCTCTTGATCTGGGTGCAAACAGTTTTTTACTTGCGTTAATTTATTTTGGATTATCTCAGGCTGAGGCGCTACAAACGGGCTACGTAGCTGACCAGCACTGTACTCAAATATTTCAAACTTTGTCAGCTCAGGAATTGATTCAACCTTTGGTGTTGTGCTTGCTTTTACTTGATCAATAAATTCTTTTTGCTCAGACGTATCATCATTACAACCACTCAAAACAAACACCATTACTACAGGTACTACGCGAAGGAGCTTCATTTTTTAACCCCTTCTTCATAGCGATATGTTTTTGCAACAACACTAAATGTTAACTGTTTATCGCCCGATGATAAAATAGAAAAGTCATGTAAGCTTACAATTCGTGGTAACTGAGCTACTTTACCCACAAACTCACCAAATTCATGGTAGGTCCCTATCACTTCTATTTTAATCGGTAATTCAGTATAAAATTCTTTCTCGACTTCTGGTAACCAACCTATTTTTAAAAAAGTCAGACCACTTGTTGTGCCAACATACGACAAATCATCAAGTAAACCAGGGGTTTCGTTAGAGGTAGGTAAACGTTTTAATAATTGTGAAAACTTATCTTCCATTTCAATCATTTGTTGACGGTAGATCTCAAGCTTACTCGCGACTGCGTATTTAGTGCGATAAGTTGTGCGTAACTCGACCTCTTTCGCAACTGCACTGTGGTAACTATCAATTTCATCAGAAACTAATAGGCTATAACTAAAAAACAATACAAGTCCGGCAACAAACGTACAGCAAATTGCTTTAACTGCAATAGGCCAATCGCCAATGTTATCAAGCTCTATTTCATTCCAATCAATTTCACTCAGTGCTTTAAAATCAAGGCTCATCGCTAACCTCACCAATTTTATCAAATGGTTTTACATAAAATTCCATATTAAAATCACTAAGTAAACGCGAAGATTGATCGCCTGCAACAATGCCTTGCATTGAAGGATTCTCTAGTAAATATGAGCTTTGTACTTGGCGCAGCATTGTTGATAAACGGTTATTAGATTCACTACGTCCCAATACATGTATTTGGCTGCCTCTGCGCTCGAGTTTTGTTAAGTAAACCCCACCCGGCACTATTTTGGCAACTTCATCCATTATTTGCGTACCCAAATTACGGCTGCTTTGTAATTCTTCAATGAGCCTCATACGCTGTTGTAAGTTTTCTTTTCTTTTATCTAAACTTCTAATTTCACTTATTTTTTTATCTAGCATGCTAATTTCTGAGCTTAAATAGTTATTCTTTAAGTTTTGACCGTCTTTTAATGCACTATAAAAAGAGCTTAATAAGTACATACTCGCAAAACAAAGTATAACGACACCAATAAGTATAGTTACAAATTTCTTTTTCGATTCTTCGCGCTGCGATTCACGCCAAGGAAGTAGATTTATATGTGGCATGTTGAAAAGCTCCTTAATGCCAACCCTGTCGCAATTGCAAACTGCGTTTTGTGACGCTGCATTACATTACGATCTACTTTTGGAGAAATTTCCATATTTTCAAAAGGCTCAGCAACGACAGAGTGAATACCTAGTTCTTCAATGAGTAATCGGTCAATACCTTTAATCATCGATGTACCACCCGTTAATACAATATAGTCGATTTGCTCTTTGCCACTGGTTGTTAAAAACATTTGCACCGCGCGTCGCACTTGTTGGAGTAACGAAGTTTGAAAAGGGGCTAATACTTCAAAGGTGTAGTTTGGCGGTAAATCACCTGATGTTTTACCAATTTCAGCTTCATCAAATCCTTTATTATAATAAGCAACAATACTATTTGTATATTGGTCGCCACCAAAAACTTGGTCTCGTGTATAAATTGTTTCCCCAGCTTGAACAACGCTCACGAGCATTAAAACCGCACCAATATCAACCACAGCCACACATTTATTAAATGCGTCGCTAGGTAATTGCTGGTAATACACATCCATTGCACGACTTAATGCATAGCTTTCTACATCAACTATTTTAGCTTCTAAATTTGCAGCTTCTAAAGCGCCAACACGCGCTTCTACACTCTCAGTACGAGCAGCTGAAAGCAAAACATTCATTTTACTAGGATCGGCCTCATTCGTCGAAAGCTTCTCAAAGTCGAGGCTCACTTCATCAAGAGGATATGGAATTAAACTATCGGCTTCAATTTCAATTTGCGACTCAAGTTCAGCATCAGTTAACGATACATCCATGAAGATCACTTTTGTAATGACTGTTTGGCCAGAAACAGCCACTGCTGCAGATTTTAACGACTTTGGTAATTTTTTTCTTAATTTTGTAATTACGTTACCAATCGCTTCAATATCTTGAATTGTGCGCTCACTCATTGCGCCTTTTGGCATCGGCTCAATTGCAAGTGCTTCGAGTCGAAATCCAGTTTCAATTTCACGTAAAAGCACAGCCTTAATAGAGTGTGATCCAATATCAATTCCTACCATCATTTGGGACGGTTTTTGAAATAGTTGACTTAGCATGTTTCAACTTGGCCTTTGTTTTAATAATAAACAAGTTATAATTTTTATATGAAAAAATATTATTCATTTTTTAATCAATATATACTAGCAGTCAAAACTCGCAATTGGGAGTCCATTTAGGGAAATATAAGTGATTTTATTAAAACGAACTTTACAATTTTTTATCATTTGTGTGTTAATTGGTCTGATTACTTTGATCAGTCTTTATTACTACGTTAAACCTGATATCCCCAGTGTGCAAGTTTTAAAAGACGTGCAATTACAAACTCCTATGCAAGTATTCACTAAAGATGGGCTTTTAATCAATCAATTTGGTGAAAAACGTCGTATTCCAGTGACTATTGATGAAATTCCTCAAACACTCATTAATGCATTTTTAGCGACAGAAGATAATCGATTTTACGATCATATAGGCATAGACCCTATTGGTATAGTACGTTCGGCTGTTGTTCTTATATCTACTGGCGAGAAAAAACAAGGTGCAAGTACTATTACTATGCAGCTTGCTCGTAATTTCTTTTTAACACGCGAAAAAGCGTATATCCGTAAAGTTAAAGAAATATTTATAGCGCTTCATATTGAAGGAGTGTTAACAAAAGACGAAATTTTAGAGCTTTACCTTAATAAAATAGAATTAGGTAATCGTGCTTTCGGTATTGGTGCAGCAGCGCAAGTTTATTACGGTAAAGAGCTAAAAGATTTAACACTTGCGCAAATGGCGATGATTGCAGGTTTACCTAAAGCACCTTCAGCTTTAAACCCAATTCGTAACCCAACGCGTGCAAAAGCGCGCCGAAATGTAGTTTTAGGCCGTTTACTGACCGAAGACTATATAACACAAGAGCAATATAACGAAGCAACTAGCCAACCTATTACAGCTTATTTTCACGGTGCAGAAATAAACTTATACGCACCGTATATCTCTGAAATGGTGCGCGCTGAAATGGTTTCGCGCTATGGGGTAGATAAAGCTTACAACTCTGGTTTTAAAATTTTTACCTCAGTAGAGTCAAAGGTTCAAAAAGCAGCGCAAAACGCACTTGTAAATAACTTACACAGTTACGATATGCGTCATGGTTTTAGAGGTCCAACTGATGTTTTATGGAATCCTGAAACACAACCAGCTTTAACTGAGCAACAAGTACTCAATAAATTACAGAGCGTAAATGAGTTAGGCACTTTAAAAGTTGCAGCAGTACTCAGTGTTAATAATAAAACAGCTACAGTACTACTTAAAAACGGTGAGCAAACAACTCTCAGTTGGGATAGTTTAAAATGGGCGCGTAAGTATATTACTCGCTACCGCCAAAGCTTTGCTCCAAAAGCAGCTACTGATATTTTAACGCCAGGTATGCAAATATGGGTACGTCAAAACGAAGATAACAGCTACTTATTAAGCCAAATACCAGAAGCATCAAGCGCTATTGTATCCCTCGATCCACAAGACGGTAGAATAAAAGCTATTGTAGGGGGTTACAGCTTTGAGCAAAGTCAATACAACCGAGCGATACAAGCTAAGCGTCAAGTGGGTTCTAATATAAAACCTTTTATATATTCAGCAGCACTTGAAAAAGGTTACACGCTTGCGTCTATATTAAATGATGCACCTATAAACCAATGGGATAAGAGCCAAGGCGTAGCATGGCGCCCTAAAAACAGCCCTGCTGTTTACAACGGTCCTATTCGAATTCGCCGTGCTTTAGCACAGTCTAAAAACGTTATTTCGGTGCGCTTACTACGTGGTGTTGGATTGCAACGTACAGCTGATCACTTACTAAAATTTGGTTTTAAAGACGCTGACATTAATCGTAGTGAATCATTAGCACTTGGTAGTGCTTCTATTACCCCGCTTGAACTTGCAAGAGGCATGAGCACATTTGCCAATGGCGGTCATTTAATTGAACCTTACTTTATCTCAGAAATTCAAGACGCTTACGGCAATATATTGTTTAAAGCAAACCCTGCTCTTGCCTGTGACGAAGAGCCTTTGCCAACACACAATGCTCTCTCGATGCATAATAGTGATGATGAAATGGAGCAAACGAAAAAATGTGCGCCGAGAATTATTTCTAAGCAAAATGCATTTTTAATTGCTGATGCTATGAATAGTGCAATTTGGGGGGGTGGTAGCTGGGCTCATAAAACAGGTTGGAGTGGAACCGGTTGGCGAGCACAAGCGCTAGATCGTCGCGATATTTCAGGTAAAACAGGCACAACTAATGACTCAGTAGATACCTGGTTTAGCGGTTTTAATAGTAATGTGATGACCTCAGTTTGGGTTGGCTTTGATAATCCGGGCAACGCTCTTGGTCGCTCTACATATAACAACAACCTAGATAGCAGCCAAATATCAGGTGCGGAATCTGGCGCTAAAACCGCGCAGCCAGCATGGGTTGAATTTATGAAAGCGGCACTTGAAGGCAAGCCTGAAGCCCCAATTGAGCCGCCTGAGGGACTTGTTTCTATTCGTATTGATTTAGCTACCGGCTTACTTAGCCATAAAAATGATTACACGAGTCGATTTGAATATTTTGAAAAAGGTACTGCACCTACAAAGTATGTGCTATCTCAGCCTAACGATATATTTGAAGAAGACACTAAAACAGAAGAAGAGCTATTTTAATAATATGTATGTAATACAAAAACGGCAGCTTATTTAAGCTGCCGTTTTTGTTTAAACCAAAGGTTTATTTTAAGTTTTGAACAAGCCAATATAAATCAGAGTGCACACCCGCGGCGGTCACTTCTCTACCCGCTCCTGGCCCCTGAATCACTAATGCGTTATCGCTATACCATTTGCTATTAATTACAAAAATATTATCGCCAGGTGTAAGGTTTGCTAATGCATCGCCATTAGGCACATACGCTATTCCCACTTTAGCAATTACTTCACCTTGTGTGATTTCTAACAAGCCCGTATATCTAAGTACTAAATTTTTAGACTTTGCTGTCACTGCATGCTCTTCGATGAACGCGTCTAGCTGTGCTTTTTTATTTAAAAAGTCATCCCAACTTCCCAGCGCAAGTTCATCTGGCATCAATGCCGATAAGCTAATATCGTCAAGTTCAAGCTCAACACCTAGCTCTCGAGCTAAAATAAGTAGCTTACGCTGCATATCTCGCCCAGATAAATCTTCGCGAGGGTCTGGCTCTGTGAATCCCATTTTCTGAGCTTCCAGTAGCAACTCAGAAAATGGCCTTGTTCCATCATATTTACTGCATAACCACGAAAGCGTGCCTGAGAAAACACCTTCTATACGTGTTATTTTATCGCCACTATTTTGCAAATCAGCCAAAGCAAAGTTAATAGGTAAGCCAGCGCCTACACTGGTGTTATATCGCCAATGTAAATTACGTTCTTTAATATTACTACGAAGTGCTTTATACCAAGTAGTAGGTGCTGTTCCAGCGTATTTATTAGCACTAATTAAATGACAGTTTCTATCTACAAAGTCTGGATATAACAAGCTAAATTGTTCACTTGCGGTAATATCAATTACAATTTTATGCTCGTAATCGAGCTCATTTATAGCATTCAGTAAATCTGCAGATTGATAGCTATTTGCCTCATGCTGCCATTGAGTTTTCCATTGCTGTGTATTAATACCACTTGCATTAAACAGCATTTTTTTAGAGCGAATTAGACCGACTAATTTAATACTAAAGTCATCCGATAAACGCTCAAATTGTGCCGATAACTGTTTAATGAAAACGTCGCCAACGTTACCAAGCCCCGCAACTATAATTGCGATTTCTTGGCCTTTATTAATTAGCTTATCGTGTAAGTCACTTTGTATATCACTATCTATAAATTGATCGGTAAGCAATAAAGCATAGCCAGTATCTTGATGGACAAAACGAGGTTTTATGCTGTGGAGTTTTAATAAATCTAATGCTTGTAAGCTTAATGTATTAACGTCTTGCTCAAGCGCTACAATTGCACAACCGTTTAAATTTGACTCGCTAATATTTGCCCTACCCGCAAAGTAATTAATAACTTGATATGTTTGTGCAGCCGGTACTACTAAATACACTTCACCATTATGGTTAAAGTGATGAAGGCTATGCTGAATAAGCTGACTAACACTTGCAACCTCACCTTCACTTAACCCTTCAACCATTAATAGGTCAACATTTTGCAACGTGGTTATAAAGCGCTTTTTCTTCGCTGAACCTTCTTTTACTATATCTGTTGGACTTGCTTGTACGTCAAAACTACTGCGAACAGCTAGCTTAATATCTGTGTTTTTAAGTGGCGATAGTGTTTTTGCATGTAATACAGGGTTACCCAAACGAGCTAATAAATTAGCCTGTCCACGGCAAATTTTGCCGTACTTAATCGCTTTTTGTACCTTGCGAGGATCAGTGCTATACACCCCCTGTGTATCAGTCCAAATACATACTTGCTTAGCATGGCAATAATTTGCAAGTAGTGTTGCACTGTAGTCACTGCCATTTCGGCCAAGCGTTACTGTCTCGCCTTTGATATCTGCGGCAATAAACCCAGTAACAACATTTATTTTATTAGGCAAAATTAACTGCCCACATTGCTGCGCATTTTGCGCATGCATTAATTCGCCATCATTTAAGGTAAAAAGAGTACGTGCATCTTGAGCGCATGCCTCAATATTTAGCTGCTGTAAATAAGTAGCGAGTAAACGTGCTGACCACAGTTCGCCATGTGCAAGCAATGCAGCCTCTTTTAGCTGCTCAGCTTGAGCAAGTTCTGCAATATAGCTAAGTTCGATACTTAGTGTTTTAAGTGCACTTCGTTTTAAATCGGCTTCTAAT
Source organism: Pseudoalteromonas sp. 31A1 (assembly GCF_011378815.1). Taxonomy (NCBI): domain Bacteria; kingdom Pseudomonadati; phylum Pseudomonadota; class Gammaproteobacteria; order Alteromonadales; family Pseudoalteromonadaceae; genus Pseudoalteromonas; species Pseudoalteromonas sp. 31A1. The sequence continues at coordinate 76,654 of NZ_WTKY01000006.1, read as the reverse complement.
AGCTGCTCTATTAAATCACTTTGATGGTTATTTAACTGCAGTAAAATATCAGCTACTGCTTGAGTATCTTGTTTTTGATAGCTTTGCCAAAGTAATACTAGCGTATCGGTTGTCTTACCCGCAGCCGATACCACAACACAGTCGCCCGTCTGAGTATGCCCAATAATTATTTTAGCTACGCTTTGATAGCGCTCACTTGAGCTTAAGCTTGAACCACCAAATTTATGTACACAATTGACCATATTTATACCAATTCGCTTAATTAAGTTGTCTATTTTGAGGATAAGAAAACCGTGTCGATAACAAGGCAAAAATTTCGTTGTTTAGTTGTTCTATATGAGAAATTTTTAACGAAGTTAGCGTGCGGTTTAATCCCTCAAATTGATTAGGTATTATTGCGGATTGGTATTACTTACCAAAGCGCCGGACGGGCTGCACTTAATTTAACGTTACCACCAGGAGTGCCTGCTCCTTTGCCTACACGGCCAACATTTTTATTTTGCCCTGGTTTTACAAGTTCAAACACGCGCTCAAAATCAGCGACTAAATCGTGTATATCTTCAATACCTACTGAGATACGAATAAGCGTATCGCCAACACCCGCTTCTAAACGTGCTGTTGCATCCATGCCTGCATGCGTCATAGTTGCAGGATGACAAATTAAGCTCTCTACGCCACCTAATGACTCAGCTAAACTAAACGTTTTAAGGCTAGTTAAAAATGCTGCAGCGTCGTTTATATCGCCTTTAATATCAAAACTAACCATGCCACCAAAACCAAGCTGCTGTGCTTTAGCGAGTTCATGTTGAGGATGTGACTCAAGACCTGGGTAATAAACTTGGCTTACAAATTCAGAGCTTTCTAAGTACTCTGCTATTGCCAGTGCATTTTCTTGATGCTGCCTTAGGCGCACATTTAAAGTACGTAAACCACGCAGCGTTAAATAACTATCAAAAGGTGCGCCCGTAATACCAATGTTATTAGCCCACCAAGCAAGCTCATCGCCTAGCTCTTGTGTTGCTGCAATAACAGCGCCACCCACAACATCTGAGTGTCCGTTAATGTATTTAGTAGTTGAATGCACCACAATATCTACACCAAACTTAATAGGATTTTGTAAGGCCGGTGACAAAAACGTGTTATCTGCAGCCACCAATGCACCGCATTTTTTTGCAACCTCAGTAACCGCTTTAATGTCAGTTAAACGAAGTACTGGGTTACTTGGGGTTTCTATCCAAATAAGCTTAGGTTTAATTGCTAAAATTTGTTGCAGGCTTTCTGCTTTTGTTAAATCTAGTATTTCGAGCTTTAGTAAGCCGCGTTTTTGTAAAGATGTAAATAAACGATAGCTACCACCATAACAATCATGTGGAATTACTAGCGTATCGTCATTATTAAGTAGCTGAGTAGCTAAATGCACGGCAGCCATGCCTGTAGCTGTAATTATGCCACGAGCGCCACCTTCAAGCTTAGCAAGCGTCTCAGCTAAAATATCACGATTAGGATTACCGCTACGACCATAATCATACTCACGCTTAGTATCAAAGTCGGCAAACGAATAAGTAGTCGATAAATAAATTGGCGGTACCACCGCACCATGATGTTTATCAGCATCAACGCCGTTACGTACAGCAATGGTCGCTTTGTTTTTTTCGCTCATATTCGTCACCTGATTAATTTGGATGTTTAGACGTCTAAAAGAGTAAGTTATCCGTTTTGATAAGTCAAAGTATTTTAAAGCTCTAGATGGCTAAAAGTAGAAGGGGCTTCTGCGAATAACACATTTTAGCTCACAAAAGTGTGCTTATCTTTACACCTACAATAGGCTTATTAAGATAGATCGGTATCTATTATTTGACTATCTTTTTTAAATCGATAGAATTTCACGCATATTTACACGCTTTTTATACCGTGTGAGAAATTAATAATCTGAGGCAACGATACATCTTATGGCTAAATGGAATGGTGAGTATATTCACCCATACGCAGAACACGGTAAAAAATCAGAGCAAGTTAAAAAGATCACCGTTTCGATCCCGCTAAATGTATTAAAGGTATTAACTGACGAACGTACACGTCGTCAAATCAATAACCTTCGCCATGCTACAAATAGTGAATTGCTATGTGAGGCATTTTTGCATGCTTTTACTGGCCAACCTTTACCAAATGACGATGACTTACGTAAAGATAACGCCGAAAAAGTACCAGAAGAAGTTAAAAAAATAATGCAAGAAATGGGTCTAGAAGTACCCGTTTTAAACGAAGAATAAATATTACAAAGACAAAAAAACCTCAGTAATTACTGAGGTTTTTTTATGTCTAAATTTTATTGCATAGCTCTACTGTATAGATTTACTGCATATAGTTTTCAGGTAGCTCAATTTGTGCAACACCTGACTCAATAGCAGCAAGTGCAACAGCTCTTGCTATACGCGGCAGTAAACGTGGATCCATTGGTTTTGGAATAATATACTGCGCACCAAATTCTAGTTTATCTACTCCAGCGGCTTTTAAAACTTCTGCAGGTACTGGCTCTTTGGCAATACTTCGAATAGCATCTACTGCAGCAATTTTCATTTCATCGTTAATAGCACTTGCACGTACATCAAGTGCACCACGGAAAATAAACGGGAAACATAAAACATTATTAACTTGGTTAGGGTAATCAGAGCGCCCTGTTGCCATGATTAAATCGTTGCGTGCGCCGTGCGCAAGTGCAGGATCAATCTCAGGATCTGGGTTTGAACATGCAAACACAACTGGTTTTGCAGCCATTAGCTTTAAATCTTCAGCCGCTAATAAGTTAGGACCAGAAACACCCACAAACACATCAGCATCTGCAATTACATCTTGCAATGTACGCTTATCGGTATTGTTAGCAAAAAGCTGTTTATATTCATTTAAGTCATCGCGGCGGGTATGAATAACACCTTTGCGGTCAAGCATATAAATGTGTTCACGCAGTGCACCACACTTAATTAACAGCTCCATACACGCAACAGCGGCAGCGCCTGCACCTAAACATACAATAATTGCATCTTCAATTGACTTACCTTGTACTTCTAGCGCATTTAACATACCAGCAGCCGTTACAATGGCAGTACCGTGTTGATCATCATGAAAAACAGGAATGCTACAACGCTCTATTAATGCTTTTTCAATTTCAAAACACTCTGGTGCTTTAATATCTTCAAGGTTAATACCACCGAATGTGTCGGCAATATTGGCAACCGTATTAATAAAGTCTTCTGTTGTTTTGTGCTTAACTTCAATATCGATAGAATCAAGCCCTGCAAAACGTTTAAACAATAGCGCTTTACCTTCCATTACAGGCTTAGACGCTAAAGGACCTAAATTACCAAGGCCTAGAATTGCAGTACCATTAGTAATAACCGCAACCATGTTACCTTTACCCGTATATTTATAAGCATTTGCAGGATCTGCAGCTATTTCACGTACAGGTTCGGCAACACCTGGGCTATACGCAAGTGCAAGATCATGAGCCGTTTCAGCTGGTTTTGTAAGCTCAATGCTAATTTTACCTGGTACGGGATGTGAGTGGTAATGTAGTGCTTGTTCACGAAAGTCAGACATAACGCGATGGTATCCTGCAATTTAAGTTAAAGTGAGAGATGGAGTCTTGGGGTACGATACCCTTATTATTTTTAAATTCCAAGCAATATCAGGTCTATCCTGTTATATGCTATATCCTATAATTTTAAGAGGTTTTTCAGTAACTTTGCAGGATTATATCAACATTTAATAAATAAAAATTCACCTAAAAAGTAAGTTTTAAGGTGCTTTTATGCCTATCAAAATCTTATAAAATGTATACTTAAAGTATCAGCATAAACTTAGAATAACAGCCTACTACCCTACTTTAAAAACAGATAAGCCCACGTTAGATACTTTTATCAACCTAGTTAAAAATTGTACTATTTAAAATATAGAGAATATCTATCGATTTGTCTGTAAAGGATTATGCATACTCAGAATAAGAATAGGAAATAGTTATGCAAAAGGAGGGGATAGTTAAAATCAACGAAATAATACCAATCTGCTTATATATGGGGTCTATTTAACGTTAAGAAAATTACGCTAGAACTAGGCAAAAATTTTTGTATCTAGTTGTTCTAAATAAAAATTTTTTAACGACGTTATAGTGCAATTTAATTCGTTAAATTGCTCAAAGATTTATGTAGGTTAGTTTAAGATAATAAATAACAAATTTTAGGCACAAAAAAAGCACCCTAAGGTGCTTTTTTTAACTAAACAGCAATAATTACTTCTTGCTGGCAAGTGCACCAAAGCGCTTGTTGAAGCGATCAACACGTCCGCCAGTGTCTAAAACTTTTTGCTTACCAGTGTAAAACGGGTGACACGCAGAACATACGTCTAAGTGAATGTCTTTACAAAGAGTTGAGCTAGTTTCGAATTTATTTCCACATGAACATGTTGCAGAAATTACTTCGTACTTAGGGTGAATACCTTCTTTCATAGGAACCTCTAGTTAAGGCCGCATCGCTCTCCAAACCCGGAGTTTGGCACCATACGTCGTTAAAACAAATTTGTTGGTGGCGGATTTTATCCAACAACCTCCCCCCACACAAGTATTTATTTATATTTTTGCCAAAAAAGTGAACAATCTCTTTCTCAAGCACTATTGCTAGTAGGTTTTTAGCGTTATTTTTAGTACATTACAGCATTAATTTTACGGGTTGAGTTGTTATGAGTTTTGTTGAAGTTGCTATTAAAGTCCCGCTTCCACGCACCTTTGATTATAAAATAGAAGAACAGCTCAGTGGCTTATCAATTCCCTTACTACCTGGCATGCGAGTTTTGGTACCTTTTGGTAATCAAAAAAAAGTAGCGGTTGTTTTGGGTATTAAAAGCAGTACCGACGTCCCTTTAAATAAAATTAAAAATATTATAGAGGTAATAGACGACGCCCCTATTTTAAGTGCCCAGCATTTAGAACTCCTTAGCTTTACTGCCCGCTATTATTGCTATCCATTAGGCGAAACTATTCATATAGCGCTACCTGGTGCACTTCGCCAAGGTGAATCGCCTGATAAAACCAGTATTAATATGGTTGCCCTGACAGAAAAAGGTGCAAAAGTACCGTCATTAAAAGCTAAAACACAGCTCAACCTATTAAAGCAGTTATCGCAATCAGGTAAGTCATCATTAACTGAGTTAAAAGCACTGGGCTTTAGTAAAAAAACAATAGATAGCTTAATAGATAAAGAACTCATAACACAAACTATTGAGCACGATAACCAATGGCAAAGTGTTGCTCCAACCGTCGGTAGTAAACCAGTACTTAATAAAGAACAAGCGGTTGCTTGCACAGCTATAAATCAAAGTACTGGCTTTAGCAGCTTCTTATTAGAAGGCGTAACGGGCAGCGGTAAAACCGAAGTGTATTTACAGTGCCTAGAAGAAGTACTCAAACGTGGCGAGCAAGCCCTCGTACTCGTGCCCGAAATCGGCCTAACACCACAAACCGTAAACCGTTTTCGCCGCCGCTTTCCTGATACACCCATTATGCTTTGGCACTCAGCACTTACCGACAACGAACGTTTACAAACATGGCGTTTTTGCGAAAAAGGCAGTTGTGCGATAGTTATTGGCACACGTTCGAGTATTTTTCTGCCATTTTTAAAACTCGGTATGATTGTTGTTGATGAAGAACACGACTCGTCATTTAAACAACAAGATACCCTTCGTTACCATGCTCGTGATTTAGCCGCTTACAGAGCTTTTCAGCATAAAATCCCGCTTATATTAGGCAGCGCCACACCCGCGCTTGAAACACTTCACAAAGCAATTAATAACAAATACCAGCTATTAAGTTTAACGGAGCGTGCGCAAACAGCGACTGACAATCAGTTTAAGTTACTCGATATGAAAGGTCAGCCCGACCAAGCAGGTATTGCACATGCAAGTCTTGCTACTATGCGTCAGCACTTAAATCGCGGTAAACAGGTTATGGTATTTTTAAATCGCCGAGGTTTCTCACCCACCCTTATTTGCCATGAGTGCGGTTGGTTGAGCGAGTGTAAACGATGCAGTACCAGCGCTACATTTCATAAAGCGATTGGGCAAATGATCTGTCATCACTGTGGCGACCAGTACCCTGTCCCTCACCAATGCCCTGACTGTGGAAGTACGCAAATATTTCCTAACGGTAAAGGCACAGAGCAAATTGAAGAGTTTTTATCGACCGAATTCCCTGATACACCTGTTACTCGTATAGACCGCGATTCAACTCGCCGTAAAGGTAGCCTTGAAAAAGCACTTGATGAAATAAACCTAGGCGGCGCACGCATTTTAGTGGGCACACAAATGCTTGCCAAAGGCCATCACTTTGCAGATGTAAGCCTTGTTATAATTTTAGATGTAGATAGCGGCTTATACTCATGCGACTTTAGAGCGACAGAGCATTTAGCGCAATTAGTCACCCAAGTAGCGGGGCGTGCTGGACGTTCAGGTGAGCCTGGTCAAGTGTTATTACAAACACACTTTCCAGAACACCCTCTTTTGCAAGACTTAGTTAATAATGGTTACCAAGACTTTGCCCGCTTTGCTCTTAGTGAGCGCGATGATGCTGACTTACCGCCCATTACAAATATGGCCATTGTGCGTGCACAAGGACATAGTATTAAACTAGTCGTCGATTTTTTGACGGATTTGGTTCCTGTGAATGGGGTATCTGGTATACAATTGCTCGGTCCGATCCCTGCCCCACTTGAAAGAGTCGCAGGTATGTATCGTTTTCAATTGCATATTCAAGCGCAAGATCGTCGCATATTACATCAGTACCTTGCGCAAATGGTTGATTATTTAAGTACCAGTAAACTTGCACAAAAAGTACGCTGGAGCTTAGACGTAGACCCTATAGACATGATTTAGGTTAAGGCCAAAATAACACCATGGCACAGCACGATTATATTAATAAAAAGCCTGCAGGCAGAAACAGTAAAAAAAACGCCCCCGCTAAAAAACCATTTCCTATTCTTTTAGCCGTTATAGCCATCTTACTTGTAGGTGGTTTTGCCTACGCACTATGGTTTATAAAAAGTAATGCCGATCCAAAGCTTGTCGAAAAACAAGCTAACCCAACTGCACCCGCAAAAGTAGAAGTTGTTATTCCACGTACACCGGAATTTATTAAAGAAATTAGAAACCACGAGATTCAAGTTGAAGTAAAAGAACTTGAGCAAAAAGGTCCTTATGTTATGCAATGCGGTTCGTTCAGAACTCATGCACAAGCTGAATCATTAAAAGCTAAAATCGCATTTGCAGGGCTCATTTCTGAGATCAAACAGGCTGAAGGCAGCAATGGCACTTGGTATAAAGTACGTTTAGGCCCTTATAAAACCAAACGCCAAGCCGAAAGCGATAAAAACAAACTTAAACGTGTAAAAATAGTCGGCTGCGGAATTTGGGGCTGGACTTGAAAATAAACCATTCACCCATATAACCTCATCATAATCGTTTTTTACGAGTTGCCTCTGCAGCTCGATGATGAGGAATAACATGACTACTATCGTAAGTGTTCGCCGCGGCGACAAAGTTGTAATTGGCGGCGATGGCCAAGTTTCACTTGGTAACACCGTAATGAAGGGCAACGCCCGCAAAGTTCGACGTCTTTATAATGGCAAAGTAATCGCTGGTTTTGCCGGCGGTACTGCTGATGCCTTCACTCTTTTCGAACGTTTTGAAAGCAAATTAGAAATGCACCAAGGTAACCTAACTAAAGCCGCAGTAGAAATGGCTAAAGATTGGCGAAGTGACCGTGCACTTCGAAAACTCGAAGCGCTGCTCGCTGTAGCAGACGAAACAGCCTCTTTAATTATTACCGGTAATGGCGATGTAGTTCAGCCAGAAAACGATTTAATTGCAATTGGTAGTGGTGGTAACTTTGCGCAATCAGCTGCAACCGCCCTTTTAGAAAATACAGATTTAAGCGCTCGTGAAATAGTAGAGAAAAGCTTAACTATTGCAGGCAACATCTGCGTATTTACTAATAACTTCCAAACAATCGAAGAATTATAATAGGAACTATTATGTCTGATATGACCCCAAGAGAAATTGTTCACGAGCTAGATCAGCACATTATAGGTCAGGCTAAAGCTAAAAAAGCAGTCGCTATTGCGCTTCGTAATCGCTGGCGCCGCATGCAATTAAATGAAGATTTACGCAGTGAAGTAACACCAAAAAATATATTAATGATTGGTCCAACAGGCGTAGGTAAAACAGAAATTGCCCGCCGTTTAGCAAAACTTGCTAACGCACCATTCATTAAAGTAGAAGCGACTAAATTCACTGAAGTTGGTTATGTTGGTAAAGAAGTAGATACGATCATACGTGACCTCGTTGATGTTTCAATTAAAATGACTCGCGAACAGCAAACTAAAAAGTTTAAACATCGCGCCGAAGAAGCAGCAGAAGAGCGTATTTTAGATGCACTTTTACCACCGGTTAAAGATCAATATGGCGAAAGCCAACGCGACGATACTTCATCTACTCGCCAAACATTTCGTAAAAAATTACGTGAAGGTCAATTAGATGATAAAGAAATCGAGATTGAACTAGCGCAAGCTCAATCAAACGTAGAAATTATGGCGCCTCCTGGTATGGAAGATATGACCAACCAGTTACAAAGCATGTTTCAAAACATGGGCGGCGATAAACGCACTAAACGTAAGTTAAAAATTAAAGAAGCCTTCAAACTATTAACAGAAGAAGAAGCCGCTAAATTAGTAAACCCTGAAGAGCTAAAAGAACAAGCTATTTTTGCAGTAGAGCAAAACGGTATTGTGTTTATTGATGAAATAGACAAAATTTGTAAACGTGGTGATTCTTCAGGCCCTGATGTGAGCCGAGAAGGTGTTCAGCGCGACTTACTACCGCTAATTGAAGGCTCAACAGTAAACACTAAACACGGTATGGTTAAAACTGACCATATGTTGTTTATTGCCTCAGGTGCGTTCCAAATGTCTAAACCATCAGACATGATACCTGAGCTACAAGGTCGCTTACCGATTCGAGTAGAACTTGAGCCACTAACTGCAAATGACTTTAAACGTATCCTGACAGAGCCGCATGCATCGCTTACTGAGCAACAACGAGAGCTCCTTAAAACTGAGCAAGTAACGATTGAGTTTAGTGATGATGCTATTGAGCGTATTGCTAAGGCTGCGTGGCAAGTTAACGAAAAAACCGAAAACATCGGTGCTCGTCGCTTGCATACTGTGATGGAAAGATTGATGGAAGAAATTTCATACGATGCTTCTGAAAAAGCAGGTTCATCACTTGTTATTGACGCCGCTTACGTTGAAAAACATCTAGGTGCACTTGTTGAAGATGAAGACTTAAGCCGCTTCATTCTATAAAACGAATATAAACGTTATACTAAAAGCCTCCAGATTGGGGGCTTTTTAATGGGGTATATAAAATGAAACACGTTACAAAAGTGCATTACCACAGCGTGAGTAAAAATTTAGATGTTTATTTTGACGACGATAGCCAAGCAGTCTTTAGCTGTGAATTTTTACGCGTTCACTCTCCCTCTGCTGAAGTGCAAGGCCATGGCTCTGGCCCTATGAAATTGGTTTTAAATAAACAATCTGTAGGTATAAAAAACATAGTACCTGTTGGGCATTATGCACTGCGTTTAGATTTCGATGATGGTCACAATAGCGGACTGTTCAGTTGGAGTTACTTTGAAAAACTACAAGCGCAGCAACAAACGTTGAGCGATGAATATTCGGCACGCGTAGCCGAGCACGAACAAAACAAAAACAGTGTACCAATAAAGTTTATTCCTTAAACCTTATTGGTAACTTTAGGTGGGTATTTTTAGATTAGTTAACCTAAACCCTGGTTAAAATATTTACTATCCAGAGTTCAGGTTAGTTACACTTTAAACTTATCAATAGCGCTAAATAACACTCTAGCTTGCTCAGATACTTCTTCGCTAGTTTGGGCGTTTTTAGCAGCATGTTCAGTTGCATCTTGCGCAATGTCGCGAATTCTTACTACATTTTTATTAACCTCTGATGCCACTTGGCTTTGCTCGTCAATAGCAACCGCTATTTGAGAGCTCATTTCCATTATTGTTTGTACATCTTCAGTAATTGCGCCTAATAACTCACCTGCTTTAATTGCTTGCGAGGCACTTTCATCGCCTTGAGAACGACATTTGTGCATAATACTCACCACTTCTTGAGTACGCTGCTGTAAGGTACTTATAATACCTTCAATCTCACTCGTGGACTCTTGAGTACGCTTCGCTAATGAACGAACCTCATCTGCAACAACAGCAAAACCACGACCATACTCACCAGCACGTGCCGCTTCTATTGCCGCATTAAGTGCGAGTAAATTTGTTTGATCTGCAATCCCCCGAATTACATCAAGCACTGAACCAATTGTTTCGCCATCTTTTTCAAGTTGCGATACTACATTTGATGCATTCCCTAACGAATCAGATAGGGCTCTAATGTGCTTAACGGTAGAGTCAACTTCACTGCGCCCTTGTTGAGCACTTAAGTTTGTTGACTCTGCTTTTTTAGCAGCCGCTTCAGTATTATGTGAAATATCCTGAATCGTCGCCTGCATTTCGGTGGCTGCAGTTGCAACCATGTCGGCTTCATGTAATTGCTCTTGCATACCGGAGCTTGTTGCTGCGGTACTTTCTGATAAATGCTCTGTTGCTATGTTAAGCGTATTTAAAGCACCATTAACTTCGTTAATTAAGTTTTTAAAATCGCCTATTAAACTATTAAAGTCGACCGTCATGGTGGTAATTTCGTCTTTACCTGTTTGCTCTATCATCACGCTTAAATCATTATTACGACGAATGTCGTTAATGGTGTGATAAACCCGCTCTATAGGCACAATAATCGAGCGGCTCGTGAAATAAACCAACATTAAAACAATAATGCCAGCAATCACAAAAATAAGAATGGCTAAAAATTGTGCCTGTTCAACGCTTTTATCTACCTGCTGCTTAGTGCTTAATAGTATCTGCGCAACGATTGCATCACTTTGTTCAACACTTTTACGCATTTTTCCAAGTGCTCCTGAATTTAAATCTAAGCCCAATTCAACCTGTGCCTGGACCAATGCTTGAAATTGCGTTTGGTAGGAATTTAAAAAGCCATTTAATTGAGCTGTATACCCCGTATCAAATTGAGCCTGAGCGATTTGCTGCTTTAAAGTATCAACCCCTTCATCAAATCGAGTTAAATACTTAAGATCAAAACGTAGCATAAAATCTTTTTCAGCCCGTCTTAATTGTAATATAGAAGATAAGAGTTTGTAATTATCTTGCTCTTTGAGCAAGCTTTCGACCTCGTGTACTGCACTTCTTAGTTCGCCATACAGCCCATCTTTTGGGTGTAATCCTATGCGTTTTTGTAGCACAACAACACTCATAAAGTCATTGCTATAAGCACTTACCAAATTATCGAGATTACTTATTTTTTGGGTTTCGATACCCTGCTCTTGCATAATTACATTCAACTTAGCAATTTTACTTTTAAGCTGGTTATAATCTTGTTCAAATAAGTCTAATGCTTCTTCTTGTTTATAAAAAAGAAAGTTTTTTTCATGTTTACGCAGTTCTAATTCATGGATATTAAGCTCTTCAGCAAGCTGAATTGTTTTATTTAAGCTTAACGTTGTTCTCGCTTCATAAATTATTACGCATAAAAGGACCACCATTGCTAAACCAACAACGACTGCGTTTAACTGTAAACGTCGTTTGATTGTTAAGTTTTGTAAAAAATTCATCGCTAACGCCTTTTTTAAATATGCATTTGTATTATAGCTGATAGCTCAGGAGCGACTCATTAATTTAACTTTTTATTATTGGTTATTCTAAGCTACTTAATTATGATGGCTATAAAGCGACACTATCCCACAAACCTTTGTGTAACGATTGTGTGTTATTCCACTGTTGTTTAACCAACCAATCAATTAAAGGCTCGGGATCGCTAGGGTAATTTATTTGCTTATTTTGCGGGGCGCTATTCCAGTCATCAAGGGCTTGCGGGTTTAAATAGTTCATAACATGCGCCATGCCCATGGCAAACAAAGTTTGTGCATTTGCGGTTTGCTCAAACTGCCCATCTAAAGGCTTTAATAGTAACTTCTTACCTAACTTAAGCGCTTCACTGGCAAGCTCAAACCCCGCATTACCAATAACGCCACTCGTGTTTGCTAAGTCATTTAAAAAACCAGAACGTGAGGGGGGTCGCAAATGTATATGTCCAAAAGACTGATTGCAGGCATTTGGGTGATAACAATAAAATTCTTTTTCGGGAAAGTCTTTTAAGTAATCAACAATGCTATCTAAGTTTTCAAACGGTAAATATACCAATACCTTATTTAGTACCGCGACAGGATTCTCATGATTATGATGAGCAATAAAAGGCGGGATTATATTATTTGCAAATGGCTTCCAGTGTACGCCTAAGTAGGTAGATGCTGGTGCATAATGCTTGATGAGCGATTTTCTAAGTACACCACGACCAAATATAGGTGCGTTTTCTGACAAAAATGCGGCTTGGTGACTAATACCGATAACGGGTATATCGGCCCGTTTTGCAGCCCATGCTGTGACTGGCTCAAAGTCATTAAGTACAAAATCGTACTGTTTTATATCAAGCGATTTTATATCACTCACCAGCTTACAAACTCGCATGTTTTTAAGTGTTTTTAAATTTTTGACTTGCCCATTTTCAGTACTAAACGATAAGCCCCGATACGCTTTATAATCTGAGAATTCGTGCATATCAAAGTAATCTTTATTTGCTCGCCCTGAAAACACATAATCAACATCAATACCAAGTTTATTAAAGCAGCTTGCCATAACCCTAGCCCGCGTTATATGACCATTACCGGTACCCTGCACTCCATACAATATTTTCATACAGGTACCACGAGCGCTAATGCGAATAAGCCACAAACACTGCCAATAATCGCACCTATAATAATATCAGCAGGAAAATGTACGCCTAATACAACACGAGAAATAGCCACACCAGCAGCCCAACTAAGTAGTAGCCATATATATTCAGGGAAAAAGTGACTTAGTATAATCGCAACTAAGAACGCTGCAGCGCTGTGGCCCGAGGGCAAACTAAATTTATCACTTGGTACTATGTAAGCATTTGTTACTAAGCAGTCGCATGGACGGATGCGGGCAAATCTATTTTTGGCCAGTAAATAAATGGGCCTTTCTATAGCAAAACCAACTAATATCGTTACAGGTAATAATTGTTGCTGCTCATTATTACTAAGCCACCACACCGCTAAACACACAAGTATGTAAAGCCCTCCATCACCGCTTTTAGATAAGCCAAACGCCATTGTTTTAAACCACTTCGGTGAGTTGCAATTAAACAGAGTTAAAAATAATTGCTCATCTAGCAGAGCTGCCCTTTTAAACATATTATTGTTATCCATCACTTCCCCCTCATTGCATAATATATGAACACCGATTTAGCTTATGTGTTGTAAATAACAATTGAGTGACGCTTTTAAGACACTATTATTGCGATTAATGATTTAGCGCTTGTTTTGTCTAAATTTACTGCGATTAAGTCGTTGTTATTGCTTATAAGGAGGGTATACTGAGGTATAAATTAATGTACCTTTTGAGGATAAAATAATGGATTACAGCACTTCTGATTTATGTGACCACTTTGCTGATGTGGTTGACGTGCTAGAGCCAATGTTCATCAACTTTGGTGGTCGACACAGCTTTGGTGGCCGCATTAAAACGGTTAAATGTTTTGAAAATAATGAACTGATCCGCGAATTACTTTCTCAAGACGGTACAGACTTAGTGCTTCTTATTGATGGTGGTGGCTCAACTCGCCGTGCACTTATTGATATTGAATTGGCCGAACTTGCACTTGAAAATAACTGGAATGGTATTGTTGTTTACGGCGCAGTACGCCACGTTGATGAGCTTGAAGAACTTGATTTAGGCATTCAAGCAATTGCTTCTATCCCTGTTGCAGCTGACAGTGAAGGTGCTGGCGAGGATGCTATAGGCGTTAACTTTGCCGGTGTATCATTTTTTGATGATGACTTTATTTATGCCGATAGTACTGGCATTGTTTTATCTGCAGAAGAATTGGAAGTTGTAGAAGTATAACGTGACCTCCCATTTAAAAGTATATGATGAAAGCGCGGTTAGAGCACTTTGCTCTAACCGCGTAAATGAAAAAAAAGCATGGCAATCAATGGCCTTGCTAGACACTCAAGTAAACCTGCAACAAGCACTTATTGACGCAGCTCAATTTGGCATTCGCTACGTACTTCTTGGTATTTGCGAAGATATTGGCCCAAAAGCAAATTTAGGAAATGGCGGTGCAAACGAAGCATGGTCTGCTTTTTTAAAACGTTTTTTAAACCAACCCCATAATCAATTTATCGCCACTCAAAAAGTACTTTTATTGGGTGAAGTAAATACTGATGATTTAATGGCGCAAAGCAACCAACTTAATAATCAGCAAGCCCAGCAGTTAACTCAATTACGAGATTTATGCCAACAACTTGATGAACGCGTAGAGTCAGTATTAAGCCTTATTTTTAAAGCAGGGCTTGAGCCAATCGTCATTGGCGGAGGTCACAATAATTGCTTAGGTATTATTCGCGCGCTAAGTAAGTCAAAAAACACGCCTGTTAATGCTATCAATTTTGACCCTCATGCCGATTTTAGAGAATGTGAAGGTCGCCATAGTGGTAATGGTTTTCGCTACGCGTATAACGAGCAACATCTAAGTAATTACCATGTTATTGGCTTACATGAATTAAAAAATAATCAAGCAATTATAGATGCAATGAGTGAAGCTAACTTTAAATTTGATAGCTATCAATCTATACAAGTTAAGCGAAAAATTACACTAACGCAGGCAATTGAAAATGCACTAAGTAATTTTAATGATTTACCTCTGGGTGTTGAAGTTGATTTAGATAGTATTACTTATATGCCAGTTAGTGCGTATACATATTGCGGATTTAGTGTGAGTGACACTGAGCACTTTGTGCATTTAGCTGCAAGCCACCGGCACTCTAAGTACTTACACTTATGTGAAGCAGCGCCTAACCAGCATCCTAACGGGTTAGATGCCGGTGCTGCCCATGTAGGGCAAGTGATTAGTGCACTTGTAAATAGCTACCTACAAGCCAAAGAAAACACTTAACGTTGTTGAACCGATCGCCACTCTTTTAGCCAGCTCATTAAACCGATACTACTTAGCGGGTGACCAAAGTAATAACCTTGGGCAGCATAACCTTTTAAGCTTTTTACAAACTTAAGTTGCTCAAGTGTTTCTACTCCTTCAAAAATCACTTTTGTTTTTTGTTGGCTATGCATATCAACCATTCCACCAACTAAACTGCGTATATTGTTTTGATTACTAAAGTCAGCGGTAAGTGAAGGTGAAACCTTAATATACTCAACCGCTAAACTTGGCAACTTAGAAAGTAGTACCGGGTTATCGCCCAGTCCATCCACACATACTTTTAAGCCTATGTTATTAAGCCTTGCGATCATGCCTCGGCCTTTGTCATCTAAACCAGCAAAAATATGTAAAGGGCATTCAACAATTAAGTCTCCCGCCTCTAAGTGATGTTCATTTATAACAACATCAACAAATTCAACAAACTCTTCATTTAGCATTTCAGGGCCAAATACGTTAATGCTAAGCGGTATGGAAATACCTTCTACTCTAAGCGCCATTGCAAGCTCAGCGGCTCTCTCCATTACAAATTTAGCAAGCGGATAACCAAGCCCAGCTATTCTTATGTCGTCAATAAAACGATTAGCCGATAAAATCCCTTGCTTAGGATGCTGCCAACGCAGTAGTAATTCTAAAAACTCAATTTGACCGTTTTCGTTACAAATTATAGGTTGAAAATAGAGTTCTAATTCGCTCGAAAAATCAATATTTGCTAATTCTTTTAGTCGCGCTTGTTGCTCTCGCAGTTCAATCATCATTTGTTGATGATAAGGCACAACCTTGCGATTTGGGTGGCTATCGAGTGCTAGGTATGCGTACGATATTAAATTATCAAAGTTATTGTCTTGCTCATTACAATCAACATAACTCGCCCTCGCTTTTACCTCTACAGTGCAGTTAGCAACATTAAATGGCTTAAGTGTTGCACCCAGTATTTGTTCAATAACCAACTCATGTAAATGTTTTTGATTCGCGAAACTACAAATAAATGCAAAGTTAAGGCCCCCTAAGTGGGCTAGCTTTTCTTGCCCAACTAAAGTCACTATTTCGTCACTTGAAAGCAGTTCTTTTATTCGATTAGCCGATTGTGCTAAAAGTATATCGCCAAAGTCACGTCCTATATGCTGGTTAACTTGCTCAAACCCTTCAAGACGAATAACGATTAACGCTGCACTTACTTGCTTGTTGTCGCACCATGCATAGTAACCTTGGCGTAACTGTTTTCTATCTGCAAAAACCGAAAGCGGAGACTCTTCTATAAATGTATCACCTGTAGGTTCTGGCTCTATCACGACTTCTATTTCAGCGCTTTCGTCATTTAAAAAGCCAACAATAGCTAATAATAATATTGCTAACACAACCCAAAATAACGGAACTTCCAATAATAAATGAGCTGAAAATAGAACAACAAATAAAAGACCAGCCATTGAGCTGGTAATAATCATGCTCCAATTATTTCGCTCAAAGGCTTGCCATAAATGAAAGCAAAATCCAAAGGCAAGTAAAATGGCAAGCCAAGCTGCGCCCGTACTCAAAATAGCCAAACCAACAGCTGCTGTGCATAAATAGCTAAATTTAATACTGGCATTTTTAACGGAAAATAAAGTGGCAATCATCGCCATCAATAGTGCACCACTAAAAAATATTGGGAAGTTACTGTCGGTTAGTATGTTCAAATTAACGGCATCCGTATTCGCTAAAAAAGTTTAAACCAGATTATATGTGGGCAAAAATAATACAAACTAGTTAATTCTACCCAAAATCCATAAATTTAACAGTTTATTTACGCCAAATTGGTAACTTAATTGTGATGGATGACTTATTTGCCAATGCGCAATATCAGCTCTTGCACCAACCTTTAAAATACCACGGTCGTCTAACCCTAGTGCTTTAGCAGCATTGCGAGTAACACCTGCCAATGCTTGCTCGGGTGTTAATCTAAACAATGTGCATGCCATGTTCATCATCAAGTGCACTGAGCACAGCGGTGAAGTGCCAGGATTAAAATCACTCGCAATAGCTATAGGTACTTTATATTGATTAAGTAACTCAATAGGTGGGAATTGTGTTTCTCTTAAAAAATAAAATGCACCGGGCAATAACACCGCGACCGTCCCAGCGTTTGCCATGGCTTTTACACCCTCTTCATCGAGATGCTCAATATGATCTGCCGAAAGGCCATTGAACTGCGCCACCAGCTCAGCACCATGTTGATTAGATAACTGCTCAGCATGGCATTTTACTGGGAGGTTATGCTTTTTAGCCGCCTGGAAAACACGTTTGGTTTGCGAATAACTAAAGCCTACATTTTCACAAAATACATCGACTGCATCAGCAAGATTATTAGCCACTACCTGATCAAGCATGTCAGTACATACCAAATCAATATATTCATCAGCACGGTCTTTGTATTCAGGCGGTAGAGCATGCGCCCCTAAAAAAGTAGTTTTAATATCAATAGGATGATGCTCACCTAATAAACGAGCTACTTCTAATATTTTTATCTCGTTTTCAGTATCTAGCCCATAGCCTGACTTTATTTCAACAGTGGTTACACCTTCTTTTAACAACGTATTTAAGCGATCTTTTGCATCAACAAATAATTGCTCTCGATCGGCTGCTCTCGTCGCTTTAACCGTACTTGCTATGCCACCGCCTTGTGCCGCAATTTGCTCATAACTTACACCCTGCAAGCGCTGCTCAAACTCTTGCGACCTTGAACCTGCAAACACTAAATGTGTATGACAATCTATTAAGCCCGGCGTTAACCACTGCCCTTTTATACTCAATGTCGGCGTTGCAAACACATCAAAACTGGGCAATGTTGATTGCTCTCCAATCCACGCAATTTTACCATTTTTGATAGCTATAGCAGCATTTTCGATTGCGCCATAAGGGGCATTTATATTGCTATCCATAGTGGCAATATTGGCATCAGTTAAAAGTAAGTCGATTTCTTCCAACTCATAATTTTTTGTTGTGCTTTGCATTTTTCAGCCCTTTTTACGCCCAGAGTGATGAAAATATAGTCTAACAACCCATCTTGTATATACAAGACAATTGTGTCATCTTATTTATATAGTTTATTTTAATGTAACCATAAATTTAATGACGACACCTAAATTTGCGCAAATAAAACAATTCATTGTTGATAAAATTCGCAGCGGTACGTGGCAAGAAAACCAACGTGTTCCCTCTGAAAACGAACTTAGTAGTCAATTTAGCGTCAGCAGAATGACAGCCCGCCGAGCACTAAGCGAATTAACCGAGGCAGGTATTTTAACCCGCAGCCAAGGGTTAGGTACGTTTGTAGCCACATTTAAATCGCAGTCATCGTTACTCGAAATAAAAAACATTGCTGATGAAGTAAAAGAGCGTAACGGCAACTACACCTGTAGTGTACTCATACTTGAATCAATAAATGCAGTCGCACCTATTGCCATTGCACTTGGTGTTGAGGTTGACAGTGTTGTATATCGAAGTGTACTCGTGCATAACGAAAACGACAGCCCCTTGCAGCTAGAAGAGCGTTTTGTAAACCCTGCACTTGCGGCTGGTTACTTACAACAAGACTTTAGCACGCTTACACCTCATGAATATCTATCTAGTGTTGCACCACTTACCCAAGCGAGGCATACCGTAGAGGCTATTATGCCAAACAGCGAAATGTGTCAATGGTTAAACTTATACAACGAAGAGCCATGCTTACAAGTTATTCGACGCACATGGTCTATCAACGGCATTGTAAGCTTTGCGCGCCTTGTATCACCAGGCAGTAAATATCGCTTAGGTGGTCACTTAACATTTAAAAAATAACAAACAATAGCGCTTACTGCGCTTTTTTTATAACAAATCACCTTGTATATACAACAGGAGTAAAACATGAACAACCGACTCGACACAAGTCGCGTAATACGTGCACCTCATGGCGATAAAATAAGTGCTAAAAGCTGGCAAACTGAAGCTGCTAAGCGCATGCTAATGAATAATTTAGACCCTGAAGTTGCAGAACATCCTCATGCACTTGTTGTATATGGTGGTATTGGCCGAGCAGCTCGTGATTGGCCAAGTTATGACAAAATTATAGAGACCCTCGATAGACTCGAAAGCGACGAAACTCTGCTTGTACAATCAGGAAAACCCGTTGGTGTATTTAAAACCCACAGTAATGCACCTCGTGTACTTATTGCCAACTCAAACCTTGTTCCACACTGGGCAAATTGGGAGCACTTTAACGAGCTCGATAAAAAAGGCTTGATGATGTACGGGCAAATGACAGCGGGTTCTTGGATTTATATTGGCTCGCAAGGCATTGTACAAGGCACTTACGAGACCTTTATAGCCATGGCAAAGCAACATTTTTCAGGCAGCGCTAAAGGTAAGTGGGTATTAACGGGTGGCCTTGGTGGTATGGGCGGTGCGCAACCACTTGCCGCTACAATGGCTGGGTTTAGTGCGCTAGTTGTTGAATGTGATGAAAGCCGTATCGATTTTCGTATAAAAACAGGCTACGTTGATGTAAAAGCAGCGAACCTTGAACACGCACTGCAATTAATAACCGATGCGTGCATAAAAGGTGAAGCCCTATCAGTTGGCCTACTTGGTAACGCTGCCGATGTATTTAGTACACTGGTTAAAACAGGTATTACACCTGATGTAGTCACAGATCAAACATCAGCTCACGATCCATTAAATGGTTACTTACCACAAAACTGGACAATGGATCACGCAGAAAAAATGCGTGAGCAAGATCCAAAAGCGGTAGTAAAAGCGGCTAAACAATCAATGGCAGTCCAAGTTAGAGCCATGCTGGCGCTGCAAAAAGCGGGTGCCGCCACTACTGATTACGGAAATAATATTCGTCAAATGGCGTTTGATGAAGGTGTTACCAACGCGTTTGATTTTCCTGGGTTTGTACCCGCCTATATTCGCCCTTTATTTTGTGAAGGTATTGGCCCATTTAGATGGGTAGCATTATCGGGCGATCCAGAAGATATTTATAAAACCGATGCAAAAGTAAAAGAGCTTATTCCTGATGATGCACATTTACATAATTGGCTTGATATGGCGCGTGAACGCATTCAATTTCAAGGGCTACCTGCACGTATTTGTTGGGTAGGTTTAAAAGATAGAGCACGCCTTGCATTGGCCTTTAACGAAATGGTTAAAAATGGCGAACTTAAAGCCCCTATCGTTATTGGTCGTGACCACCTCGACTCGGGCTCAGTTGCCAGCCCTAACCGCGAAACAGAAAGTATGAAAGATGGCTCAGATGCGGTATCGGACTGGCCATTACTCAATGCACTGCTTAATACGGCAAGTGGCGCTACTTGGGTGTCTCTTCATCATGGTGGCGGTGTAGGTATGGGGTTTAGTCAGCACTCTGGTGTGGTTATTGTTGCCGAT
Organism: Pseudoalteromonas sp. 31A1; assembly: GCF_011378815.1. Lineage (NCBI taxonomy): Bacteria > Pseudomonadati > Pseudomonadota > Gammaproteobacteria > Alteromonadales > Pseudoalteromonadaceae > Pseudoalteromonas > Pseudoalteromonas sp. 31A1. Next base: position 55,979 of record NZ_WTKY01000006.1, on the reverse strand, counting down.
GGTACAAATGAAGCTAAAGAGCGTATTGCTCGCGTACTTTGGAACGACCCTGCAACGGGTGTAATGCGCCATGCTGATGCTGGATACGACATAGCAAAGAACTGCGCCAAAGAACAAAATTTAGACCTACCTATGCTAAACGAGGAATGATCATGTTCGAACTTACTCTCACACCAGGCTCACTTAATTTAAACACACTGAGAAAAATTAATAATTCACCGGTAAAGTTAAGCCTTGCAAAGCATGCTGAATCGCAAATAGCAGCAAGCGCGCAAACCGTTCAAAACGTTATTAATGAGCACCGCACTGTATACGGGATTAACACCGGGTTTGGGTTATTAGCTAATACCAAAATAGTCGACGACGAACTTGAATTATTACAGCGCTCCATTGTGCTTTCACACGCTGCGGGCATTGGCGAATACATGGATGACAGCACAGTAAGGTTAATGATCACCTTAAAAGTAAACTCGCTTTCGCGCGGCTACTCGGGTATACGCCTGCAAGTAATCCAATTTTTTATGCAGCTGCTTAGTAGCGAAGTATATCCGTGCGTGCCTAAAAAGGGCTCTGTGGGGGCATCGGGGGATTTAGCCCCTCTTGCGCATATGTGCCTACCTTTATTAGCTGAAGGTCAAATGCGACATAAAGGAAAAATAATTAGTGCAGCACAAGGGTTAAAAATAGCGGGGCTTGAACCTCTTACCCTTGCAGCTAAAGAAGGCTTAGCATTATTAAATGGCACACAAGCGTCGACTGCGTTTGCACTACAAGGCCTATTTAGAAGCGAGAACTTATATGCACAAAGCTGCGTTATCGGCTCGATAAGCATAGAAGCGGCAATGGGTAGTCGCGCGCCATTTGATGCACGTATTCATGATATTCGTGGTCAGCGCGGACAAATAGACACCGCGCAAGTATTTAGAGAGCTACTCGATACGCACTCTCAAATTAGTGATTCCCACGTAAATTGTGAAAAAGTACAAGATCCATACTGCCTTCGCTGCCAACCTCAAGTGCTAGGTGCTTGCCTAACTCAGATACGCCAAGCCGCAGAAGTATTGTTATGCGAGTCAAACGGTGTAACCGATAATCCTCTAGTTTTTTCCGATGTAGGCGACATAATATCGGGAGGTAACTTTCATGCAGAGCCAGTTGCAATGGCCGCCGATAACTTAGCTATCGCAATTGCCGAAATTGGTGCATTAGCAGAAAGGCGAATTGCATTACTTATCGATTCAAACCTATCCAAATTACCGCCATTTTTAGTTGAAAACGGCGGTGTAAATTCAGGATTTATGATTGCCCAAGTTACCGCAGCAGCGCTTGCGTCAGAAAACAAATCATTAGCGCATCCGGCTTCGGTCGATAGCTTGCCTACATCTGCAAATCAAGAAGATCATGTATCTATGGCAACCTTTGCAGCAAGGCGCTTAGATGAAATGGCCAATAATACCCAAGGCGTTTTGGCAATAGAATGGTTAGCATCGGTTCAAGGGCTAGAATTTAGAAAGCCGCTTGAACCATCACATAAAGTGCAAAGCGCTAAAGCGTTATTACGCGAGCATGTGAGTTATTATGATAAAGACCGCTACTTTGCTCCCGATATCGAAGCTGCTAATACATTACTAAGTGAAGGTAAGCTATGCGACTTCATAGAGAGCAGCCCCCTGCCTTCAGCATATTAAATACCATATTGGTAAGTAAAGCCTAGCGCTTCAATAGCTGAGCCAATAACTTTGCGCTCAGCTTTATCATCACTGGTAAAGCGTGGTAACTCGCCACCATGTTCTGCACACTTCACTGCGTAGTATTCAGCTTTTGTTGGGTGCGCAGGATTAACAACATTATAAATATTTTGCCCTACTTGCCAGTGCTCTATCACCGCAAAAACAGCATTAATTACATCTTGTTGATGCACCATATTTACTACTTGCTCACTTGATGTATTAAGCTCTTTGCCTGCCACAAAACGACCCGGTTCTCTATTAGGCCCTAGTAATCCAGCTAAACGCAGCACTTTCCCGTCTTGCTCAAGTACTTGCTCTTCTGCCTCATAGAGCTTTATTTGGCGCTCGTTTGTGCATGAAATATCGCAACTTTCGCTATATACACCAGGCTCTTGATCGTATACCCCGGTTGATGAGCATAATAAAAAGCCCTTTGCGTTTAACTCCTTTGAGAGCTTAAGCGCTGCGGTGAGTGTTTCAGGATAATTACTTTCACTGTCCCTGCTACGTGGTGGAATAGCACATACCCAATAAGCATTTTGTAAATCAACTTGATGTCTTAATTGCCCATCTTCAAGTGTAAACTGACGCTCAAAATCAAACTCGTGTATATCTGTTCTATGCGTTCCTTGTACTTGCCAATCAGCTTTTTGCGCACTTACGCATAAAGCATGTCCTAACCAACCTGCACCTAATACTACTAATTTATTACTTTTATTTGTCATTTTTGTATAAGCCTTTATTTTAAACGCATAATTAGTTCTTTCTATCTAACTTTATAGAGATTTTAAGTAAGATATGATTAGATATAATTTCATAAATAATAAAAATATGCGCACTCATGCTAAATAATTTATCATTACGGAAGAAAATATTATTATTGATTGGTGGAACAATTACCGTTTTACTAATTATCGCCTCAACATTCTTTGTTAAACACATTGCCAACCTCTCTAGAGAAAACATAGAAAACGAAGCACAAAGTTATCTACAGACCGAGCAACTTTCAATGCAAAGTTACTTTGCAATGTACGGTAAAATGGTATCAACCTTTGTTAATAACCCACATTTAATCAACTTTTTTGAAAATTGGGATACTCGCGATCAAGCACTCGAAAGCGCGCCAGGTTACAACGAAGTAAACCAAGACTTTGTGCGTTTAAGCTCAAACGACGAAAACATTTTATCGGCCTTTTTTGCCTCAGCAACCACCGGTGAATACTTTAAAGAAAATGAACGTACAAGTCACTACAACGGCCAGCCTTATTACGCCTACAAGCGTGGTTGGTGGCAAGAAGCCATGCAAGTTAACAAACTTTATGTAGGTCCAATCTCTGTTGATTTAACCACAGGCGTAGCATCTGCAGTAGTACAACAACCTGTTTATAACGCACAGCGTAAACTCATTGGTATGGGCGGTGTTGATTTACAACTAAACAAAATTAACGACATGGTCGAAAATATTCGCTTTAACGGCCAAGGTTATGGATTTTTACTCGATGGAAATCAAAAAGTAGTTCACTTTTCAAAAGCCACTGGACACAAACTTTCAATTACAGATGAAGGTGCAAACGGTAAAGAAGGACTCGATGCGCTTGAGCAACAATTTACAGATACAGCAGGCTTTAAAGAATTAAATACACAAATGCGAAATAACCTTAAAGGCAGCCAAATGGTTACTTTTAAAGGTGAGCAGTTTTATGTGGTTTACCATCGCTTACAGCTAGATCAGCCTTATATAGATTGGTATGTAGGTCTACTTATTCCTACTAGCATGATTGAAGAGCCCGTAAATGCCGCAGTAACCGCAACAACAACTGCAGTAGTTATTATCTTAATTATTATATTAGCCATGATTTTATGGGCTACCCATATGATTTCAAAACCCATCACAACACTTACGCACATTATGCGTGATATAGCATCGGGTGAAGGCGACCTTACTCAAAAAATTGATATTAATAGCCAAGATGAAGTGGGACAGCTGGCCAATCATATGAACACTTTTATTGATAAATTACGCGCCATGATGCTAGAAACCGCAGCGCAAGCAGAACAGCTAAGTAATGCAGCAGCTCAGCTAAGACATGTTTCTGAGCAAACTAATTCTGAAATTCAGCAAGAGAAGCAGCAAGTTGATAGCGTCAGCGCCGCGGTAACTGAAATGGCGACTACTGTGCTTGAAATATCACGTAATGCACAACATACAAATAATGCAGCTGAAGAAGTTCAGGCAATTACAGCTGAAGGTGCAAGCCGTTCTACACAGGCGCAAAAAGTAATGACTGAACTGGCGTTGCATATTGGCGAAGCATCTAAAGTGGTTGCAGGCCTTGAGCAAGAAAGTAATAATATTGGTGCATTAGTCGATGTAATTAATTCAATAGCCGATCAAACCAACTTACTTGCACTTAATGCGGCTATAGAGGCAGCTCGTGCCGGTGAACACGGTCGAGGCTTTGCCGTTGTTGCTGATGAAGTACGCTCACTAGCAAGTCGCACACAAGAATCAACTGACGATATTCGTAATATGATTTCGCGCTTGCAGCAAATAGCTCAACAGGCCTCAGTGATGATGCAACAAGGACAAGATCAAACCGAGGGCTCAGTACTGCAAACTAAAGAAGTACTTAGCTCACTTCACAATATTGCGCAGTCGGTCACTAAAGTACAAGACCAAAGTCATCAAATAGCAACGTCAACTGAGGAGCAAACAGTCGTTGCTGAAGATATTAATACGAGCCTTTCGGCAATTAATAACTTAGTGAACAGTACCGCTGATCATGCACATACCCTCGCTGACGAAGCTCGTGACTTAAGTGATCTAGCTGCGGCACTTAACAAAACGGTTAACCAATTTAAATTATAAAACACTCATTTAATAGCTGTGTTTAAGCGTCAAACTTAAGCGCAGCTATAACCCTTGTTTTTAATTTATTTAGCACCATATCTTTACAGTTCGCTGCTATTTTTACTGTAATTGAGTAATACAAAGTTATTTTTACGAACCAGATCAAATTTTTCGATTTTATACACAGATCTTTTTATTGAGATAGTTTGTTGTTTGGCAGAGTCTGGTATAGTAGCGCACGTAATAAACAGTGCTTTTTGAGCGGTTTAATACAATATTGCTAATTAATATGTTCTAAGTGTTATTTAAAAGCACATATTAATTACCAATTGTTAAAAATGGGTTAGCCGATACTCGGCTGACAAAGAATACATTGTAACGGTTTTATCATGATATCTAATTTATTTACCAAGCTTTTTGGTAGTCGCAATGACCGCACTATTAAAAACTTAAGAAAGACGGTCGCGCTAATCAATGCGCTAGAAACGCAACTTGAAGCGCTTTCTGATGAAGATTTAAGAGCTAAAACAGCTGAGTTTAGAGAACGTTACGATAACGGACAAGGCCTTGACGATATCCTACCTGAAGCTTTTGCTGTGGTACGTGAAGCGTCAAAGCGTGTAAATGGCATGCGTCATTTCGACGTGCAGTTATTAGGTGGTATGGTTTTACATCAAGGTCGCATTGCAGAAATGCGTACCGGTGAAGGTAAAACACTAACAGCTACCCTACCCGCTTATTTAAACGGCTTAACAGGCAAAGGTGTTCACGTAATTACTGTGAATGACTACCTTGCTAAACGTGATGCTGAAACCAACCGTGCGTTATTTGAATTTTTAGGCCTTACTGTAGGCTGTAACGTACCGGGTATGATGCCACAGCAGAAGAAGCTAGCTTATACTGCTGACATTACGTACGGTACAAATAACGAATTTGGTTTTGACTACCTTCGCGATAATATGGCTTTTAGCATTGATGAACGTGTTCAGCGTCCATTATTTTATGCCGTAGTCGATGAAGTGGATTCAATCTTAATTGATGAAGCGCGTACTCCGCTTATTATTTCAGGCCCAGCTGAGGACAGCTCTGAGCTATACACTGAAATAAATACCATCGTTCCTTTACTTGAACTTCAAGAAAAAGAAGACGAAGAAGGTGTTGAAGGCGACGGCGATTACACTATTGATGAAAAGTCTAAGCAAGTTCATTTAACAGAACGTGGTCAAATTAAAGTAGAAGAGCTACTTACTGAACGCGGCTTAATTGAAGAAGGCGATTCGCTTTACTCAGCAGCAAGCATTACGCTACTAAGTCACGTTTATGCCGCCCTTCGTGCCCACAAGCTATACCAAAAAGATGTTGATTACGTAGTAAAAGAAAACGAAGTAATCATTATCGATGAGCATACTGGTCGTTCAATGGAAGGTCGTCGTTGGTCAGAAGGTTTACACCAAGCTGTTGAAGCTAAAGAAGGTGTAAATATTCAGAACGAAAACCAAACACTTGCATCTATTACGTTCCAAAACTACTTCCGTTTATACGAAACATTAGCAGGTATGACAGGTACTGCCGATACTGAAGCTTTTGAGTTTCAATCTATCTACGGCCTAGATACTGTTGTTATGCCAACTAATAAGCCAATGGTTCGTGATGATCGCGCCGACTTAGTTTACCTAACACAAGAAGAAAAATACGAAGCAATTTTAATTGACATTAAAGACTGTCAAGACCGCGGACAACCGGTACTTGTAGGTACTATTTCAATTGAAAGCTCTGAGTATTTATCGCAGTTTTTACGCAAAGAAAAAATTAAGCACAACGTACTTAATGCCAAATTTCATGCGCAAGAAGCAGATATCGTTTCAGATGCTGGCCTACCAGGTACAGTAACAATTGCAACCAACATGGCCGGTCGTGGTACCGATATCGTGTTAGGTGGTAACTGGAACAGTGAAGTTGAAAAACTTGAAAACCCAACTGCTGAGCAAATTGCTGAAATTAAAGCTGCTTGGAAAATTCGCCATGATGCGGTAATTGATGCTGGCGGTTTACATATCATTGGTACTGAACGTCACGAATCTCGTCGTATAGATAACCAATTACGTGGTCGTTCTGGTCGTCAAGGTGACGCCGGTTCTAGTCGTTTCTACCTATCGATGGACGATGCACTAATGCGTATCTTCGCTGGTGAACGCATGACTAATATGATGCGTAAACTAGGTATGCAACGCGGTGAAGCAATTGAACATCCATGGGTAAACCGTGCGATTGAAAATGCACAGCGTAAAGTAGAAGCACGTAACTTTGATGTTCGTAAGCAATTGCTTGAGTACGATGATGTAGCAAACGATCAACGTCGCGTTGTTTACTCTCAACGTAATGAGCTACTTGAAGAAGGCGATATTTCAGAGACTATCACAGCAATTCGTGGTGATGTTCTTGCTAGTGTAATTGATCAATACATTGCACCACAAAGCCTTGCTGAAATGTGGGATATTCCTGGCCTTGAAGAGCGTTTAAAACAAGACTTCTTACTTGAGTTGCCAATCACTCAGTGGTTAGCAGATGACAATAAACTATACGAAGAAAAACTTCGTGAGCGTATTGAGCAGGCGGTTGAGCAGTCATACAAGCAAAAAGAAGAGCAAGTTGGCGATTCTGTTTTACGTCAATTCGAAAAAGCGATTATGCTACAAAGTCTTGATCAGCATTGGAAAGATCACCTTGCTGCTATGGATCACTTACGTCAAGGTATTCATTTACGTGGTTACGCGCAAAAGAATCCTAAGCAAGAGTATAAGCGTGAATCGTTTGAGCTGTTTTCTGAAATGCTTGAAAACTTGAAAGTAGATGTTGTAAGCATCCTAAGTAAAGTACAAGTACGCGCAGAAGAAGATGTTGAAAAAGTAGAAGAGCAACACCGTAAAAGTGAAAATGCTCCTCGCGAATACCAACATGAAGAAGCTGAGCAAGTAGGTGGCGAAGCGCCAGCACCAGAAACAGCTACTGTAATGGCTCGTACAGAACCAAAAGTAGGTCGTAATGACCCTTGTCCTTGTAAATCAGGTCAAAAATTCAAACAATGTTGCGGTAAATTAAAATAGCCCAGTATTGTTATTAGCTTATTAAAAAGCGGCGCTAGCGTCGCTTTTTTTTATGGAGTTTTAAAGTAATGACTATAGAAATTGTACATGTAGCTGTTGGTGTTATTAAGAAAAATAACGCTATATTCATTTGTAAACGCGCAGATGAACAACATCAAGGCGGTTTATGGGAATTTCCTGGTGGCAAAGTAGAAGCAGGTGAAAGTGTTTTTGTTGCACTTAAACGCGAGCTTATTGAAGAAGTTGGATTAACAATTCACAGCTCTAGCCAACTTATGGTGATTGAACATGACTACGGCGATAAGTGCGTTAAATTAGATGTGCACGTAGTGAGTAACTTTAGCGGTGAAGCACATGGCGCTGAAGGACAACCTAGTGAATGGGTAGCAATTAGTGAATTAGAAAATTATGATTTTCCTGAAGCTAATGCTGAAATTATCGAGAAAATAGTAGCCCGATACGCATAACAAACTAGGTACAAGTGAGCACAATGAACATCTCAATACAAAATAAGCTAAGCGAACAATTAGCATTAAATCCTGAGTTAACTCAAGTTAGTGTGATTGGTAGCGGCCATATAAATAGTACATGGCTACTTACGTGTATTGATAAACAGTTTATTGTGCAAAAACTTAATACTGAGGTATTTAAATACCCTGCTCAGTTAGTAAGTAATGCAAAACTAATTGAGCAGCATTTAAATACCAAACAACTACAAAGCAACTACCCCCTTGAAACAGTTAAGCATATAGCCATACAAAACAACGAACACTTAATAGAAATTGATAGCGCGCATTATCGCGTCCTTAGCTATATTAGTGACAGTTACAGCGAAGACGTTGTTAAAAATGCGCAACAGAGCGAGCAAGCGGCTTACGCCTTTGGCGTATTCGCCCATGCATTACAAGATTTTGATGCACAACAACTACATATTGTAATCCCTGATTTTCATAACTTAGCGATGCGCTTTGAGCAATTAAATACCGCAATCACAAATAACTCTGTAAATAGAGTAAAGCACTGCGCTGACGAAATAGAATATTGCTTATCGCAGCAGCATTTAATTACCGAGCTTAGTAGTATAGCTAAGCAGATACCACTTAGAGTGTGTCATAACGATACAAAAATAAATAATATGCTGTTTTGTAGTGCAACTCACAAAGCAAAAGCAGTGATTGATTTAGATACCTGCATGGCGGGATTTAGGCTTTATGATTTTGGCGACATGGTACGCACTTTCTGCTCCCCCGAAGCCGAGGATTCAACAAACTTACACAACGTTATTATTCGAAAAGATATATTTTCAGCCATTGTTAAAGGCTATGTAACGCCATTAAAAAGTAGCATGAGTACAAAAGAACAAGAAAGCCTGCTGCTAGGCGCTAAAATAATGCCGCTCATGTTAAGTGTGCGCTTTTTAACTGATTACCTAAATAACGATGTGTACTTTAAAGTGGCTCATGCAGAGCATAATTTAGAGCGAGCACAAAACCAACTCGCGCTTTATAAAAACATACTCAGTAACAAAAAATGGATGCACCAATACTTAATGAGCTAAAGCTTATTTAACCTGAACTCTGGTTAAGAGATTTATTAACGTATTGAATCATGGTGATATTTAAATTTATTTTCTCTAGTCAGAGATTTTTAGTGAAAACAAGGCGAATTTACGCGTCAATAGCTGGCCTATTGCAAGTAAATTCAACGCAGTTAGCGCTGAAAATAGCTGCTTGAGGTAGATTTATTATCCATAGTTCAGGTTATTTACAAATTCAAGATACAAAAAAACCAGTAAGCTAAAAACTTACTGGTTTTTTATTAACTTTAAATCAGTCTATTTAGTAAATTACCAAATTTTTACGCGATCTTCTGGTTTGATATACATTTTATCACCTTCTTTTACGTCAAACGCTTCGTAAAACTCAGGCATATTCGACAAGATACCGATTACACGGTAGTGACTTGGTGAATGAGGGTCTGTTAATAAACGATTACGTAACTCTTCATCGCGATAGTTACGACGCCAAATTTGTGACCAACCCATAAAGAAGCGTTGATCGCCTGTGTAACCATCAATCACTGGTGATTTTTTATCACCTAAAGACAGCATATACGCTTTATGCGCAACCGTTAAGCCACCTAAGTCACCAATGTTTTCGCCAAGCGTTAGCTCGCCATTAACACTTGCATCTTCAAACGGTTTATATTCGTTATACTGTGCAACTAAAGCCGCTGTACGCTCTTCAAATTGCTTAAGGTCAGTCTCACTCCACCAGTTACGTAAGTTGCCATCACCGTCGTATTTAGCACCTTGGTCGTCAAAACCATGACCAAGCTCATGCCCAATTACTGCACCAATTGCGCCGTAGTTTACAGCATCATCCGCTTCTAAATTAAAGAATGGCGGTTGTAAAATAGCTGCTGGAAATACAATTTCGTTGTTTACTGGATTGTAATACGCATTTACTGTTTGCGGAGTCATGTGCCACTCAGAGCGATCAACTGGTTTACCCAATTTAGCAATCATGTCTGCGTATGCCCATTCGCTATAACGAATGTAGTTACCTACTAGCTCATCTGAGTTAATATCCAGCTCTGAGTAATCTTTCCACGTGTCTGGGTAACCAATTTTAGGTGTAAATTTGTCTAGTTTTTCTTTCGCTGCAAGCTTTGTTTCAGGGCTCATCCACTCAAGATTTTCAATAGCAACACCGTAACCTTTAATTACGTTATCAACTAATTCTTCCATGCGTGCTTTTGCTTCTGGCGGGAAGTTATCTTTAACGTATACCTTACCTAATATTTCACCAAGTACACTGTTAGATGCATCAACCGCTTGCTTCCAAAGAGGTGCTTGTTCTTCTACGCCACGAAGTGTTGTGCTGTAAAAGTCAAAGTTAAGGTTAACTAAATCTTCACTAAGTAGCTCTGCATAACCACTTACAAAATGAAATTTCAAGTAGTTTTTCCACGTCGCTAAATCAGTGTCTTTGTAAATAGTAGCAAGTGCTTCTAAGTAGCTTGGTTGACGTACAATAATGTCACTTGCACTCACGCCTGCATCTTTAAAGAATGCAGCTAAATCAAGGTCACCCATCAACTTGCTTGCATCTGCTACTGTCATCTTGTTATAAGATTTAGTTGCATCACGGCTTTGCACACGGCTCCACTGAGCATCAGCTAGTGTTTTTTCAAATGCAAGTACGCTCTTAGCAGCTTCTGCTGCATTTTTAACGCCTGACTTAGCTAAAACATCAGTGATGTATTGCTCGTAAGAAGCGCGAATTTTAGTGAATTTTTCGTCATCTTTTAAGTAATAGTCACGATCTGGTAAACCAAGACCCGACTGAGATAAATACAATGCATACTCGCTTGAGTTTTTAGCATCGTTATTTACAAACCAACCAAACGGTAAAGTACCGCCTTGTTTTTGAATTTTAGCCATTAAACCCACTAAATCAGCTTTAGATTTAACGCTATCAATTGTATCTAATGACGGTTGTAATGGCGTAATACCTAGCTCATTACGCGCATCTTTATTCATATAGCTTTTATAAAATGCGCCAATTTTATACTCATCGCTGCCTTTTTTAGCGGCCTTATTCGCGGCTGCGTTTTCAAGGGCAATTTTCATCGCTTTTTGTGACTCATCATATAGCTGCGAAAAAGAACCGTAGTTAGACTTATCACCTGGTATTTCAGTTTTAGCTAACCACTGACCATTTACATGGTAATAAAAATCGTCTTGTGCGCGTACTGAACTATCCATATTAGCTAGTTCAATACCAAGCTCTAGTGGTTTTTCAGCGGGTGCTGTTACTACTGGAGTGTCGGTTACTTTAGTTTCTTGTTGTTTTTCACCACAACCTACCAAGCCAAGCGCAAGTGCGATACTTGCAGCAGCCATTGTTACTTTATTCATAATTATTCCGTTTGTTAGTTAGAATTGAATCATACCAATCTGCTTATATATGGGGTCTATTTAACGTTAAGAAAATTACGCTAGAACCAGGCAAAAGTTTTTGTATCTAGTTGCTCTAAATAAAAATTTTTTAACGACGTTATAGTGCAATTTAATTCGTTAAATTGATCAAAGACTTATGCAGGTTGGTATCACATACCAACTCCATTAAATTCTTGAATATAGCAGGAGTAAAAATAGCACTGCCTACACGCTTTTACTTAATGGAATGGGTATCAAAGAGCTTTCGATCAATATAAAGCCCACGCAGTATCATAAACCTCATTAAGCCAACAATAAAATGGAATATGTAACAAAGTATTTTGAATGCGGTGAGCTGCCAAATTAGCCCCACCAATAACAAGATGGTGGGTAGTTAAGACTTACTTTTATTTTTTCCGTGAAGCGCTAAACGCTCTAGTTTTTCTTTTAAAGAAGGGGGTGCAGAAGATGCTATCGCGTTTAAGTAATCCGCTGTTTGCTCACTCATTTTACGTGAGTTGGTAACTGCAGGACTGCCCGACTTATTCGCTGTACTTAATCTCTGAGTTGCTTGAGGATTTGCAGTTATTTTTATTTGCCCGAGCTCTGCCATTCCGGCAGCTCTAAAATGTGAAAGCATATCCATTTTCAAATAATTAAGTCTAAGCGCGATAGGTGCAGATACAGCCTCTATCATTAGCGTGCCGTCTCGGTAATTACTGACTCGGCATTTATCACCCAACTTAGGACCCAAAAAATCTTTTAATAGGGTTTGCTGTGTATCAAGTGCTTGGCTTTTGCCTGCATAAGCTGATAAACGATTATTTAACCCCGCCATAATATCGGTTAGCGGTTTTGGTGCATATCTATCTTTAGCCATTTTACACCTCGTAAAAGCTCACTTAGACCCAGAGATAATACTCTAGGTCTAAGTATACACTGCGTATTAATACTACGCGCCGGCTATTTGCATTTGCTCTATTAATACTGAGCCAGTTTGAATACCACCACGGCGTTCGATGTCACCACCAATAGCAGATATGCCTTTAAACATATCTTTTAAATTACCAGCAATGGTAATTTCGCTTACAGGATATTGGATTTCACCATTTTCAACCCAAAAACCAGCAGCACCACGAGAGTAATCACCCGTTACGGTATTTACGCCCTGCCCCATTAGCTCTGTAACTAATAAGCCGGTGCCCATCGTTTTTAATAGTGCAGTTAAATCGTTATGAGTTTGCTCAACAAGCCAGTTATGTATACCGCCAGCATGCCCTGTTGGGGTCATATTCATTTTACGCGCGGCATAACTTGCTAATAAATAAGTTTGTAGCTCGCCGCCTTGAATAATTTCCCTATCGAATGTTTTAACGCCTTCGCTATCAAACGGTGACGACGCCAACCCTTTTAAAATATGTGGGCGCTCGGCAATATTCACACAATTACTAAATACTTGTGTGCCTAAGCTATCAAGTAAAAAACTTGATTTACGATAAAGCGCACCACCACCAATTGCCGACACTAAGTGACCAAATAATGAATTTGCAATATCGGCTCTAAAAATAACAGGCACTTTCATTGTGCCTAACTTTTGGCTATTTAATTTAGCCAATGTTTCAGCTGCTGCTTCAAGCCCAACTGCCGCTGCGTCATTTAAACCCGCTTGGTCGCGGGCAACAGTATAAGCAGAGTCGCGTTGCATCTGCTCGCCATCTTGACCAATTACCATAGTACTAATGCTATGACGAGTGCGTGGAAAGCCAGTTATCAAACCATGGCTGTTACCATAAACACGTAATCCTTGGTGAGATGAAAAACTCGCACCATCAGAGTTAACAATGCGCTCATCTGCGTTTAATGCAGCTTGCTCAGCAGCATGACAAAGCTCAATACCTTCTTCAGGGCTTACATCCCAAGGATGGTATAAATCTAAATCTTTAGGATTAAATTCAAGCAATTCTTTATCAGCAACGCCGTTAAATGGGTCATCCGATGTAAATTTGGCTATATCAATCGCTTTTTCGACTACCATGCGCAATGTTTTTGGATTTAAATCAGCTGTCGATGCTGAGCCTTTATTATTACCAACATATACACTAATGCCTAAGCCGCCGTCTTGGTTAAACTCAATGGTTTCTACTTCACCCATTCGTGTACTAACCGATAAACCAGACGTGCTAGACATAGCCGCTTCTGCAGCTGTTGCGCCTAATTTTTTGGCATGTTCGAGTACTTCTGCTACCGCATCTTTAACTTGCGATATTTGAGAATAAATTGGATCGTTTTGTTGGCTTTTCATAAATTAAGTCCTGAGCCTTAGAGGCATAATGCACGCATTTCTTATATTTAAATGCTAACACACTCAATGCATCACATCAGCTAATATTCCTAAGTATCATATTCATGTATAATGGCAAAAGTTATTTTTATTTAAGAGCACCCCATGGCAAAGAAAAAAGGCAAGCCTGCTGAAATTGAAGAAGAAATTGAATATGTATCAAGAACGGAGCTTAAGCGCGAAGCGCAAGAGTTTCATCAGTTAGGTACTGAAATTGCCAAAATGGGTAAAAAACAGCGCGAACGCCTGCCATTAAATGACGATTTAAAAGCGGCAATGGTTGTTGCTGATAAAATAAGTAATAAAAGTGACGCGTACCGCCGTCACTTAAACTACATCGCTAAAACGTTGCGTACTGTAGAAAACATTGACGCTATTAGAGCGATTATCGATGTAATGCTTAATAAAAATAACCAAGCTGAAGTATTGGTCAAAAAAATTGAGCAATTACGTTCAGACCTAATTGAACAAGGTGATGACCTTATCAATGAGACTATTGAACAGTTTCCGTCTCTTGATCGTCAGCAAATGCGTCAATTGGTTCGTAATGCGGCAAAAGAAGCGAAAGCTGAAAAGCCGGGTAAAGGTTATAAAGAGTTATTTCAATATCTCAAAGATGCCCATACTGTTACGTATTAATTAGACCGCATTAATTGATATTTTATTAAAAAAGGTGCTTCGGCACCTTTTTTGTTATAGATCAAACCGCCTCACTGCGTACTTTTTTATAATCACCCCCTAAATAAATACTTAGGTGCGCGTGATGATTAAACTTCCACAATGGGATCAAACCCTAATAAACAAATATAATGTGTCTGGCCCGCGTTATACCTCGTATCCCACAGCTCTATCACTGCGTGATGGATATCAACAACAAGACCTACTTAGCGCTGTAGAATCATCAACGAGCCGTTCACTTTCTCTATATATTCATATCCCGTTTTGTAGTCAGCTTTGCTACTACTGTGGCTGTAATAAAATAATTACCCGCCATCAATCTAAGGCAGATACGTATCTCGACTTTTTAGCAAAAGAAATTACTGCCCAAGCGCCTTTATTTAAAAGCTACACGGTTGAGCAATTACATTTAGGTGGCGGTACTCCCACCTTTTTAACCGCAAAACAAATGACTCGTCTAATTAAGCTTTTAGAGCAGCACTTTAATTTTACAAGCACAACAGAGCGCGGCATTGAAATAGACCCACGCTCACTTGCCGATAATATGCTCGTTGATTTAAGGATGCTTGGCTTTAACCGTGTCTCATTTGGGATTCAAGACTTTAACGACGACGTGCAACTTGCTGTTAATCGCCCGCAAAATGCAGATACGGTCAAGCAATTAATTACACAAGCTCGCGAGCTGGGATTTCAATCTATTAATGCAGATATGATTTACGGGCTTCCTCTGCAAACGCCAGAGAGCTTTAAGCAAACTATAGAGCAACTTATTGAGTTAAGCCCTGACCGAGTATCGGTGTTTAACTACGCGCATTTACCAGAGCGCTTTGCCGCACAGCGTAAGATTAAAGATGCAGATTTACCCAGTGCACATAATAAACTCACTATGTTTAAAAACACGCTGGAGCAGATGACGCAAGCAGGCTATCAATTTATTGGTATGGACCACTTTGCAAAAACCGATAACGAACTAGCTATTGCGCAAAATGAAGGCAAGTTACATCGTAATTTTCAAGGTTATACAACCCATGGAAATTGTGATTTATTAGGCTTAGGCGTGTCATCAATTTCGCAAATTGACAGTGCCATTTTACAAAATCAAAAAGAATTAAAACATTATTACCACAGCATCGAAACACAAATCGGCTGTGCTCTTAATAAAGGTATGCACTTAACGCATGATGATGTAATTCGTGCTGATGCAATTAAGCAGCTCATTTGCCAGTTTGAATTAGATATACAAGACTTTAGCGAAAAGCATGCGCTTATATTTAATGACTACTTTGAGGATGCGTTAATTGCGCTTACGCCACTTATAAAAGATGAACTAGTCACTATAAATGATAATAAAATTAGCGTAACGCCACGCGGCAACTTATTCATTCGTATTATTTGCATGTGCTTTGACGCTCATTTACAAAAACAAATAAATGCGACGCGTTTTTCGCGAGTGATTTAGCAGATCACTAATTTAATGCAATTAGTATGAAAATTTTTACGCATAAAAAAAGCAGACCAAGGTCTGCTTTTTTTGAGTACTCGAAAAACTAAAGCTAGTTAAAAACCACTTTATCGCTGCCAGGAGCGGCTTTAAACTCGATGATAATTTTAGCGCAATCGGCTTTAACTTCATCTTTAAGTGTTTCTTCAGCTTGCCAGCGAGCTTTATCTAGCTTAAAAATTTCTTTTTTAGCATATTTTTTACGTGCATCGTGTGTCGGCATTTCTTTAACTACCTGGTACATTTTATAAATGCCAGGATATTGTGTCGTTAAATCACGCTCGCTCTCAAAGCCATATTGAGACATAAGTACCCAAATACGTAAACAGCCTTCAGAAAACTCACACTGCTCTTCATTCATTGCACGCGCAATTAAATGAATACTATCGGCTAGTTTGGCATTTCGCTTTAAACGCGACTTCTCAAGCTTTTGCTTTTGTTCAGCCTGCGTTTTAGCAATTAACTTTTTTTGCGCATTTAACTTATACAGCAACTGACCCGCATAAAATGCCAGACCAACTATTATAGCAGCGCCTAAAAGTAAGGCTAAAATTACCGCGGTACTCATTATTTATCCTTACTATTTGTCGTCTTCATCTAACCATTCGTTGGCTAAATCGTCAGATAAGTATTGATCGAAATCAGAATTGCCTTTGCTTTCAATATCATCTTCAAGGTCATCTTCAAATTCGTCTTCATCCTCGTCTTCAATACCAAGAATTTCACATAACGCCTGATGGCGAGCAATACGGCTATTAAAGTACTTAGCATCTTTACCAGTTAGCATTTCACCTTCTTCATGACGCTCTACTAGTTTAAGTAAACGCTCGTCATTCTCAAGTGCTTCTAGCTCTTGTTCAGGTGTAAATTCAGGCTCGATTACCTTTTTCAGCTCAATAGTTGGCTTTAAGTTGCGTTTCATTTCAACTTTAGGCTCAGGCGCAGTTGCAATTAATGGTACCGGCTTTTTACTGCCTACACGCTTATCTTTCGGCGCGTGACCAGCATTATGGCTTTCGCTATCTAGTAAATCTGGCGCGTTACGAGAACCTGGCTTAGCACCTTTGGTTTTTTTAACTCGCTGCTCTTTTAATGCGCGCATTTCTTTAAGCTTATCTTGGCTTAAACGAACAGGTCCGTTTGCTGGGCTTTTGCGTGACTTTTTAGTTCTACTCATATCTTGATCATCTCACTTAAGAGGTTTTGAGCGAAGCGCAAATTAATGGGCATCGCAGTGCTGGCCTAGCCAGAAGAATTCAGTTTGCGCTTAGAGGTTGGGTCTCTCATTTAAAAGCGCCTTAGCTAATTAATCGCTAATTTTAAACGGTGGGTATTGTAACAGGACAAATAAAAAGGCGGTAGAGAAAACATCTCTACCGCCTGCTAATCTGAGCGCCATTATCTGGACACTTCTCCCTTCGACTTTTTTTAGTCTTTATTATTTTTATTATTATCAGTCCGTATTGTTATTATTTTTACGTTCCTTGTTACATTCCATTTTGTTTTTATTATTAAACTTCCATGAGTTTTTTATTATTTTCGGTCATCCTGACACTTTTTTATTATTTCCTTTAGTAGCACTAATCTTATGCTATGTAGTCATGCCGCGTTACTTTCCTTGATAGTTATTTCCGTTTTGTTATTGTTGTTTTGCGACAGTGGTTAATTTACTCGTTAATGATTTTGTTACAACTGGTTTATATAACTTTTATTATCTTTATTACATTGAGATATAAAAATAAACATAAATTACAATAAGTTA
Source organism: Pseudoalteromonas sp. 31A1 (assembly GCF_011378815.1). Taxonomy (NCBI): domain Bacteria; kingdom Pseudomonadati; phylum Pseudomonadota; class Gammaproteobacteria; order Alteromonadales; family Pseudoalteromonadaceae; genus Pseudoalteromonas; species Pseudoalteromonas sp. 31A1. The sequence continues at coordinate 38,069 of NZ_WTKY01000006.1, read as the reverse complement.
ATCAATAATCAAAAATAAAAAGAAGACTTTTCTTACAACCAGACATGGTCAATGTCTTACATTAAAACGGACGATATCGTTAATTTTTGACACAAAAAAAGCAGCCTAGGCTGCTTTTTTTAACACATTGTAGTTTATTTATTATTAACTGCTAAATAAATACGACTTTAGTGTAAGCCACCTAAATACTGAGAAAGTACTTCGATGTCTTTATCTGTTAATTTTTTTGCAATATCGCCCATCATGCCATTTAAGTCATTATGACGAGTACCATCACGGAATTTTTCAAGTTGAGCCTTGATATATCCTGGATGCTGAAAAGAAATTTTTGGAAACTTAGCAAGTGACGAGCCATTACCACGTGGGCCATGACATGCTGCACATGATGGAATTCCACGTTCTGCATCGCCTGCTTTAAAAAGCATCTCGCCAACTTCAACAACATCTTTAGGTGTAGCACCTTCAGTCATGTTCATTGAAGAAAAATAAGCAGCTAGATCTTTCATGTCTTGCTCGCTAAGTGGCATAGCCATAGCGCTCATTACTGGATCCATACGCCCTTCTTTGCCGCCTGACGTCATACCTAATTTTAAATCCTGAAGTTGCTTAAGGATATAATCTGGATGTTGACCTGCAATTTTAGGGTAAATATTAACCGGCGCATTACCGTCTGGGCCGTGACAAGCCGCACACGTTGCTGATTTTTCTTTACCTGCGTTTACATCGCCATCAAATGCTGTTGCGTTGCTTGCTGACAACGCACCAAGCAATATTGTTAAAGATAGTGCTATTTTTTTCATGGTGAATTCTCTGTTTCCGACCCTGTATCATCTACAATCGTGATGTTGTAATACATATATTCTACACGATAATAAATTCTCTGGCACGTTTTCTACACATATTAAGCTTATAATTTACAGGGTTTTGACTTAGATTAAGCTTTAACATGTTTTAAATGTACCATAGGTGCTGTTTTTAGGTGGTTAAATACGCTTTTTAATACATCCTTTATAGTATAAAATACGCGCCCTGAGTGAATTTGGTTTACTCAACGTTATTTATTTAAGTTTTAGGAGAGCCTGTGCTCAAATCTCGTATCAAATATAATACTGCGTCTTTCGTAACAAGCGCTCCCGACATTACTAAATTACCTGCTGATACGGGAATTGAAGTTGCGTTTGCCGGTCGCTCCAACGCAGGTAAGTCGAGTGCATTAAATGCATTAACCGATCAGAAGCTAGCACGTACAAGTAAAACACCTGGACGTACTCAGCTAATCAATACATTCGATTTAGCTGATGTTGACGATATGCGCCTTATCGATTTACCAGGCTATGGTTTTGCTAAAGTACCAATCGAAATGAAAAAGAAATGGCAAAAATCGCTAGGCGAATACCTACAAAAGCGTCAAAGCCTAAAAGGTATTGTTATTTTAATGGATATTCGTCATCCATTAAAAGATTTAGACCGCGATTTAATTAATTGGGCTATTGGTAGTGAAATTCCAGTATTGGCACTATTAACTAAAGCCGATAAATTAAAGCAAGGCCCTCGTAAATCACAAGTACTGCAAGTTCGTCGTGAATTAAGCACGCTTGATGGGGATATTACAGTTCATGCATTTTCATCATTAAAAGGCACGGGTTTACCAGAAGTAGCTAAAAAACTAGATGAATGGTTTTTAGGTCCTGTTATTGCTGTACCACCTACCGATGAAACAATCACAGACGAAACTAACCCAGAGGCTTAAACGCTGGCGTTACGATAAATAAAACTGCTTTCCTGCAGATTTAATAAAATAGCCGAGTTTATCAGACTCGGCTTTTTCAGCCCACTGATAATATACGCTTCGCGCAACACGCGCACTACAGCCATAAGGTAGCTTTAGATAAGGTACTTTTGACCCTTTATAGTCTTTTATAACTAAAGGCTGCTGAGCGCTCACCAACCAGTGCCTAGCTAAATTATCAATACAACACAACACCTGCCCTTGCACTGTATTTTCAAAACGCCAATCAACAATAATAAACGGCGCATCATCAACCGTTATTGTTATTTTTTCGACAGGTGTTTTTAAATAAAATTGCTCACCTTCTTTACATAGAACAGAAGCAAACAGCTTCACCATGGCTGGGCGTGTTATTTCGCTGCCATCGTAAAACCATTTCCCCTTATGATTAATGACAATTGGCAGTTCACCACAATGATTAGGCTGCCAACTATCAAAAGGTTTGCTTGGCTCGCTTAATTGCTTGCTAAGCTCACTTAAAGAAATCACTGTTTTTTAAGTGTAATTGCGAATGTAACAGGCACTGCTGTTGCAATTGAAGGTAAGCCCGCTAGCTCTTGCAGCTTTTTAACGCCTTCGGTTACACCAAAATCATCACTATTAATAATAATAGGTGTTAATGATGATACCGTTAAATCACCACTTTGCGTGCTGTTAACGAGTACATCAATTGCCAATGGCTTTTTATTACCGTGAAAATCAAGCTCAGCTTTAATACCCTTTAATACATATTGACCAGGCTTTTTAATATTGCTCAGTTCTTTAGTTAAATTTGCAGTTAAAACAGCATTTGGAAATTTAGCCGCTTCGAATAAAAATGTCGTTAAACGCTCATTACGAATAGGAATTAGAGTTTCAGCTGATGTTAAATCAACATTAACGCTAAACTCGCCTTTATCAGAAAGCATACCTTCAAGGTTAGTAAAATGGTGTGCTTCAGCAATCGAATCTTTTTTAATTGAAACAAAGCTTAGTTGGCTTTTATCATTCACTAGCTGCCAATTGGCCTGAGCAACATTAGAAATAACTAAACTTGATAAAGAAAAACCTGCAATAGCTAATGCTTTAAACATAACGCACTCCTTAGTAATAAAATGAAAAGAATAAAAATAATATCACTTCGATGGTATCACCTGCGATGTACCCAAACCACCTCGAAATGACGAATGAATAATACAATTGGTATAGCGCAATAAAGAATTAATTAGATAGGATTTTCAGGCGTAAAACAAAAAACGGCCCACCAAACAAGTTGGTAGGCCGGTATAGCAAACTGGGGAGAAGCTATCAATTTGTTGCACCCTTTCAGATGCATCATCAACAGGATGTCCTACAGGATAGGACAGGCGGGACTTTAACAAAAGCACGCATTAAAATACAATCATATTCCTGTAAAACAGCTCGAATTGACGAACATATAACTATTTAATACAAATAGTTGCTTAAATTAACCTTATTTTAACTAAAGCTTGCATATACCTGATTGAATCGCTGTTATTCGCCATTTTTATTAAACATAAAAAAAGCGCCAAAAGGCGCTTTAATTAAAATGCTCAAATTGCATTAATGAGCTTGTTCCCAGTTGTCACCTTCATCAGCTTCAACTATAAGTGGTACATCTAGCGCAGCAGCTTGCGACATCAGTTCACAGATGTGTTTTGTGTACTGTGGTGCGCAGTCTGTTTTGATTTCAAATACTAATTCATCGTGCACTTGCATAAGCAGCTTAATTGTATTTGGCGCTTGTTCGTGTACCCAGCGGTTAACGCTCAGCATTGCCTTTTTAATAATATCGGCGGCAGTACCTTGCATTGGTGCGTTTATAGCAGCACGTTCGGCTCCTTTTCTACGCGCCCCATTACGTGCGTTTATTTCTGGTAAATGTAGGCGACGACCAAATATTGTTTCAACGTAGCCATTTTCAGCTGCTTTTTCGCGTGTTGTTTCCATGTACTCTAATACACCTGGAAAACGCTCAAAGTATTTATCTATGTAATGCTGCGCTTCGTGGCGTGGCACATCTAGTTGACGTGCTAAACCAAATGCCGACATACCGTAAATTAAGCCAAAGTTTACTGCTTTCGCCTTACGGCGCATATCGGTAGTTACATCATCAAGCTCTACACCAAATACTTCAGCTGCAGTTGCACTATGTACATCTAAGCCGTTAGCAAATGCATTTAATAGACCTTTGTCTTGTGAAAGATGCGCCATAATACGTAGCTCAATTTGACTATAATCGGCAGCAACAATTTTATAACCATCTGCGGCTATAAACGCTTCACGAATACGACGTCCTTCTTCTGAACGAATAGGAATATTTTGTAAATTAGGATCAGTTGAACTCAAGCGCCCCGTAGCTGTAATTGCCTGATGATAAGACGTATGTACACGCTGGGTTTTCTCATTCACCATTAATGGTAATTTATCGGTATACGTTGATTTAAGCTTTGATAAACCACGATGCTCTATAATTACTTTAGGTAGCGGATAATCATGAGCAAGTTCTTGCAGTACTTCTTCTGCGGTAGAAGGTGCACCTTTAGGCGTTTTTTTAATAATAGGCAGCCCAAGCTTTTCAAACAACAGTACTTGTAGCTGTTTTGGAGAACTTAAGTTAAATGGTTCGCCTGCTATTTCAAACGCTTCTTTTTCAAGCTCAATTAAACGCTCACCTAAACGTTGACTATGCGCTCCAAGCATATTGCTATCTATCGCAACACCGGTGCGTTCAATATCAGAAATCACACTAATAAGTGGCATTTCTATATCTTCAAATACCGATTTTAGCTTTTCATCAGCTGCTATTTTTGGCCAAAGCACTTCGTGTAAACGCAAAGTAATATCGGCATCTTCTGCGGCGTAAGGCGCTGCTTTTTCAAGTTCAATTTGGTTAAAGGTAAGTTGCTTTTTACCTTTGCCAGCAATATCTTCAAAGCTAATATTTTTATGACCTAGGTATTTAAGTGCTAGCGAGTCCATATCGTGACGCGTGCCTACACTATTAAATACATACGACTCAAGCATGGTGTCAAACTTAATACCATTTAGCGCAAAACCTGCATTCGCTAATACACTTTTGTCATATTTAAGGTTTTGCCCTACTTTAGCTTTGTTTTCATCTGCCAAAATTGGACCTAGCTTTTGCATTACAAATTCAAGGCTTAATTGCTCAGGCGCACCTGGGTAGTCATGCGCTACCGGTAAATACACAGCTTCACCCGCTTTTACGGCAAAGCTCATACCCACCAATTGCGCTTTCATGTAATCAAGGCTGGTTGTTTCAGTATCAAATGCAAATAACTCAGCACTATTTAATTGCTCTATTAGCGTATCAAATTGCACTTGCGTTAAAATAGTTTCGTAATGAGCATCTTCTACTTTTGGTAATTCAGTAGCTTCGGTAGGTACAGCTAAATGTGTTTCAGCATCTTTAGGATTATCAAGTAATTCAGCTAACCAACGACGGAATTCGCACTCACCATATAATGCAATTAATTCGTCTTTGTTAGGCTCTTGAAGTTTGAATGTATCAAGATCAGATTCAACTTCAACATCACACTTAATTGTCGCAAGTTCGTAGCTTAAAGGCAGATGATCAAGAGCAATTGCTAACTTTTCGCCTATTTTACCTTTAATCTCACTGGCGTGATCCATTACACCTTGAAGAGAACCATATTTTTCTAACCATTTAACTGCCGTTTTAGGACCACAGCCTTCAACACCCGGAATATTATCGACCTTATCACCCATTAATGCTAAGTAATCAATAATAAGTTCAGGGCCTACACCAAACTTTTCAACCACGGTAACGGGATCTGAAATACTGTCAGTCATCGTGTTTATTAGCGTAACGTGTTCATTAACAAGCTGTGCCATGTCTTTATCGCCAGTAGAGACGAGTACATGTCGTTTTTGCTCTGATGCTATACGTGCAAATGTACCAATAACATCATCAGCTTCAACGCCTTCAATACTAATTAGCGGAAAGCCCATCGCTTTAATAATACTGTGTATCGGTGCTATTTGAGTGCGTAAGTCATCCGGCATAGGCGGACGATTTGCCTTATACTCGCTATACATATCGTTACGGAACGTTTTACCTTTAGCATCAAATATAACCACCATATGTGATGGATCGTATTGTCTGATCAAGCTTTTAAGCATATTGATCACGCCATAAATAGCGCCCGTAGCTTCACCTTTAGAATTAGTTAAATGCGGCGGAGAATGATAAGCACGAAATAAATATGACGAGCCATCAACTAAAATAAGTGGGTTTTCGGGGATCTGAGCCATGGTGAATTTGGATCCTAAATGCAAAAAATTAAGGTAATTATAAGCATGCCATAAGGTAGTAAATAAAACGACAGTGAATTACTGCTTATCGTGTTATTAAAACTATAGCAAGCTGTGGATAAGTGTGTAGATAACAGCCACGAGCTATTCTTCCAAAGCATTATAAAATGCTTAGAAAATACTTTAACTGTATGTTTTAATTTAAAAAAGATAATACGAGGTTCTTTTTTTATTATTTTAAACCAATGTGGAAAAAGGTTTTCTAACGACTGCTTGTGTTGTTATTCACTTTGATTATTCGCGTCCATTTAAATAACCGGAGGAGTATTCTAGCACAATGGATCGAAGATCATAGCGATCCTTTATAATTTTTTTAAAGGCAAAGTGATCGCAAATGGCATAAACCGCAATACAACTTGCATAGAGAATGATTTTTGTACTAAAAATTTATTTTCGCGAGAAATTTTGAGCATGTTAGACTTCATCCGATCGACTTATAAAAAAGACTTTAGGGGCACAAAAGCATGAAAAACGTAGCGGTAATATTAGCAGGGTCTGGTGTGTACGATGGTAGTGAAATTAATGAAGCAATTTTAACTTTATTACATATAGCCAAAAATGGCGCAACGTATCAGTGTTTTGCACCGGATATTGAACAACTTCATACCATTAACCATTTAACGGGCGAAGTAATGCCTGATAAACGTAATGTATTAACAGAAGCGGCTCGTATTGCACGGGGTGACATTAAATCGCTGCTTGAATTAGACGTAACTCAGTTTGACGCATTAATTGTACCTGGCGGTTTTGGCGCTGCAAAAAACTTATGTGACTTTGCAATTAAAGGCGCAAAAGCAAATATTAATGAAGACGTACTTAATGCTTGTAAATCATTTGCAAAAGAAAATAAGCCTGCTGGTTATATGTGTATTGCACCCGCTTTGATCCCATTTATTTACGATAACGCTGTACTTACTATTGGTAACGATGCAGAGACAGCACAAGCGCTTAACGCATTAGGCGCTAAACATATAAATTGTGCAGTAGATGATGTTGTTATTGATCAGCCAAATAAGCTAGTTACAACCCCAGCTTATATGCTTGCGCAATCAATTATTGAAGCCGATGCAGGGATCGAAAAACTAGTTAGTAGCGTATTATCAATAAATTGATCTTAGGATCTAAAAGTTAATTATCTAACTGATTGCGTTTATTAAATTGCTTAACAAAAGTCAGTAAATAATTAAATTTTATTGCGTTAACGCAAAAAGTAGTCAGTTTTATTAATAAAAACGCCTCTTAGCATTTTATAAATTGGCTCAGAGAGTTATAATCGGTTTAATTTCCGTCATCTTTAATCGTGATTGATCACGTTCAAATCGAAGTGAGCAAGGCAAAATGAAAAAATTAACAGCTGCAGCATTATTAATGCTAGCAACCACTGCATACGCACAGCCATATGATAACTCTATGACTGAAGATGCAATTAAAGCACGTCTCGCGCCGGTTGGTGCTGTATACCTTGAAGGCGATAAAGCTGCTGTAGCAGCGGCGCCTACAGGCCCTCGTTCTGGTGAGCAAGTGTATCAAGGTGCATGTTTTGCATGTCACGGTACTGGTGCACTAGGCGCGCCTAAATCGCCTGACGATTGGGCTCCACGTATAGCTAAAGGTAAAGACACTTTACTTGAGCATGCACTAAATGGCTTTAATGCGATGCCTCCAAAAGGCACCTGTATGGATTGTTCTGATGATGAGATAAGCGCTGCTATCGACTTCATGACATCTAAGTAAATACAGCTGAAATACACAAAAAAGGTTTACTTCGGTAAGCCTTTTTTAATACCTAAAATAGTGTTTCTAGCCAGTATGATAGTACGAATATCAACTTGACGATAAGCGCTAAAAGTGAAAGTATAAGGCTAATAACTATACAATAAAAATAGCCGGTTAGATCATTGGAAGATAAACTCTCAGTATCGAGTAAATTGGCGTATCAAAATAAACGTCTAAAAACATTACTCAATAAATACAAACAATCACATCACTTACAAAATGCGCTGATACAATTATCAGAGCAAGCAAGTACTGTTGCCGAGCTAACCCTACTTTATCCCGCTATCCACGACATTTTACAAAAATATGTGCCGAGTAAAAGTTTTTATGTGGTGCTATCAAATCAATACAGTCAATCGCTAGAACTTTCTTACTTTTCAGATGAAAAAGATGGTATTGCCGTCGCCCTTAACCAATCAAATAGCTTTGATGAAGGCGCCACTGGTTATGTATTTAAACAGGGTAAAACCACATGTTTTACCAAGCAGCAAATGCAAAATGCCGCAGCAGAAGGCTTATTTAAAGCATTAGGCACTCCAGCAGAGCATTGGGTAGGTGTTCCAGTTTACCAAGAACACAATATTATCGGTGTTTTAGCAGCGCAAAGTTACGATACAAAACAGGGCTATAGCTCACAACAAATACAATTACTTGAGTTTATGTCGCTTTATTTAGCAACTGCAATAGAGCGTGTAAAAAAAAGAGAGCTCCTTGAGTCAGAAGTTAAAATTCGTACCCGAGCACTCACTCAAAGTAACGACGCGTTAAACCTTGAAATAGAACAACGCAAACGCGCACTTCAACGCCAACAAATTCTGTTTAAAATATCTGAAATAGCAACGCAAGCTAAAAACCTTGATGATGCTTACTTTAAGATACATGAAATAATAAAAACAATTACCTACGCAGAAAACTTATATATTGCACTTTACGATAAAGAGTCTGGCTGGATAAGCTTCCCTTATTGTGTAGATGAATTTAAAGAAAACACACAACCAAGACGCTTTGCTAAAGGTTATAGTGAACTGGTAATAAGCACTGAAGAAACGCAACTTATACACCCGTGTAGAGCAAAAGAATTAATAGAAAGCGGTGTAGTACAAAGAGCTAAGCCTGTACAAAAAGAGCAAATGGCCACTAGTTGGTTAGGCGCTCCACTTAAAACAGCTCAAGGTGTTATCGGCCTTATTGTTTGCCAAGCTTACGATAACAAACATATTTTCAGCCGGGATGATTGCGAGTTAATTACCTTTGTATCTCATCAAATTGCAGCGGTTTTACAAACAAAGCTCACCAATCAAGCGATTGCAAAAAGCCATCAAGAACTCGAATTTAGAGTAAACGAAAAAACCAAAGAACTGCGTCAAACAAATCTGCACTTACAAATGCAAATAGATGAGCGTAAAAAAATAGAGCAGCAGCTTTATCACGACGCACATCACGACTCTCTTACTAGCTTACCTAATCGCAGCCTCTTTTTAACTCAGCTTGAAAAAACACTACAACATTATCAGCGCTTTCCTGAACATAATTTTGCTGTTTTATTTATTGATTTAGATAAATTTAAAGACATTAACGACCAACTTGGTCACCATGCTGGCGATCAGTTTTTAATTAACGTTAGTGAGTTATTTGCCCAGTGTATACGCGAACATGATTTACTAGCACGCTTAGGTGGCGATGAGTTTGTTATTTTATTAACGCACTTAACTGAGCCTCAACAAGCAGAAGATGTTGCTAATCGTATTATCGATTTAATGAAAAAGCCTTTTTTCCTTAAAGGCGAATCACTTCAAAGTGGTGCTAGTATAGGAATAACCTACTCAAAGAAAAGCTATATGCATACGGATGAAATTATTCGTGATGCCGATGCCGCAATGTACCACGCTAAAAACTCCGGAAAAAATCGCTACGAGCTATTTCATCCGCTACTAACACAATCAATACCTGCGCAGGCACTAAAAGCACAACATCACCTTGATATATTACCTATGAGCTTTAGAAGCTCAGAAATAATTACGCTTGATGAACAACATCAGTCTGAATCTTTATTTGAAGCATTTGGTGAACACCCAATACTTGGCTTTACTAGCTTTGATATTTTGAAAAAGTTTGCATCAGATAAAGAACAGCACCTTGAGATAGAGTTACAGTTATTACAACGCGCTTATGCACAAGCAATTACCGCAGATGTAACTATGGCGCTGGTTCCTTGCTCTGGTTTACTACTCGAGGAGCACGAATTTGTTTTATTTACAGATACGCTAAATAAACAACAAGGACATAGCCAGCTCTGTTTGCTATTTGATGAGCAAGAAATTCGTCACGCAAGCGCAACACAAATAGAAAACCTCAAAAAGCTATCACAACTTGGTTATTCAATTGGTTTAAACAATTTTGCTAAAGATCGATGCGAACTTAATTTACTAACCGATATTAATTTTGACTATCTGCTACTTAGCTCGACCTTTAGTAAACGTGTTTTACAACAAGAAAGTTACGATTTTCAGCTACAAGGGGTGCTAGCAATTACGAAGCTCAAAGCAATGAAAGTAATTGCTAAAGGCCCATCAATACTTAATTTTAGAGCTTTACTAGACAAGCACGGTTTGGCATTTTTTGTGGGAAAACAACACGCTCTAGTGTGTTCTGAGTTACCTGAAATACAAGCAACCCAGTCTTTATAAAATTAGCCTGAGGTATTACTCAGGCTTTTTAAACATTGCACGAAGGTTAGCGACTCTTGCTTGGCCTTTTTCCATTCGCTCTGCTTGCGTGTTTGGCGCCTTTTTATTTTCAAACGCGAGATCGTCCTGCGGTAACTCTTGTACAAATCGGCTTAACTCAGTTTGTGAGGTTTCACCAAATTGACGACGTATTTTTGCATAAGTAAGTGTTAACTCCTGCTGCGCACGAGTAATACCGACATAAGCTAAGCGGCGTTCTTCATCTACGTTATCTTCATCAATACTTACCTGATGCGGAAGTAAGCCCTCCTCCATGCCTACCATAAATACATATGGATACTCTAAGCCCTTTGATGCATGAAGTGTTGATAAGTGCACTGCATCGGTTTCATCTTCTTCTTCGTTACGCTCAAGCATGTCGCGAAGGGTTAGCTTGCTAACAACCTCAGCCAATGTCATTGGCTCGTTGTCGGCATCACCGGTCAACATATCGGTGATCCAGCGATACAGCTCAGATACGTTTTTCATACGCATTTCAGCGGCTTTTGCACTCGGTGACGACTCGTACAAATATGCCTCGTAATTAATATTACGCACTAAGTCTTTAACAGCTTCGAGCGTATCACCGCGTACTGCGTTATCGGATAGCTCAACAACCCAGCGTGCAAACCCAGCAAGCGCATTAAAACCACGCCCTTTTAGTCTGTAGCCTAAATCGTTATCAAAACAGGTAGCAAATAAGCTCATGTGCTTTTCGTTAGCAAGCGTACCAAGCTTTTCAAGTGTGACCGTGCCTATTTCGCGTCGTGGTGTATTTACGATACGTAAAAATGCATTGTCATCATCTTGATTAACTAGCAAACGTAAATACGCCATAATATCTTTAATTTCTGAACGAGCAAAAAATGACATCCCGCCACTAATTTTATAAGGGATACGGTTACTCATTAATGATTTTTCAAAGCCACGTGCTTGATGATTACCACGATATAAAATCGCGTAATCTTTATAGCTGGTACGCTTCATAAACTTATGTGAAATTATTTCAGCAACCACACGCTCAGATTCATGCTCTTCATCGCGGCACCCTATTACTTTAATCGGCTCACCATAACCTAGTTCACTAAATAACTTTTTCTCTATGTCATGTGGGTTATTCGCAATTAAAATGTTAGCCGCTTTTAGTATTCGCCCTGCACTTCGATAGTTTTGCTCAAGCTTTATAAGTCTAAGCCCTGGGTAGTCTTTACCTAATAACACTAAGTTTTGCGGGCGAGCACCACGCCATGAGTAAATTGATTGATCGTCATCACCTACCACAGTAAAACGGGCACGCTCGCCTACTAGCAATTTAACAAGTTGATATTGGCTTGTATTGGTATCTTGATACTCATCCACCAGCAAGTATTTAAAGCGTTGCTGCCAGCGCTCACGAGATGTGGCGTTATTAGTAAGTAACAAAGTAGGGATCATAATTAAATCATCAAAATCCAGTGCGTTATAAGCACGTAGCTGATTTTGATAGCGAGCATACAGCTGTGCAAACAATGCCTTTTGCGCATCACGCGCTTCGCGTATTGCTTGCTCTGGCAGTACTAATTCGTTTTTCCAACTACCAATTTCCATTTTAAGTAGTTTGAGTAAGTCCTTGTCTTTTTTTAGCTCATCTTCGGTGAGTTCACTAAGAAGCTGATTGGTATCTTGATCATCAAATAGCGAAAAACCGGGTTTAAACCCTAATGTGCTTAACTCTTTTTTTATTATTTCTAAACCGAGTGTATGAAACGTTGATACCCATAAACCTTTAGCGTCTTGCTTTCCGAGCGTTTGCAGTACTCGTTCACGCATTTCTTTGGCTGCTTTATTGGTAAAAGTAACAGCGGCTATATTTCGCGCTTTGTACTCACATTTTTTCACTAAATAAGCGATTTTATTCGTAATAACACGGGTTTTACCAGAGCCTGCGCCTGCGAGTACTAAGCATGGACCACTAATATATTTTACGGCTTCATCTTGTTTAGGATTGAGTTTCATAACGACCAAAGAAATTTAAAAGACGCGCAATTTTAACGTAACCATTACTGCGAGCATAGCAATTGCCTTAATTAATTAAGGTAAAGATGATCATGTGTTAAATACCGTGGGTATAAGGTAATATTAGTTATTATTATTTTAGGCCGCATCGAAGGGACAAATATGATCAACCCAGCAAAACTTGAAGAAATTGCTAAGCAAATTACTAGCAATATGCCACAAGGTGTAAAAAACCTAGCAGAGACACTCGAAGGTAAAACAAAGCAAGTTTTACAAAACAAGCTTGCTGAGATGGATTTTGTGAGCCGTGAAGAATTTGATGTGCAAAGCCAAGTACTTATTCGTACTCGCGAAAAACTAACCGAACTTGAAGCTAAAGTTGCATTGCTTGAGCAACAACTTAGCACTAAAACTGACGCTGAATAATTATACCAATTGCATTAAATTAGTGTTCTATTATAGCGATAAGAAAATAGCTCAATAACAAGGCTAAAGTTATGGTACATAGTTGTTCTATATAAATAATTTTTAACGTAGTTAGTGAGTTATTTAATACGCTAGAATGAGCATTTTTTTAATAAAATTGGTATTAATTTAATGTACAAAAAAGGCAGCTTAGGCTGCCTTTTGCGTTTTACCAAGTTTATTCAAATAGCTCATCTAGCACATAATAAAATAACTTAGCCTGCTGCGCTAAACTCACACTCAGCATTTTTTGCGCAACTTGCTCACCTGTTATTGGTTTGTAACGCTTTAAAAACGGGAGCCGTGTAATAACAGGAAAAATAATACTACCTATCTTTTCTGCCACTCTAAATTGCTCACGATCACCTAATAATAAAGACGGTTGTAAAATACTTATTTTATCAAAAGGGAGTGCTTTAATATGTTGCTCAAGCTCACCCTTCATTTTCAAATAAGCACTATTACTGTGCGTGTTCGCCCCGCTTGATGACACTAAGCAGTAATGCGTAACACCATTACATGCCGCTAACTGCGCCGCTATAAACTGATAATCAAAATCTACTTTACGCTGAGCTTGTGTAGAGCCCGCCCGTTTACGGGTTGTGCCCAAACACGAAAACAATACGTCACCTTTAAAAAGCTCAACGTATTGAGTTAATTTTTCAAAATCAATAACGTGATTAACTAGCTTTGCGTGTGTAATAGGCAAAGCCCGACGACTTAACGTAACCACTTTGGTATAACGATCGCTCTTAAGTAGCTTATGTAGCAACTCATTACCGACCAAACCTGTAGCACCTATTAATATCGCCGTTTTAGTCATAAATTTATTTATTTTCGCCCACTTTATTAAGTACGTGCTGCACTGCTTTTTTGTAGCTTTGCGTTTCTTCACTCGCGCACGTTACTACAGATTCTAAATCATGAAGATGGCCGTTTTCTAAACCATAAACCCAACCATGAACGCTTAGCTCTTGGCCGCGCTCCCACGCATCTTGCACAATGTTAGTACGGCATACATTACGCACTTGCTCAATTACATTTAGCTCAATAAGGCGGCTTAAACGTTCGCTTTCTGGCATTGCATCAAGTTGTTCAAGATGCTTTTCTTTTACATCCCCTACATGGCGTAGCCAATTATCAATAAAGCCAAATTTTGCATTGTTTAAAACGGCTTGTACGCCACCACAGCCATAGTGACCTACTACCATGATATGTTTTACTTTTAAAACCTCTACAGCGTACTGCATAACCGACAAACAGTTATGGTCAGTGTGTACAACCACGTTTGCAACGTTACGATGCACAAATAATTCGCCTGGTAATAAATCAACTATTTGATTAGCAGGTACACGAGAGTCTGAACAACCAATCCATAAATACTCTGGATTTTGTTGCATAGATAAAATTTTAAAAAACTCAGGATCAGCTTCGCTTGTACGTGCAGCCCAACGTTTATTGTTATCGAATAAATTTTTTAACTTTCTCATTGCATCTCTTATTAAGTCGAGGACGGAAATTTAATGGATATTAGCAAGAATCAAAATATTACGAGGCGTTAACTGCTTTTCACAAAACGTTTTAACGCTTACTTGATAGCCTTGCTGTTGCAAATATAAAGCACGATCGAGCACAAGCCAAACTTCAATTGCTCTTCTGAACACATGTCGAACCAGTTCAACTCGGTCAGTTATTTTTTTTCGAGCAACACCAATATCTAAATATTTATTATAATCAGTACCTTGAGGTAGGTTTATTGCCTTTTTATCTGCAGCCCATACACAAAATGATTTAAACGAATCTGAGAATATAGCTTTGTTAACCGAAGGTACGCTTACATAATATTGCTCGCCAGTAATCGATTTTCTAAGTGCGTCAAAACCAAGCCGCCATTCTAGTTCTGTTTTACGTACTTTTTCCAGACGAGAAGGCGCTGTAACGGTTTCTTGTAATGCGAGCTTTAAATCGCGATGCGTTAGGTTAAGCTCACTTTTATTTGCAACCTCACTCATTACACGGTACTCATTAGCCGTAAATAAATGATAGCAACAAGGTGAAAAGCTAATTTGCTGTACTTTCGCTAAACTTGCTTGACGCATAAATGCTTGGTGCAAACCACCACATGCGTGTAGCGCTACGGCATGCATATCAGCATTAAAAAATTGAGTGATATCCTCTTTTAATACATCTGCTTGGCTAAAGTGCATTGCCAAGCCTTGTTGCTGTGCACTTTTTTGTCCTTGCTCGCATAAGCTTTGTTGCAGTTCAATACTATGCACATCAATTGCGCCATTAAAAGCAAGCATTCGCCCTAAGTGTCCTTTACCCGCACACCACTCTAAAACTGGTTGCTTAGTATTAGGTAGTGCAGATACAAAATCTTGTAACTGATCAAACTTACGACCTTTAATGCCGTTACTTATCCAAAACGGATAATCAGCTCGAGAGTGTGCAGAGCTAGGTAAGTCACATAGCTTAGCAAGTTCATCAAGTTGGTTTATGTGTTGGCTAAAAAATTGGTATAGCTGATTTTGATCGTTATCAAGAACGGTTACCTGATCATCAGTTAGTTCGTTAAGTATGCCTTGCAGCTCTGGCCAAGGAATAGTGTCAAAATCAAATGCGGTGCACTGCCAATACTGACGATGGCGCATTAAAAGTGAATCAAGTGCAAAAAATTGCTCAGCTAAAGTCATAACAGCTTAAAAAATAAAAAGACAATTAATTATATCAGCTCAGTGAGCTCTCATTAAGCAGTTATTTTTGCCTAAAAATCAGCCGTAAATACAAAGGTATTGAAATAATACTCACCAAAATAGCTGCTATAAGCATCCATGATAATTGCATCTTTTCAGGCTCTTGGTATTTATAAATAAAGTGAGATTTCACTTCGTCAAATTCGTTTTGCTGTATGCCATATAAGTCAGCTATTAAGCGCCACTTTGCTATCGACATATGCCCTAAACTGGTAGTGGGTGGGGTTATATAACTTTTTAGTACTTCAGCCTCAAAGGCGAGCTGATGAAAGCTCTTACTCGGTGCATAGTTTTGCTGGGTGACTGCAATGGCTTCATCCATATTCATCATTGCATAGCGCCAACCTTTTAGGCTCGCTTGGTAGAATTTTTCGACCGTTTGTGGATTTTGCTTAAGCATGTTTTCGCTGGTAAATAAAATGTCGCTATATACATCCATACCATAACGCTGTGGGCAAACAAGCCGATGAGCTACGCCTTGTTGAGTCATATAATAAGGCTCTGTAGTAACATAAACTTGCATAGCATCTAGCTTGTTTTCAATCCAAGCCTGGTTAAAATTTTCGCCATTGTAAACTTTGAGTTTATCTACATCAACGCCACTGCGTTTAAGCATAATAAGTAGCTCGGTGCCGTCATTTTTGCTCACAGCAGTGATACGTTTATTAACAAAGTCACGAGGGTGAAAAATATCAGACGTGTCTTTTACCATCCAGCAATAAGGTGAAAACTGCAATAAGGCTGCCATTGCAACAAAAGGCTGACCATTAATACGTTGCTGTAAAATACCAGAATGCCCTACACCAAATTGTGCTTCGCCACTGGCCACAGGACCAAAGGTATCAGGTTTCATTGGATTAGCTTGTTTAATAGTTACATCAAGGCCCGCTTCATTATAAAAGCCTTTTTGCTTAGCCATATAGTAGCCAGCAAACTGAAACTGATGTGTCCATTTTAGCTGTAATGTGACTGATTCTTGCGCCGCGATATGGCTGCAAAAAAAGCACAATCCAATGATTAATCCTTTAAATAGCAAATAGGTGTCCTCAAAAAGTATGACGATTACCTGTAACTATATGTAAAACGTGTAATAAAGCAAGCACCCTAGTTAGGTGCCAGCCTTTAAAGAAGGATTAAACTGAGGCGAGTTTTTCGGCTTTTTCTGCTTGCGGTTTTGATGTTAAAAATTGGGTAAAACACGGGTTTTGTGTTTCATCTTGTACACTGTAACCTAAGCGATTCAAATGCTCGTTAAACATCTCATACTGACTCGGCTCAATTGCAAAACCTGCCAGTACATTCCCCATCGAACCACCGTGATTACGATAATGAAACAAGGTAATGTTCCAATTGCTGCCTAAAGTATCTAAAAAGCGTGCAAGCGCACCCGGATACTCAGGAAATTCAAAACGCAATAAACGTTCATGTAATTGCTCTGGTGCTTTTCCGCCAACCATATAACGCACATGTAATTTAGCGAGTTCGTTATCCGACAAATCGCAAAATTGATAATCGTTATTTGTTAAGTCTTGCTTTAACTCATTAAGCTCTTGCTCGCCTTGGCGCAGGGCAATACCCACAAATATTTGTGCTTCACCGGGTCCTGCATAACGGTAGTTAAATTCAGTAATAGCACGGCCACCTAAAGAAGCACAAAACTGTTTAAAACTGCCTTTTTCTTCTTTAATAGTAACGGCTAATAGCGCTTCGTTTTTTTCACCCAGCGCAGTGCGCTCTGCAACATAACGCAGGCGATCAAAGTTTAAATTAGCACCCGAAAGCACAGCCGCTAAATGTAGTCCTTTTAACCCCGACTGCTGACTCCACTTTTTAAGCCCAGCCGTTGCAAGTGCACCTGATGGCTCTGCAATTGCACGCGTAGATACAAAAATATCCTGCATGGCTGCACATATTTCATCGCTAGTAACGGTTACAACTTCATCGCAAAACTTTTGCGCTAAACGAAAGGTTTCGGTGCCAATAATTTTAACCGCTACGCCATCGGCAAAACTGCCAACGCGATCAAGCTCTACCGGTTTACCTGCTTTAAGCGCTGCTTGTAAGCATGCACTTTCGTCGGCTTCTACGCCAATTACTTTTATATCTGGACGCAGCGATTTAATATAAACCGCCATTCCCGCCAGTAAGCCGCCGCCGCCAACAGGAATAAACACAGCATCAAGCTCGTTTAATTGCTGCATTAGCTCGCGTGCTACAGTGCCTTGACCAACAATGACATCCGGATCGTCAAATGGCGGGACAAATATACCGTTACGCTGATCTGTAAGCTCAAGCGCATGTGCTTTTGCAGCATCAAAGTGATGGCCATGTAATACAACTTCACCGCCAAGTGCACGCACTGCGCTGACTTTTATTTCGGGCGTTGTAACTGGCATTACAATAGTTGCTTGATGCCCTAAGTGAGATGCACTTAATGCAACCCCTTGAGCATGATTACCCGCAGAAGCCGTAATAACCACCGAGCCTTTAGGTAATTTATTTAATTTGTTATACGCACCGCGTAATTTAAACGAGTACACGGGCTGTTGGTCTTCACGCTTTAACCAAACATGGTTACCTAGCTTTTTACTGAGTTCAGCCATTTCGCTGACCTCAGTAACTTTAGCCAAAGGCTCCATGTTTGCTTGAATAATAGCGCGAAAATAATCGAGCTCTTGAGAGACCATAATTAACTAAGCGCCTCCAATTTAGCTAAGTCGCGCACAGCGCCTTTATCTGCACTGGTTGCAAGTAATGCATAAGCCTTTAAAGCAGACGACACATAACGTTCACGATCAACTGGCTTGTACGCCATTTTTCCGCGTGCTAATTGCTTTTGTTTACGTGCCTCAAGTTCTTCATCGCTTAGCGCTAATGTGATTTCACGTGTTGCGATATCAATAATGATTTTGTCGCCATTTTCAACATAAGCGATTGCACCACCACTCGCCGCCTCTGGCGACACGTGGCCAATTGATAAACCCGAAGTACCACCCGAAAAGCGACCATCAGTAATAAGGGCACATTTTTCAGCTAAGCCTTTTGATTTTAGGTAGCTAGTTGGATATAGCATTTCTTGCATACCTGGGCCGCCTTTTGGCCCTTCATAACGAATAACAACAACATCGCCGGCTTTTACTTCGTTATTTAAAATCCCTTCTACTGAATCATCTTGTGATTCGTACACCACTGCGGTGCCTTCAAAATGTAGCATTTCATCAACTACGCCAGCACTTTTTACAACACAACCATCAACTGCCAGATTACCCGAAAGAACTGCTAAGCCACCGTCTTGGCGAAAAGCATGTTCAACGCTTCGAATACACCCATTCACACGGTCATTATCGCCTTCATCCCAACGACACTCTTGGCTCATTGCTTTAGTAGTACGAATGCCCGCAGGACCCGCACGATAAAATTTGCGCGCTGCTTCGTTAGTCGGATCTGTTGCATCCCATTTTTTAACAAGCTCAGCCATTGTTGATCCAGCTACGTGATTAACCGACATATCAACTAAGCCCGCTTTACCAAGCTCACGTACAACTGCCATCATGCCACCAGCACGGTGTACATCTTCAATATGGTACTCTGGTGTTGCCGGCGCCACTTTACATAAAAATGGTGTTTTACGAGAAAGCGCATCAATGTGCGACATATCAAAATCAACGCCCGCTTCTTGCGCTGCAGCAAGTAAATGTAATACGGTATTTGACGAGCCGCCCATTGCAATATCAACAACCATTGCATTCATAAAGGCTGTTTTGTTAGCAATAGCGCGTGGTAATACATCTTGATTATCTTTTTGATAATACTCACGACATAAATCAACAATACGAGCCCCTGCTTCAACATACAGTTGTTTACGGTCTTTATGAGTGGCAAGCGTGGTACCGTTACCCGGAAGTGCTAAGCCTATTGCCTCTAGTAAACAGTTCATTGAGTTTGCAGTAAACATACCTGAGCACGAACCACATGTAGGACACGCAGAACGCTCTACTTGCTCTGAATCTGCATCACTTACCGATTCATCTGCACCTTTAACCATGGCATCAACTAAATCAAGTTTAATGTCGATGTTAGCAAGTTTAGTTTTACCCGCCTCCATTGGACCGCCCGATACAAATATCACCGGGATGTTTAAGCGTAACGCTGCAAGCATCATCCCTGGGGTGATTTTGTCGCAGTTTGAAATACAGATCATCGCGTCAGCACAATGGCCATTTACCATGTACTCAACCGAGTCAGCAATTAAATCGCGCGAAGGCAATGAATAAAGCATGCCGCCGTGACCCATTGCAATCCCATCATCAATCGCAATGGTATTAAATTCTTTAGGAACGCCACCAGCCTGCGTAATTGTCTCACCCATAAGCTCACTAAGCTGATTAAGGTGTACATGCCCTGGTACAAATTGTGTAAACGAGTTAACTACGGCAATAATCGGTTTACCAAAATCAGAGTCTGTCATACCTGTTGCGCGCCATAATGCTCTTGCGCCTGCGCGTTTACGTCCTTCAGTTGTTGTTGCACTTCTTAATTTAGCCATAGTTACCTCAGTGTTTGCCGCAATATAAGCGGGCATTCCTCATTCTAAAATTGGTGAATAACCGAGTGATTCAGTTACTCGTAAATTATTTTTTAATTCGTAATTACACAGCCTGTTGGTGCTGTAAGTTTTGTAAAGTGACTTCTTTAACATCAACCAGTTTATTTAGCTGACTGGTTAATAGGTGAATAGGTTTATCACTATCTACCGTCATGGCTACGTTGTATAAACCATCATCTATATTGAGCTGAAAATGCGTTAGGTTAAAACCACGATGACGCACCACTCGTAAAAAGCGCTCTACCGCTATACTTTGGCTTTTTAATGCAATAGTTAGGCTATGTTTCATTTTGCTTTCTCCGTCATCATTTCGTCGTTAGCAGCCCCAGGTGGTACAAGTGGCCAAACATTTTCTTTATCATCAATACAGGCATGTACTATGTACGGACCTTTGCTGTTAACTAATGCTGTAATAGCATCATCAACTTGGTTAGCGTGGGTAATTGTTTGCCCAGGAATACCAAACACTGCAGCTAGTTGAACAAAGTCAGGGTTATCTGAAAGGTTAGTTTCAGAGTAGCGCCCTTCAAAAAACAGCTCTTGCCATTGGCGAACCATACCTAAACGCTGGTTATCTAATATTAGTATTTTTACTGGTAAATTGTTACGGCGAATAGTGGCAAGCTCTTGAATATTCATCATGATTGAGCCATCACCCGACACGGTAATTACAAAGTCATCTGGGCGTGCTACTTGTGCGCCAATAGCAGCCGGTAAACCAAAGCCCATTGTGCCTGCGCCACCACTACTTAAATGATTACTCGGATGGCTAAATTTCATATGCTGCGCGACCCACATTTGGTGCTGGCCAACATCACAGCACACAACGCCAGTTTTTGGCATACGCTCACTAAGCTGACTAAGTAAATAAGGTGCATAAACCTTCTCACCTGGGTAGTCGTAACGCCACGCGTGCTTAATATTCATTTCTTTATTTGTGTCACACCAGGCTTTTGGTGTTACAAAGCACTCAAGCGCTGGTAAAGAGGTTTTTAAATCAGCAATTAATGAGGCTTTAGCAGGTTTTCGCTTACCGACTTCAGCGGCATCTATATCTAAATGGATTACTTTGGCTTTAGCTGCAAATTTAGCTAAGTTACCCGTTACGCGGTCATCAAAGCGCGCCCCTATACATACAAGCACATCACATTCTTGCACAGCAATATTAGCCGCTTGAGTACCATGCATACCTAGCATACCTAAGTAGTGTTCGTAATCTGGTAGTACACTGCCCAATGCTTTAAGTGTTGATACAGCCGGCATTTGCGTTTTATTTAAAAACTGCATTAGCTCGTCTTGCGCATCAGCGGCTTGTACACCACCGCCTACGTACGCTACAGGCTGTTTTGCTTCACTAAGTAATTGATTAGCAATAGCAACTTGATTTAAATCTAATTGTGGTAAGTATTCATCAGCTGCAAGCCAAGGTTTAAAAGGTACTTGCGCCATTTGAATATCTTTTGGGATATCGACAAGTACAGGACCCGGTCGGCCACTTTGCGCTAAATGAATTGCTTCTTGTAGTATCTCTGCTAAGTCTTCAGCTCGTTCAACCATGTAGCTGTGCTTAGTACACGAAAGCGACATACCTAGTACATCTATTTCTTGAAATGCATCTGAACCAATGGCTGCAGTAGGCACTTGGCCGGTGATCGCCAATAATGGCACTGAGTCCATCATCGCATCAGCAAGGGCAGTGATTAAGTTAGTTGCGCCAGGGCCCGATGTTGCAAAACACACACCTAATTTACGCGTGCTGCGAGCATAACCAACAGCTGCAAACCCTGCACCTTGCTCATGACGAGTAAGGTAGTGTTTGACTGGCGCGCCATACAGCGCATCGTAAATTGGCATAATAGCTCCGCCTGGGTAGCCAAATACTTCATTTACGCCGTGTTTGGCCAATAAGTCGATTGTTAGTTCTGCGCCTGTCATTAATAAAACCCTCATTCCTCAGTGACAACCCAATTACATTTTTACGCTTAAAACTTTAGGCTTAAAACTAAAAAGCCCTCCGAACGGTTAGGTGCGGAGGGCTTTTTTAATGCTTAAGTTTTTAAAGCACTACGAAGCCCTCGCGGGAATAATCACCACGATAATAATCAGGACTAGGTTAAGTGCATTTGTAAGCATGTAATTAATACCAAATTTTGTTCAATTATCGCGAAGGTTATTCCTTCGCTCTCTTTTTATATTAGTACCGCGCTAGGCCCTTTAAGTCAACACCAAAGTTAATCTAACAAAAAGACTAAAAGGCAATTTATCAGGTTTTAAAATTCATTATACAAGCTGGTAGTGGTTTTTTTATGCTCTAATTTTATTCTCAGAAATTCACTATTCTTATATACCTTATTTAAGGTTTGATTAATTTTTAAGAATATTTTGATAAATAAAATTATTTATCACCTTCAGGTAATGCGTAGGTTCTCTTAAGCGACTCTTAAGTGTTGTTACATAGCATGGCGTTGTTATTTTAAACGAGCCTAAATATGAACGTAACTAGCCAAACACCAACACAAAAAAAGCCAAATCGTAGTAAACGGTTTTACATTCACTGTAGTGCAAACGCCTTTGTAGTGATGATTGCCTGTTATTACTGCTTAGTTATAAACATTCCTTTTATTCAAGGTTCGTTTAGTGCCATCACCTCCCTTGCTTCTTTTTCATGGCTGTTTTTACTTTCAGTGCCTCTGCTTTTGCTATGCCTTTTAATTATTTTCTTTTCGATAGTGTCGGTTAGGTGGTTACTAAAGCCACTTAATTACCTTTTACTGATAATTTCGAGTGCCGTGCTTTACGGCTCATTAAATTACGGCGTCGTGTTTGACTATTCAATGATTCAAAACACATTCGAAACGGATTCAAGCGAAGCGCTGAGCTATTTAAATCCACAGCTCATAGGCTTTTTACTGCTATTTTGTGCGCTACCTGTTTTTATATTAAGCAAAGTAAAAATACACTTTACTCGCCCCCATCAAGAAGCGATTAGTCGTATAAAACTTATTGTAGCGTGCTGCTCACTAATTGCTTTAGTGGTCGTAAACTTTTACGCCGACTATGCAGCTACTGGCCGTAATAACCGCATTTTGAAAAAAGAAATTATTCCGTTTCAATACCTCTCTAGCGGTTATAAATATATGCGCGATCAGCTGCTGTATACCAATATAGAATTTAAAAATATAGATGCAACACCCACTCTTATTGCGCCTAACACCACCAGCGTAACCGTTATGGTTGTTGGCGAAACCGCACGAGCAGAAAACTTTGCTTATCAAGGTTATAAGCGCAACACAAATTCTTACACACAAAAGTACAATGTGACGTATTTTAATAATGTGGCGTCTTGTGGCACCGCTACTGCTGTGTCTGTGCCGTGTATGTTTTCACTGCAAACACAAGATAACTTTGATCGATTAGCAGCCGACAACCAACAAAACCTGATTGACTTAGCACAACAAGCTGGCAGCGATGTATTGTGGGTTGATAATAACAGCGGCTGTAAAAACGTATGCCCTCGTGTTGTTAACATTGATATCCCAACCACCCCATCAGCGCTTTGCGATGGGAAATATTGTTTTGATGAAGCACTCCTTGCTCCACTTAAACGCAAACTCGCTAATTTAAGCCAAGCTAACACCGTTCTTGTCCTACATATGATGGGCTCACACGGGCCAACTTACTTTAAACGCTACCCAGATAAGTTTAAGCAATTTACGCCTACGTGCGATAGAAGCGACATTCAAAACTGCTCACTCGATGAATTAGTTAATACCTACGACAACACAATTGCGTACAGCGACTTTGTTAACGCCCAAGTAATTGAGCAATTAAAAGCACTGCCAAACAACATAGATAAGCAGTTTTTATATGTCTCTGACCATGGTGAATCACTTGGCGAAGCCGGTGCTTATTTGCATGGTTTTCCGTATAGCTTTGCCCCAAGTACACAAACACATGTCCCCCTTTATATGTGGGCTGATGAGCATAACCAGCGCATTACTAATACCTGTTTAGCTAATTTAGACACCCGCGCTGCGCGCTCACACAACAATATTTTTCACACCCTTCTAAATTTAATTGGCATTAAGAGCAAAACATATCAGGCATCGCTTGATTTACTTGCTAGCTGCCAAACAACACCAAGCGAAATACAATTATGAGCAATAAAACCGTTATAAAACGCCAAGGCTTAATGCGCCTTATTTTTACCTTAAGCCATTCTTTTAACGGCTTAAAATGGATGAGTCGATTTGAAGCGGCGTTTCAACAAGAGTTAGCACTGTTTTCGTTACTCGGTGTGTTTGTGTGGCTACAAGAAATTGCACTAAGGGATAAATTACTGCTTATAGCCAGCCTGCTTTTTGTATTGTTTGCTGAACTGGTAAATACAGCCGTTGAGGTTGTAGTTGATAGGATTGGCAGCGAATACCATGAGCTTTCGGGTCTTGCTAAAGATATTGCCTCAGCCAGTGTGTTTATAGCCATGCTAATTACTGCTCTTATTTGGTGGGCTGTATTATGGGCTTAACACTTAAAAGTAATAATTTTACAATCAAGCAAGCACTTGGTCCTGTTTGGATTTTTGTTGTATTTACTATTTTGGCACTGAGTTTTTTAACACTTGCCCGCTTTGGTTTGAGTGTTTGGCAAGGTGAGCGTGTATTTGGATCGCATGCGTGGTTGTCTATATTTATAGGT
Source organism: Pseudoalteromonas sp. 31A1 (assembly GCF_011378815.1). Lineage (NCBI taxonomy): Bacteria > Pseudomonadati > Pseudomonadota > Gammaproteobacteria > Alteromonadales > Pseudoalteromonadaceae > Pseudoalteromonas > Pseudoalteromonas sp. 31A1. The sequence continues at coordinate 12,899 of NZ_WTKY01000006.1, read as the reverse complement.
GGTTTAAGGGTAGATATAGCCACTTTAAGCTACATTATTATGCCCGCATTACTACTGACTTTAGTTATGCAAAGCATAGGGTGGCAAAATAAAGTACGCGGCCTAATTAAAATTTACTTAGTGGCTATGTCGGCTTTACTTGTTTTTTTTGAAGTGATTACACCTACATTTATAAACGAATACGATTTACGCCCTAACCGCTTATTTATAGAGTATTTAATTTACCCTAAAGAAGTCTCAAAAATGATTTTTTCGGGCTATAAGTTAGAGGTACTTATTGCTTTTATAGCACTTATTTTAAGCTGTAAATTTGCAAGTAAAGTATTTAGCAATCAATGGCAAAGCAAGTCATCACTAACGAGACTAAACCAATCAATTTTAGCGCTTGTTTTAGTGTGCTTAACTATTTTAGGCGCGCGTAATTCATTAGGGCACAGGCCGCTAAACCCCGCTATGGTCTCGTTCTCTACTGATCACTTACTTAACGATTTAACCCTTAACTCACTTTATAGCGTCGCGTTTGCGGTAAAACAACTCTCTAACGAGCAATCAAGCCAAGAGTATTATGGCAAAATGCCTACCGATGAATTGCTTAGTATTGTACGCAGTAACATGCAAAATACGCAGGCCAAATTTAGCGACTCAGCTGCCCCAACAAATACGTTCCATGAAGCAAGCAATACAGGTAAGCCAAAAAACCTAGTCATTATTTTACAAGAAAGTTTAGGCGCTCGTTACGTAGGCACACTGGGCGGTTTACCGCTTACACCTAATATCGACGCCCTTTATAAACAAGGCTGGGGATTTGATAATTTATATGCAACAGGCACACGCTCGGTACGTGGAATTGAGGCTGTAATTACAGGATTTACACCCACACCATCGCGTGCGGTTGTTAAGCTTGATAAATCACAACGTGACTTTTTTACTATTGCTGACTTTTTAGCGAAGAAAAATTACAACACACAATTTATTTATGGTGGCGAAAGCCACTTTGATAACATGCGCAGCTTCTTTTTAGGCAACGGTTTTAAAAGTATCGTAGATACTAATAACTTTAATAAAATAGATTTTAATGGCTCGTGGGGCGCATCAGACGAAGACTTATACGACCAAGCAGATCTCGAACTCACTAAACTTAAACAACAGAATAAACCATTTTTTAGCCTTATATTTTCAAGCTCTAATCACAGCCCATATGACTTTCCAGACGATAAAATAACGCTGTACGACAAGCAAAAGCAAACCCGAAATAATGCTGCAAAGTATGCCGATTACGCACTAGGTAAGTTTATCGAAAAAGCTAAAAAATCGAGCTACTGGGACGACACTGTATTTATAGTTATTGCAGATCACGATTCACGCGTATCGGGCTCGAGCTTAGTTCCTGTTGATCACTTTAAAATCCCGGCCGTTATTTTTGGTAAAGGCATTCCCCATAAACGCGATGACCAGCTAGCCAGCCAACTCGATATTCCCGTGACTTTACTGTCTTTAATTGGTGCAAGTGGCAAGCACCCTATGATAGGCCATGATTTATCAAAGCCAATTAGCAACAATAAACAACGCGCAATGATGCAATACGACAAAAACTTTGCCTATATGCACGGTAATAAAGTGGTGGTGTTGCAACCACAAAAACCAGCAACCACCTATACGTATAGTAATAATCAGCTTGTACCATGTGAAAACGATGAGCAACTGATTAAAAAAGCTCTCGCCCACGCGAACTTAGGTAACTTAGCTTATACAAACGGTTGGTATCATTAACCAAGTGACTTGATAATAAAGCCTTGTTAAAGTAACAAGGCTATTTTTATAAACCGAGTAAACATGAAAATCCTCGTTATTGAAGACTCCGAAGCACTAAGACGCAGCTTGCAAGTTGGCCTTAGCAACCTTGGCTTTACCGTAGATGAAACCGGTGATGGCTCAGAAGGTTTAAGCATGGCACTGACTGGAAACTACGACCTCCTGGTACTTGATTTAATGCTGCCGAGTGTTGATGGCATGAGTATTTTACAAGCACTACGTAGCAGTAATAGCCAAAGCCGTGTGCTTATTTTATCTGCACGAAGTGAACCTCAAGATAAAATTAACGGCCTTATGAAAGGCGCTGACGACTATTTAACTAAGCCATTTTCGTTTGAAGAACTCCATGCTCGAGTCCTTGCATTGCTTCGCCGTGGTTCACTGCAAAACCAACAAAATACACTGACCGTAGGCGACTGCGTATTAGATCTCTCGCTTAAAACGCTTCATTACAAGCAACATGCCATTGAGCTCACGCGTAATGAATATAAAATAATAGAATGCTTATTTAATACTCCTGAGCGGGTGTTAGGACTAGAGTTTATAAGTGAAGCAGTAGTAGGTCAGTTCGATATGCTCTCTAAAAATGCGCTTGAAGCACACATATCTACTATACGAAAAAAAGTAAGACAGTTTGATGGCGAGCTCCCTATAAAAAACAAACGTGGATTTGGTTATGTCGCAACAACAAAATAAAAGTCACTCAATAAAACGTAAACTGGTTAATAATATTAGCGCGGTACTTTCGGTGATTTTATTCACCATATTTTTAACCGTTGATTTAAGTGTGGATACTTGGGTGGAAGATCAGTTCAATCAGTCTTTAACTAACAAAGCTAACTACTTAAAAACCTTAGTTGAAGATGACAACAACGTGGTTGAATTTGATTTTGCTGGTGAGTTTATGTCGGAGTATGAAGCAGCCGATGCCACGGAGTTTTACCAATTATGGCATGGCCGTGATGTGTTTGAGCGCTCGGACTCATTAGCGCTTTATGAAAATGCTAACCTGCCTTTTTTAGAAATGCCGATAAACGAATCTAAAATTATAGATTACGAGCTTCCTAACGGGCGTGATGGCCGCGCACTTATAAGTCACTTTGTAGCCCAAAAAGACGATAGAAACCCCACCCACTCTGCTGTTTTTAATACCATGACTCTTGCGATTGCAGCGCCCACCTCCGAACTTAATAAAGTACTGATTATTATTGATGTGGTCTTTATTTTAACCTGTGTACTTGGTGTGTTTGGTGTGCGCTATTTAGTGACACGTATTGTAAATAAAGGCCTGCACCCGCTACACAATTTAAACGATCAAATTAAGTTACTCGATATTACCGGTGTTGCGCAAACAATAGAAAGCGACTTTAAAGTAGAAGAAATAGAACCTATACGTAATGAACTAAATAAGTTTATTACCGTTAATCAGCAACTCTATAGTAATGAAAAACGCCTAACAAGCGACATTGCACACGAGCTTAAAACCCCAATAGCTGAACTAATAAGCCTCTCAGAGGTGGCTATTCGCTACCCTGACGATAAACGCATTAGCGACACCTATACCAGTGATGTGCTTAATATTTCACAGCGTATGAAAACGATTGTTAGCAACCTATTACTGTTGCAGCGCTCAAGTAGCAGTGCAATGCAATTAAATGCACAAAATATCATTCTAAATAACCTAGTAAATCAAATTGTTGATGAGCTGACCTTTAAGCACCCAACTATTAAAACGCGTTTAAATAACGAGATAACTGACAAGATTACGCTTAATGCTGACGAATTTAGTTTAAATACCATTTTGTGTAACTTAATCGATAACGCACTATTTTATGGACTCCCTGAGGCACCAATTAAATTAACTGCCGTAAATAACAGCACAAACATGACCATCTCTGTTAGTAACAAAGTAAATAAACCACTAAGTAGTGAACAGCTCACTGCTATTTTTGACCCGCTCTATCAGCTAGATTCATCTAGAACTAATAATCAGCGCCATGGTTTAGGATTATCAATTGTACAGAGCTTATGTAACTTAAATGGCTTTACTATCACGGCCAGTAATACCGAAAGCAATACGTTAACGTTTATATTAACGTTACCTCTGAAGTAAATTTAGGTTAGTATTTACACTACTAACCTTCGAGATTTTAAGGACAAACCATGAATGCTCTTACCCGTATTAGCCACTTTTTTATTGTGGCATTACTTATAACATTTAGCCTTAACAGCTATGCAGCCCCCGCCTTATATAAAATAGAAAAAAATGGCGTCAGCTCTTACTTATTTGGCACTGTACACGTTGGTGATGCCAGCATGAAAGGCTTACCTAAAAATGTAACCGATGCAATTAGCGCAAGCAAAGAAGTCATTGTTGAAGTTGATATAAGCAAACTTACACCACTTGAAATGCAACAGCGCTCAATGCCATTTATGATGCTAAGTGACGGTAAAACATTACAAACTGAGCTTTCAAAGCAAAATTATACCAAGCTAAAAAATTACTTTGCTAAAAAGTCGATTGATATTGCTATGTTTAATGGCTTAAAGCCTTGGGCTGTTATGGTGACTATGATGCAAATTGAATTTCAAAATGCAGGATATTCAGATAAAACCGGCATAGACAAGCAAGTACTTGCTTACGCTAAAGAACATAAAATAAAAATTGGTGAGCTTGAAACTCTAGAGCAACAACTGCAAATGTTTGATGGCATGGCGCTATTAAGCAATGAAATGATTGAAGAAACCTTTGAGCAACTCAGCGATATTAATACTTACTTTATCAAATTAGTTAATGCCTGGAAAAACGGGGATATGGATACACTAACCGATTACTACAACATGAGTTTTGATGACAGTAATTATGGTGAAATTAGCGAGCAAGTAATGCTAACTAACCGCAATAATAATTGGGTTAAACAACTCACACCGCGTTTAGCAAACGAGCAACTATTTATTGCCGTAGGCGCTCTGCATTTACCTGAAAAACACGGGTTACTTAAACAGCTACGAGATAAAGGCTTTAGCGTTACTCGTCTTTAAAATAAAAATGGGTTGAGTGAATTTTCGCTCAACCTTTCTCTGAGCTTTTAATTAAAGTCTTCCATTTTTAAGTAATTCTCTATTCCTTTAATTTTGTCTGCCGCATGATGATTTACATAAATCACAGTACTTGTATTAGCAGCACAAATTTTCTCTATTAGTAGCAGTACACGTTGCCTGTTTGCTTCATCTAATCCTAAGCAAGGTTCATCTAAAATAAGTAACGTTGGATGCTTTACCATAGCTCGTACAATTAAAAGCATACGTTGATCGCCGTACGAAAGCTGGGTGAATGAGATATTTTGCTTATCACTTAAACCAATAAATGCCAGCCACTGTTGAGCAATATTAACTTGTGCGTCGCTCGGCTTTTGATATAAACCTATGCTGTCATAAAAACCAGATATAACAGTATTTAAAGCCGATATACTTACGCGATAATCCATATGTAGCGCGTTAGATATAAAACCAATATGCTGTTTTATATCCCAAATACTCTCCCCTGTCCCACGTTTAAAACCGAACACTTCAATGTCATTGTTATAACACTGTGGGTTATCACCTGTTATTAAATTTAATAGGCATGTTTTACCTGAACCGTTCGCTCCACTAAGCTGCCAATGCTGATGCTTTTTTATAGTCCAATTGAGATTTTTGAATATGCTTACGTCACTATAACTAACTTTAGCATTACTCAATTTAACTAAGGTATTACCAGTGAATGCCTTTTGCTCTTGCTCGGCGTCAGGAGATGGCACATCCAATGAAGTATGATCTAAATGAAGTAGTTTTAGTAAGTCACTTAATTGCTCACTACTTGGCTTTGCTAAAGTATGTAACAAGCAGCCTTGGTTTACATAACCATAGTGAGTAATGAATGAAGGGATTTCGTCTAAGCGGTTTAGCACAAAAACAAAAGTAATCGTGTGGCTAAGCTCTATGAGTATTTTATTAAGTTGCTGGCAAGATTGTACGTCGAGTCCATCAAATGGCTCGTCAAGCACGACTAACTCACTATGGGAGCTGAGTGCTTTAATAAGTAGGAGTTTACGAGTTTCACCCGTTGAAAGGTCTCTAAAATGCCTATTTAGTAATGAGCTAAATTTAAATAATTCTATTAGCTGCGCTAATAATTCATCATTATTACTATGCCCTGTAAAAATAAGGTCTTTAACGAGGCTATGCTTTTCATGCTCTAATTCTTGAGCTAGTAACTGTTTATGCGAATCTGAAGACACGAGCATAAACTTATTAATACTACTTATACGCTTACCACTTTCGCACTTAGCTTCACCAACTAACGCAGCTGTCAGTGCAGATTTACCGGCTCCATTAGCACCTAGAAGCAGCCAATGTTCTCCTAGATTCACTTGCCAATCTAGGTTGCATATGTCGTAACGACTTTTGCCTTGCCCTTGTAAGTAACCATTAAATTGCTCAAGCGTAATTGACTGCACTAACTTTTCCTAATAAACCTTAAAACAGCAAGTTAACGCATATTAAAAGAGCTTAGCAAGCTTGTTATCTGCAAAATTAATTTATTTCACTAGGGCGTGTTGATCTTTGTGGATTGAAATTTGTTCAATCTAAGGGCGATTAAATCGCGGCGCGAGGTTTGTAACCTAGTGGGCTAAGTAAAAACCGAGTAAAGCTTCCGCGTCCTGCTCACGCCCCTTACCTACATCCATGTAGGCAACAAAGAGTTAATCGTCCCTAGAAAGAACCCAATGGGCAGCGCATGTTTGGTATTTATGCTGCGTTATCGCCTATTTATGGGGAATAACCACACTACATAGGCTCTGCCTTGCCTAAAAACCAAACAGTCTGCTGCAAATTCAACTACCAAAGATCAACACGCCCTAGCAACGCTAATACTATTTAATGCGTCTTTAATTGCTTGCTGGCTTATTGGCTTATGAATATGGAGGTTAGCTCCGTATTCATAAACTCGCTCTATATCATTTTGTGAAGTATTTGCTGTTATAACAATAATTGGCATTACTTTATTAAGATCAGAGCGTATTTTTTTAATCGCCTCAAACCCATCCATTACTGGCATATTTAAGTCCATAAAAACAATATCGTATTGATTTTCACTCACCATATCGCACGCGACTTTGCCGTTTTCAGCGCAATCATAGCTTAAACCTAATAAGCTAAGTATGCGGGTCAGTAATATAGTATTTAATGGATTATCTTCAACGACTAAACACTTTAGTTTGTCATTTATTTTACGAGGGTTTGGGAGAGCTTTACTGGCAATTATTGGTAAGTGCAAAGATACCAGCGCCCCATGGGCTTCATTATTTTTGAAGGTAATTTCACCGTGCAACGCCTTTACAACATACTGAACCCGAGTGAGACCTGTTCTTAATCCTTGAAAATGGTTTGTTTGTTTAAATGAGTCAAATTCAAGATCAGTAATCTCTTTCGAAAAACCACAACCAGTATCACTTACAGTGACACAAAGTTCATTATTAAAAAGCTTTGCAGAGACAGTAATTTCACCCTCTGTCGTAAACTTAATAGCGTTACTGATTAATTCTGTAAGCGTATGCTGCAAACGTTGATGATCCAATTTACATACACAATTTAATGATTCATCTAAACAACTAACTAGTTTTAGGCCTTTTTGCTGACAAGCATGCTCGTAAGCCATTAGTACTTTATTACACGACTCTAGAAGGTTTTCATTTTTAAATTGCGGTACCCACTTACCTGTACTTAAAGCTTGCAAGTCCTGCAGTTCATCTAATATGGCTATTAACCTAAGTGCACAGTAATTAGCTTGGGTTTTAACGCTTTGCTGCGTATCAGAAACCTTTAACTCCTCAATAGACGTAATAAGACCCTGTAAAGGAGTTCTAAATTCGTGACTTGCTCTGGCAATAAAATGCTCTTTATTTTGACTCACTTGTTGAGCGAACTCTTTTTGCTTTTGGTATTTAGACAATGCGTTACCTATTTCTTTTTCCATTGGCATAAATACAAACCTTAACTCTACAAGTAGTAAAAACATCGCCATAAGCCAAAATAATAATTCAAGGTTAGATACCCAGTTCAATTTTTGGACAGCTTGCTCTTCAAATAAATTCACTGCATGATCTAGTTGCTTTAATAGCTCTTCAACCTCAGTTACAGAGAATATACGCTTATCTACTTGGCCTTGTTGATAAAGCAAATTTTCCGCTTGCTGGATATATGTTGCAACTTGGGAATCTAGTTTATGAGGAGCTAACGTATATAGCTTAATAAGCTTAGGTGTAAGGTACTGATACTCTCCATTAGCATTTTTTGAAAGTAAGTAATTATGAGTTTTTTTGAATGATACGACTGATGTCTTTAACGCTTTAGTATGCTCAGAAATATTTGTTGCCGATAATAATAACTCATTACTATGCCAAGCTATTTTTTGAGAAAGCATTCTCTGCTTACCAGCCATATTTATTATTTTTGCGTCATATTTTTGCACCGAAAAATAATACTGCATAAGTGATGCTGATGTGCTTATTAATAGTGCTATTGCTATTAATGCCCATCGGTAACGAGTACGGATATTCGCGACAACTTTAAACATACTAAGCCCTGTTTTTGTTTTAAGTGTAGCTCAATTTTTTAGAACTAATAAGCAGCTTAAATAATGATTATTAAATAAAAAAGCCCAACTAAAAAGTTGGGCTAATAAAATAAAACTATTTAACTATCTATTTTCTAAACGGTTATAGTCGAACATTCCATATTCTATCCCACGATATTTTTTAGCTGTATCGTGCAATATATCGCTGTATTGCCAAAACTGTGGATGAGTACGTCGTATACCAAACTTAGATTTCAATGCACCATAATCAGCTTCTATTTGCATCATAGGCAATTGCTCGGCAAAAGCATTTACTTGCTGCTCGTTATTTAAATACCAAATAGCTGCTGGATAATCTCCGATAAACCCAGGAACAATAGTCGCAGTATCTTCATCATAAGCACGTTGGCCATCTTCGTTTAATAAACTAGATATATTGTAGTGCGCATTATGATGAATAATAGTGTAGCCCTTATGGCTATTATCTTCTTGCTTTACAAGTATAAAAGAAAGCTGAGGTAATAAGTTAACCGCTTTTGCTGGCATTTCACTTATTACATTTAACGGCTTTGCCACTTCAGTGTAGTTGTATTTTTCACTTAAAACTGGCGCTAAGGCTTCTTTCATCAAGGTATATAGTTCATGCTGTGGATCATCAGTTTTATAATTGATACCACTTGGCTGACTAAACTCTCGATTATTTTTAAAGAATTTAGATAAGTCTAGTGGTGAATTACGATACCACTGCTTTTTAATTTGATTACGCTTTTCTTCTGGAAGTAACGATAAAAAGTTTTGCTCCCCTTCTAAACGTAAAAAATCCATGTATAGCCGTGTAACCATTTGATGGCCAATATTGCCATACACATCAAAGCCTGCCACGAGCAAATAGTGAATACGTTCAAATAACGCATAATCAAGTATCCACGTGGTTTTAGGCTCTTGACCGATAAAGCCTTTAACAACGGTTGCACTATCAAAGTGGCGGAAGATAGTTAGTGCCGCATTTTTATTATGCCCATCACCTTTCCAAAGTAAGTCGGTTGTAAGATGCTCACCACCTTTAAACATTTCGTTAGCAAGCTCAACTTTTGCCTGTAAATATTTTTTCTCACGAACTGAATACTTAACCCAGCTGGAAATAGGTAATGCATTACTTTCCTCAGCGGCAGGAAGTTCTAAAGCTTCTTCATGCTGCATTAGCATTTCGCCTACAGCAGGCGTAGCAACTTTACTTGGATCAGCAAATGCCACCCAAAAATTATCATTAATTACATTTAACGCAATTTGACCACGACAAACAGGTCCTTTAATAAAGCCCATAATAATCAATTCAGCTTCATCTAGCATAAATTGGTATTTTGAATTAATAGGAATAACTTCAAAAGTTTTAAATGGGTTAGATGCCGATTCTGGTTTATAACTTGGCATTTGCGTAACTGTATAATCTGGTGCAATAAACTGCTCGTATAAGCGCAGTAACTTAGCTTCATTAAGTTCAAGCGGTAAATGCGTTTTAGAAAGTATTGTTGTACGCTCTTGCATAAAGCGATAATAAACACGACTAACTTTAGGATCGTCATATGGACGACGCGTATTTATTAATTTTATTGTTTCACCAGGAGGCGTACTCGAGCGAACTAGTTTAAAAAAACTTTGTGGGTTTTCTGACGTAAAATAAATATGTGCTAAAAACCAATGTTCATAAATATAACGTGCTGATAACTGATACTTTAAGTTATCTTGATTTAAAAATGCTTCCCAGCCCTTTATTTTATTCTGATCATACTTACTTGGTGGCTCAATATGTGACATTTTACCGCCATTTTTAAGCCAGTTCTGTAAATGATTAAACTCTTCGCGCGAAACCCCAGGTAAACCATAAGGCATACCGCCATGAGGTTGCTCGTCAGCTAATCGGTCAAACTCCCCCATTGTTGCACAGGTTTGCGAACGCCCTAATGAAAAATCAAATTCATCATCTAGCACTTCATTAGTTGGTAATTCATAGCTTTGCTTTAACACTAAACTATTAAATAAAACACTTCCCGCTAAGTTTGCTTCTTCACTTTGTACGCGCTCATTTAGCACTGGCGTAAAGTTTTTTTCTCGCCATTGCTGTGTATTGGTTGCATCAAACAATAAACGGCTTGGGGTCGTTGCCAATAAACGAGTTCCATCGTAAACGAGCTCTTTACTCAAACCTCGATCAATACCTTCAGGGGATGAGAGCTTAAGCTGGCAAGGTGCATCGTAACAACCATGGCAAACGACGCAGCGGGTATCGAGTACTGGTTTTACGTTTTGTAAAAAATCAGCTCCAGCAAGGGTAGAATGTGGAACGATACGTTCTTGCGCTTGTTCAGGGCCAAATAAATCATCGTAATGTGCATTACCTAAGTAAGCACAGCCACTAAGGATAATTAATACGAATGTACTTATTATTATTTTTTTCATTCGTCCTCGTCACCTAAATCGAAGGTAGGCATCATATCCATTTGAGGGGAAACGAATGTTTTTTGACCTTCAGTATTCAAAACAATACTTAAAAGAGGCCCATGCGTTAATGTTATCTGCGCATCATGCTCTTGCTCTAATATACTTAAATACAGAGAATCAGTTATAAGCAACTCATAACCGCTAACGGTAATAGCTACACTGCTATCTTCACTTGGATTTTGGCAAATTTGAGCAAGTAACTCATCATCAAGTCCAATTGATATTTCAAAATCAGGCTGCTCTAAATCTCTATTACTTAATGATTCATCTAATAGAAATAAAGGAAGGGTTAAATTGCTATTTTGTTCAAATTCCATTGCGTTCTCTGCACTTTCTGACGATTTAATTGGCGAGTATTATAACAAACTAGCGAGTAAATTAACGCTAAAGCTAATGTAACTGTTTAAACGTCATCTATAACAGATTCGATCACCGAAAATACACCACCTTGAGGATCGCATATAACACTAAAACGACCAACATCGGGGATATCTGTTGCAGGAACACATACTTGTCCACCTAAGCTAGCGGCTTTATTTACTGCCGTATCGCAGCTCTCTACTGCAAAATAAATCATCCAATGAGCAGGAATATCTTCAGGCCAGTCGCTTGTCATCTCAAGCATACCGGCAATTGGCTGTCCATCAACCAAAAATAAAGTGTAGTTCATACCTTCCATTGGCTTTATTTCACTTTCCCAGCCTAGTAAAGCACAGTAAAAATCTCTACTTACTTTACTATTTCTGGTTGCTAACTCATGCCAATAAGGCGTGTTTAATTCACCTAAGTACTTACAACCTTTATGCTCATTGCCTTGCCATAGTGCAACAGTGGCACCTACAGGATCTTTTAGCATCAACATTCGTCCTGCATTCATAACATCATGAGGACCGGCAATAACTTCAGCACCTAGTTCTTTAGCTTTTAGCGCACAATCATCAACATTGTCGACGGCAATGTAAGCCAACCAATGACTTGGGATCCCTTCACTAATTTGCTCTTTAGGCATTTCATACATAGCGGCTATATCACCACCTTGCTTTTGTAGCATGGTGTAATATATGTCCTCCCCAATAGGTTGATCGTCATACCCCCAATCAAATAATGATGTATAAAACGCCTTACCATCTTTCCAATTATGCGTACAAAGTTCTGACCAACAAAAAATGCCATGTGGATGATTATCAATTTCACTCATTATTAAACCCTTATTATTCTATTTTTATCTAAACGAGCTCTGTCACATTTTATAAACTACATAATTGAACAGATCATAAATTGAGATTAGAGCAATAACTAAGCGGAGTCGATAAAAGAAGGGCAAGAATTCGTTATTCAGTTGTTTCATATATGAGATTTTTAACGCAGTTAGCGTCAGATTTAATCCCTCAAATTGATTAAATATTATTGCTGATCGATATAAATGATTTACTAAGAAGTCCTTCGCTCTAGAGGAATCCCTAAATCACTTTTTTGCAGACGTAAAAAAGCCCGAATCATTAGATTCAGACGCTCTACAATATAAAGTCGGTACGCTACGCAGTATATCAGCGTCGGGAGTCGCTGCACTCGCCCGCCCTACGAGCTAGGTGTTGATGTGAGTGTGTGTTAATTGCGCGCATTTCACTTTTCTACAGACGTAAAAAAGCCCGAATCGTTAGATTCGGGCTTTCTACAATTTGAAGCCTGGTAATGTCCTACTTTCACATAGCAAATGCTACACTATCATCGGCGCTGTTTCGTTTCACTACTGAGTTCGGCATGGAATCAGGTGGGTCCAAAACGCTATTGTCACCAAGCAAATTTGGGCGTTAATTCGTATCGCTACAAACTAACTGAATTTGGAAAATATCTGATAATATTTTTTAAGTCTTTCAGTAAATATCTACTTTAGTCATATTAACTTCTGTCTAAACTGTCGCATAAAACGCGTTTGGCGTTGTATGGTTAAGCCTCACGGGTAATTAGT